>NZ_CAWNNO010000032.1:2041-3924 GCF_963876085.1 Synechococcus sp. BDU 130192 | reverse complement strand
GTCGGGAAGCAATTGAGGCGGCGCGGCTCCTGGTGCCGGATCTACGGGTGTTGGGACAAATTATTTTGCCCCTGGCATTACCGAGTTTTGTGGCGAGTTTTGGGTTGATTTTTCTGTTAAGCTTGATGGACTATAGCCTTCCTTCCCTGTTTGGCATTGGCACTTATGCCCTAGAAATTTTCGCGGAATACAGCACCAGCAATGAGCCAGCTAGGGCGTTTCTTTTAGCAGTACCCCTCTTGGCGATCGCCTGGGGGGTGATTTTGATCTTACAACTTCCCCTCCAGCAAACGATGCAACTTTCGCCCCAGGAAAATCTCTGGGAAATTCCCCCCCAGTGGCCTTGGTGGTTTATCAGGTTGCAGCACTTAGCCTTGGGTCTTTTTGCACTGCAAATTTTCGTGCCCATTCTGACGCTGATCATCGTGGTGGCCCAGGAACCCCAGTGGTTGACCCCAATCCAAGCGGCGGCCGGGGAAATAACTTTTACCGTTGGCCTGGGTTTGACGGTGGCGATCGCCGCTTTACCCATGGCCTTGGCGATCGCCCAGCTTCTCAACCGTGATGACCGTTGGGGGAGAGTGACTTGGGGGCTGGTGATTTGGGCCTTGGCTTTACCCGCCCCCCTAGTGGGGATTGGCTTGATTGATCTGTGGAATCGCCCGCTTCCCCTGGAAATTTACGGCACACCGTTGATGCCATTTTTAGCCCACCTCGCCCGTTTTACGTCCTTCGCCAGTTTGGTACTCCTAGCGCAATTACAGCAATTGAACCAACCCCTCTGGGAGGCGACCCGCTTGGAAGTTGGCCCCCGGTGGCGGATTTGGCTCTGGTTGCGTTTACCCCTGCTCCTACCGGGGTTGTTGGCGGCGGCGGGCCTGGTCTTTGCCCTCAGTGTCGGTGAATTGGGCGCGACTTTGATCGTGATTCCCCCTGGATATTCCACCCTCACCCTCCGGATTTATAACTACTTGCATTACGGAGCGGCGGCGTCGGTGGCGGTGTTATGTCTAGTGTTGGTGGCGATCGCCTTTGGGGTTGGTGGACTGATGGCTTGGGGATTAAGGAGTTGGAGCACCATTTACCGAGGGGGGAGATAGAACATGATCCAAGTCGAAAATCTCAGCAAAACCTATCAGACAGCTAAAATTCTGGATAATTTAGCTCTGACAGTAGAACCAGGGCAAACCGTGGCGATTTTAGGGCCATCTGGGAGCGGTAAAACCACCCTCTTGCGTTTGATCGCCGGCCTCGATCAACCCGATGGCGGTACAATTTCCCTCGCGGGTCAGGTGGTCAGTTCTTCAACGCAAATCCTCGCTCCCCACCAACGTCACATTGGGTTTGTCTTTCAAACGCCGATTCTCTGGCCCCACATGACCATCTCCCAAAATATTGCCTTTGGCCTGGGCCACCTCACGGCCCCAGTGAAAAAACAACGCATTCAACAACTCCTCGAACGGTTGGCGATCGCCCCCTTGGCTCACCGTTACCCCTACCAACTTTCCGGAGGGGAGGCGAAACGGGCTTCCTTGGCAAGGGTTTTAGCGCCCCATCCCCCTTACATCCTTTTTGATGAACCCCTGACGAACCTGGATCTCACCCTTAAACAGACTCTGCTCCATTACATCCGCGAATATCTTGAGCTAACTGCTGCCTGTGCCCTTTATGTCACCCATAACCCGACCGAAGCCCAATATCTCAGCGAGAAAATTTTCTGGCTAAAGGAAGGAAAGCTGCAATCCGATGAAATCCCCTGAACCATACAGCTTAAAACTCTGGAAATACCTGCTTTTTGGCGCAATTGTCAGCACCTTGGGCCTATTTATCTGGGAGCTTTTGTCTCTCTTTCAAAGCTGGCAGGGACAACCCAAACAACCAGG
>NZ_CAWNNO010000032.1:0-1991 GCF_963876085.1 Synechococcus sp. BDU 130192 | reverse complement strand
TCCTCCCCAGGAAGTTTCTGCCCTCGTCATCCAAGGTGATCATCTCTGGGCCGGGGGTCAGGCAGGGGTCTTTCAAATTGCTTTACAACCTCCCCATACCGTTGAACCCCTCCAATGCGATCGCCCGTTGCAATTCGTCCGTGCCCTAGCAATCGATGCCGACGGTGTGCTCTGGATTGGCCATGGCAACGGTTTAAATTATGTCGATGCCCAAGGGTGCCACCCCTATCAATCCGATAAGCCGTTTTTTCAAGGTCAAATTAATGCCCTCTATGTGGATCGGGCGGGTCAACTTTGGATCGGCACCTGGGAGGGAGCAGCGGTCAAGGAAAACAAGGATTGGCACTTTTTAACCCCGGCGGATGGACTACCGGATCGGATGGTAAATGTCATTCATCAAGATGCCGAGGGGGGAATGTGGTTTGGCTCGGCGGTGGCTCCTAAAGGCGGGTTAAGCCACTGTATTAAGAAATCCTGCCAACTTTTTTCGACGGCCAATGGGCTGGCCCATAATAACATTACAAGCCTATTTAGCGATGATACAGGGCATCTCTGGGTGGGCATGGGTCTTTTTGATCGTGGTGGCCTCGCTCGCCTGGAACGAAGCACGACTGGTTGGGCGATCGCCCAAATTTTCACCAAAGCAGATGGCCTTGCTGGAGAAAAAGTCCGCTCCATCTACCAAGATCAAACCGGGGTGCTGTGGTTTGGCTCTGAATATGACGGTTTAGCTCGCTTAGATTCCCAGGGACGATGGCTCATTCTCACGGAAGCCGATGGTCTGGCGGATCAGGAGGTAAAGGCAATGGTACAGGATCGATTTGGTAATCTCTGGCTCGGTACCCGTAACGGCATTACGCGACTCGATGCCCAATATTTACGCAATTTAGGGGAGCAATAACCATGGCTGCTTCTTCTAATGGGCAAAGCCAACGGGCACCGAAAACCCTGGTGCAATTGCTGGGCTGGCTTTTAAAAGCTTTTCTGCAAGCATTACCCCGCCAAATCGTGGTTGGGGTTATCGTCGGTGGCGTGATGTGGCTGGTGCATACTTTCCTATTGGTTGGTGTGAACGAAGGGTTTAATCCGACCACAAATCCTTGGCTCGGTTCCGTCTTGGTGATCTCGGATCAGCTTGTACCCGGCACATTATTTTGGCTATTTAGTGGCATTTTGGTGGGTCACCTATTTCGGGGCACCCTGGGTAACTATCTCAAGGGGATCGGTCAACTGCCGCAAATCTGCGTGGATGTTGGCCAACAAGCGAGTCAATTTCAAAGTCCTTTCCCCTGGGTGGGTCTGGCGGTGGCGATCGCCTTTAGTACCTTTTTAGGGAACCTGCTGGTGAGCATCCAAATCGCTCTGTTTGCCCTGGCCGCCATTTGTGAACCCCAACATCTCCTGCGCCTTGCGGCTCAGTTGGGTTGGCAAGATGCCCATCGCCTATTTCGCCATCAATCTCCCCCAGCTTTATCCCAGGTCACGTTACAAACCCTCTTAGCTGGCCTTATGGTGGGTTATCTCATTGCGGCCATTTGCTTCTGGTTTTTTGGCGGCATTCCCCAATTACTTTTCCTCGGGGCGATCGCCATTGCTCTTGTTCTCATTTTTAGAAACAATCAACCGCCATCGACCCAGACTTTAATACTGCTATCGCTCAGTTTGGTAGGGTTTTACGTCGCCCATGGCATTCCTGTCCTCGCCGATGACTGTGGTTGGCAAGAAGCAGGTGGTAGCCTAGATCGCTGGTTAGCCAGTGGCCCCTGCGTTATCACAACAGCGACCCTCGGTTTTCCTGCTGCGGGTGGTTTCTGGACAGGCTGGATTTTAGGTAATTTACCTTCAATTCCCACAGTTATCTATGGCACTGGCACGCCGGATGATCCTTTTCGCGACTATCCTGATGCCAATAATCCCCCCTGGAAACAAGGCATCTACGGCACGGGTACAAAAGAAGATCCTTTCCGCGATTATCCCGATGTGAATAATCC
>NZ_CAWNNO010000031.1:0-3958 GCF_963876085.1 Synechococcus sp. BDU 130192 | reverse complement strand
GGACTAGAGGGCGCATCTCGACAAAAACCTACGGTTATAGAAAAAATATCGTCTGAAAGTCTTGTATAGAAGCTGTTTTGAGGAGCAACCTTTTTCGGACATTTTAACGAAAGAATAGGGGTTCTAGGGGGCTCTCTTAGATGAGCCTTGGTCAAGCAAACGTTGCCCTAAAGCCTTCACAGAACCATCACCATTCACATAGGAATAAAGTGTGGCTGTAGTGATGCCTAAACGCTTTGCGACTTCCTGAGAATTGCTTTGAGGGTCAGCCATGGCAGACATCGCCATCTTCAACGTTGTCAGGGTCATCTTACGGGGCCGACCACCCACACGTCCTCGAGCTCGGGCTGCCTTTAAACCCGCCTGAGTACGTTCTCGAATCAATTCCGCCTCAAATTCAGCCAAGGCAGCAAAGATCCCAAAAACCAAGCGTCCATTAGCAGTCGTGGTATCGATTTGGGCTCCAGCCCCAGCCAGCACCTTCAAACCCACCTGAAGCTGGTTAAAAGTATCAACCAAACCGACTAAATGCTTCAGATCGCGCCCAAGGCGGTCTAGCTTCCAGATGACTAACGTATTGCCAGGCTGCAGTGCCTTTAAACAGTTGTCCAGTCCTGGCCGAGCATCTTTACGGCCAGAGGCTAAATCCTGATAGATGCGATGGGACTCAACCCCAGCCTCTAGCAGAGCATCCCGCTGTAAATCCAAAGATTGGGAGCCATCACTTTTAGAAACCCGAATATAACCAATCAACATAAAGCCAAATCTAGCCACTCAAAAACTTAAAAGAAGGGCAGCAACCTTGTGTTGTTATTTAAGATAAGTTTTTTTATTGATATTTCCATGGTAAGTGCGACCGTGAACCACAGCAAGAAAAACGAGTGTTTTTTGAGTCAAAAAAATTGATTGGTTATCAGAGCAAGTGAATACAAAAGAACAGTTTCTATCCCAGCGTCAACGTTATCAGCCCATCACCCTGCCCGAAGAGTTCACGGACGAGGAAATGTTTCGAGATTGGCAGCTTTCCCCAGAAGATTGCCAAGAACTGAAGAAATACCAAAAGCGCTTTCGGCTACATCTGGCTATACAAATCTGTTCTGTGCGTTTGTATGGTCGCTTTCTGGCCCAAGTTGATAACCTTTCGCCACGGATCGCCAGTCACCTACGACAGCAGTTGAACCTACCGGTTGCTTTGAAAATTCGAGTACCGGAAAGAGAGGCGACATACCTAAAACAGCTTCAGAATATCTTGAAGTATCTAGGGTTTAGACGTTTTGATGCGTCGGCAAAGCAGGAGTTGAAACCATGGTTACGGCAGCAAGCACAACAGAGAGCGCTACCAGACAAGCTATTTGAGCAGGCAGAAATTTATCTGTTTGAGAGACAGGTGCTATTGCCAGGTCCAACGGTGTTAGAACGACTGGTAATCCGTGTCTGCTCTGAGGTACATTTACAACTGTTTGAAGCCATGTTTGAGCAGTTTTCTCCTAAATTCCGCCGCATGATCGATCAATTGCTGATAGTGCCGGAGGATAAGCATTACTCTGAGTTCGCCTATCTGAAGGTATATCCTCCGGCCGCAACAGTGACTTCCATCAAATCTTATTTGTCTAGGTACCAAACTCTTGTGGATACAGGGATTGATGATTATCAATTCCCGACGCTCACACCAGCATTTCTAGAGTACCTTTTTAAGCAGGCGAAACGATACAACGCTTCGGAGATAAAGCGTTTCAAGAAACACAAGCGTTATGCAATCATGGTCTGCTTCCTACTGGAAACCAGAAAGCTTCTCTTGGATTATCTGGCTTCCATGCATGACCAGTACATAGCCAATCTTGTACGGCGACTGAAAAATCGCTATGAGGAAAAGCATCGTGAATGTCGTCAGCGCCAGAAGAGTGCGGTAGATACGATGCTCAAAATGGGCCAAGTTCTTCTGGGTCTTGATGATGACCAAACCTTCACCAAGACTGAGCTCTGGAAGCAAATTGATGAAGGTGAATTCCGCAGCTCTCTGGAAGAGTTTAAAGCGTTCCAACGGCTGGAGGAATACGGCTATGGTGAACTCCTCATTAATGCCTATCCCACACTACGGAAATATTTCCCTGACTTTCTGCAGCTCCCCTTTGCAGCAGCCCCAGGCAATGAAGATTTATTGGATGCGATTCACCTTGTGCGACAGTTTAATGCTGGGAAAATTAAAGGCCTCCCTGGTGACGCGCCCGTAAGCTTTGTCCCCAAGGATTTACGCAAGCTATTGCATGATGAGCAGGGCCAGCTTAAACGGAATGCCTGGGAGATGGGCCTCGCCTTTGCTCTCAGGGATGCACTTCGTTCGGGCGATCTCTATTTACCCCAAAGCAAACACCATATTTCTTTCTGGGAGATGACCCTCACTGAGCTGAGCGACCAGACGGTCGATGAAGTGCTGGAACAGCCCACTCAGGAAGAGGCCGCTTTGGTGCTCACGGAGGAATTCAATCATGCTGTACGCCTGGCCCAGGAGAGTTTCCCTACGGATTCTTTCGCTCACATTCAAGATAATGAACTCCAGCTCAAGCGCTATACAAAAAAATCCAAGTCTCCTAAGGTGGATGCCCTACAGAAGGTGATTAATTCTCACCTACCTTCTATTCGGATTGAGCAACTACTGCTTGAGGTGGATCAACGGATAAGCTTTACCCATCATTTCACGCCGGTTGCTGACCATCTATCAAAACCCCGTCACTTTTACAAAACCCTCTTGGCTGCTTTGCTTGCTCAGGCTACTAATTTAGGGGTCGTCGCCATGAGTGCCAGTGTGGAAGGGGTATCGCTAGATATGTTGCGCCGGGTGACCCAGGACTATATCCGTGAGGAGACGATTGTCGCCGCCAGCGCTGCCATTGTTAATCAGCACCATGCTTTGCCCTTGAGTTCCGTCTATGGGTCAGGAGACATTTCTTCTTCTGATGCTCAGCGTTTTGGTGTTCGGGCGAGCAGCCTTTTGGCCTCTTATTATCCCCGTTACTACGGCTATTATGACAAGGCCATTGGTATCTATACCCATGTTTCTGACCAGTATTCGGTCTACAGCACCAAAGTCATTTCCTGCAAGCCCCGTGAGGCCCTATATGTTCTCGATGGCCTCCTCGAAAACAATACAGTCTTACCGATCCGTGCCCACACTACTGATACCCATGGCTATACGGAAATTCTCTTTGCTCTTTGTCACTTACTGGGGTTCTACTTTATGCCCCGTATCAAAGACCTCAAGGAGCAGCAGCTTTATCGTCTTGATAAGGACCAGGATTACGGTATCTTCTCTCCTTTACTAAATAAGACGGCTAATTTAGCCCTGGTCGTTGAACAGTGGAATGAGATGCTGAAAGTCGCTATGTCTCTTCGCCAGCGGGTCGCTCCTGCCCATGTTGTCCTTGAGCGCCTGATTAATTCCTTCCCGTCCGACCGTCTTTCTAAGGCTTTCACCCACTTGGGACGCATCCTTAAAACTCAATACATTCTTCGCTACATCACTGATGAGGACCTCCGTCGTCGGGTTCAACTCCAACTCAATAAAGGGGAGTATCGCCACCGTCTCCCTCGCCGCATTTTCTTTGGTGACCAGGGTGAATTTGCCACTGGTCAATACCAAGAGATCATGAACAAAGCGAGTTGTTTGAGCTTGGTCTCTAATGCTGTGCTTTATTGGAATACCCTCAAGATTAACGACATTGTTGAGGAGCTTCGTTCCCAGGGTGAGGTGATTGATGATGAAACTCTCTCCCATATCTCCCTGCTCCCCTTTAGGCACCTTGTTCCCCATGGAACTTATTTTACTGGCCTCCTCTAGAACCCCTATTCTTTCGTTAAAACTTTCTAAAAAGGTCGATCCTCAAAACTCTTTCTATACAAGGTTTTCAAACGATATTTTTTCTATAACCGTAGGTTTTTGTCGAGATGCGCCCTCTAGTCC
>NZ_CAWNNO010000030.1:0-5511 GCF_963876085.1 Synechococcus sp. BDU 130192 | reverse complement strand
GAGCTTTGATTAGAATATAAAGTTGAAGAATAAGATATTCAGTTTTTCATAAAAGAGAGAAGCTTGGCATTGAGCTATTTTCCCGGTAGGCTACCCCACAGGTATCGTCGCCGCTATAGCGTTTCACATCTGAGTTCGGGATGGAATCAGTGTGGTTCCACTATGCTAGAAACACCAAGCAGTGGTGTGGTCTCACACCCTCAAGACTGCACAAAATACTCATTAGTTCATCGAAATACTTAGTCTAACCATCTGTTTAAGGACAAGCCCTCGGTCTGTTAGGACATCTCGGCTCCATATGTTGCCACACTTCCACCTAATGCCTATTAACGGGTGTTCTCCCCGTGACCTTACTGGATTAACTCCATGAGAGCACTCATCTTGAGGTGGGCTTCCCACTTAGATGCTTTCAGCGGTTATCCGCTCCGCACTTGGCTACCCTGCGTTTACCGTTGGCACGATAACAGGTACACCAGCGGTGCGTCCTTCCCGGTCCTCTCGTACTAAGGAAGACTCCTCTCAATGCTCTTACGCCTGCACCGGATATGGACCGAACTGTCTCACGACGTTCTGAACCCAGCTCACGTACCGCTTTAATGGGCGAACAGCCCAACCCTTGGGACCTACTTCAGCCCCAGGTTGCGATGAGCCGACATCGAGGTGCCAAACCTCCCCGTCGATGTGAACTCTTGGGGGAGATCAGCCTGTTATCCCTAGAGTAACTTTTATCCGTTGAGCGACGGCCCTTCCACGCAGCGCCGTCGGATCACTAAAACCGACTTTCGTCCCTGCTTGACTTGTAGGTCTCGCAGTCAAGCTCCCTTCTGCTTTTGCACTCGATGGCTGATTTCCAACCAGCCTGAGGGAACCTTTGTGCGCCTCCGTTATCATTTAGGAGGCGACCGCCCCAGTCAAACTGCCCACCTGATACTGTCCTTTCACCGGCTTCACGGTTTAAAGTTAGAATTCTAGCCTTGTTAGAGTGGTATCTCACCAGTGACTCCATTACTCCCACAAGAGTAATCTCAACGTCTCCCACCTATCCTGCGCAAACAAAGCCCGAACCCAATACCAAGCTACAGTAAAGCTTCATAGGGTCTTTCTGTCCAGGTGCAGGTAGTCCGTATCTTCACAGACAATCCTATTTCGCCGAGCCTCTCTCCGAGACAGTGCCCAGATCGTTACGCCTTTCGTGCGGGTCGGAACTTACCCGACAAGGAATTTCGCTACCTTAGGACCGTTATAGTTACGGCCGCCGTTCACCGGGGCTTCGGTCGTCAGCTTCGCCTAAGCTAACCAACTTCCTTAACCTTCCGGCACTGGGCAGGCGTCAGCCCCTATACGTCCTCTTACGAGTTTGCAGAGACCTGTGTTTTTGGTAAACAGTCGCCTGGGCCTCTTCACTGCGACCAGCTCTCGCTGGCACTCCTTCTCCCAAAGTTACGGAGCAATTTTGCCGAGTTCCTTAGAGAGAGTTACCTCGCGCCCCTCGGTATACTCTACCACCCTACCTGTGTCGGTTTCGGGTACGGGTCCTATGCTTTCAACACATAACTAGCTTTTCTAGGCACTATCCTTTACTACGCGGAGACCGTAGTCTCCTCCCAATCCATTCAGGGTGTAGCTATCTTTCATGCGTCATAGTTATGCTCCCACACAGGAGTTGAGGAATATTAACCTCATGTCCATCGACTACGCCTTTCGGCCTCGCCTTAGGTCCCGACTAACCCTCCGCGGACGAGCCTTCCGGAGGAACCCTTAGGGTTTCGGGGTATGTGATTCTCACACATATTTTCGCTACTTAAGCCGACATTCTCACTTCTATACAGTCCACATCTGCTCACCGCTAATGCTTCACACCATATAGAACGCTCCCCTACCACTCTTTCGAGTCCGCAGCTTCGGTAACTTGCTTAGCCCCGTTCATTTTCGGCGCAGGAGCGCTTGACCAGTGAGCTATTACGCACTCTTTCAAGGATTGCTGCTTCTAGGCAAACCTCCTGGTTGTCTATGCACTCCCACCTCCTTTATCACTTAGCAAGTATTTTGGGACCTTAGCTGGCGGTCTGGGCTGTTTCCCTCTCGACGATGAAGCTTATCCCCCACCGTCTTACTGGCTGAATTTTACATGGTATTCTTAGTTTGTCTCACTTTGGTACCGCTCTCGCAGCCCGCAGCGAAACAGTGCTTTACCCCCATGCAAGGAAACCAACCGCTGCGCCTAAACACATTTCGGGGAGAACCAGCTAGCTCCGGGTTCGATTGGCATTTCACCCCTAACCACAGCTCATCCGCTCCTTTTTCAACAGAAGTCGGTTCGGACCTCCACTTGGTATTACCCAAGCTTCATCCTGGCCATGGTTAGATCACCCGGGTTCGGGTCTACAAACTGTGACTAACGCCCTTTTCAGACTCGTTTTCACTTTGGCTTCGGCTTTTCACCTTAACCTGCCACAGCCTGTAAGTCGCCGGCTCATTCTTCAACAGGCACACGGTCAGACGTTAAATCGTCCTCCCATTGCTTGTAGGCTAACGGTTTCATGTTCTATTTCACTCCCCTCCCGGGGTTCTTTTCACCTTTCCCTCGCGGTACTTTTACACTATCGGTCACACAGTAGTATTTAGCCTTACGAGGTGGTCCTCGCTGATTCAACCGGAATTTCACGTGCTCCGGCCTACTCGGGATACAGTTAGGCTACTTCGATTTTCGACTACAGGACTTTCACCTTCTTTGGTGTAGCTTTCAACTACTTCGTCTAACCTCTATAGTCCACATCACTGTCCCACAACCCCAACCGCCTAAGCAGTTGGTTTAGGCTCTTCCCGCTTCGCTCGCCGCTACTAAGGGAATCGATTTTTCTTTCTCTTCCTTCAGCTACTAAGATGTTTCAATTCGCTGAGTTGGCTCATACCATCCTATATATTCAGATGGCTGTATTTAGGGTTGCCCCATTCGGAAACCTCCGGCTCAATGCTTGCTTCCAGCTCCCCGGAGTATATCGTCGGTAACCACGTCCTTCATCGCCTCTGTGTGCCTAGGTATCCACCGTTAGCCCTTTGTAGCTTGACCTTTTTTCGAGGTCAGACTCTTGGCTATTTTTGGATTGTTTGTACTTTCGTACTTTCCTACCTAGCTATTATTTCGACTATCTAATATTCTTTTGTGCAGTTTTCAAGGTGCTTTGCTGAAATCCCTTTCAGCATTCAACAACATCTTTCGCCTTTTTTCTTAGACTGTGGTGTTGATGCTGAGATTGTTTCATTATTTCGTGATTTCGTGGTTTTGGTGGAGGTAAGCGGACTCGAACCGCTGACATCCTGCTTGCAAAGCAGGCGCTCTACCAACTGAGCTATACCCCCATTGATATCAACAATTGATGATTATCAACGGTTGATAAGTGGGCCATCCTGGACTTGAACCAGGGACCTCACCCTTATCAGGGGTGCGCTCTAACCACCTGAGCTAATAGCCCATGTCCACGAACCTAAATTTGAAAGTGACTCCCGTTTCTCCCCCTCGCACGACCTTCGAGATGACCTTACTGCGTTCTATTTGCTGATTGCTTTCAAACTTCAGTAGGTTAGGTCTCCCTAAAAGGAGGTGATCCAGCCACACCTTCCGGTACGGCTACCTTGTTACGACTTCACCCCAGTCACTAGCACTGCCTTCGGCGCCCTCCTCCGCGAACGGTTAGAGTAACGACTTCGGGCGTTGCCAGCTTCCATGGTGTGACGGGCGGTGTGTACAAGGCCCGGGAACGGATTCACCGCAGTATGCTGACCTGCGATTACTAGCGATTCCTCCTTCATGCAGGCGAGTTGCAGCCTGCAATCTGAACTGAGGCCGGGTTTGATGAGATTCGCTTGCCCTCGCGGGGTTGCTGCCCTTTGTCCCGACCATTGTAGTACGTGTGTAGCCCAAAATGTAAGGGGCATGATGACTTGACGTCATCCCCACCTTCCTCCGAGTTGTCCCCGGCAGTCTCCCTAGAGTGCCCAACTTAATGCTGGCAACTAAGGACGAGGGTTGCGCTCGTTGCGGGACTTAACCCAACATCTCACGACACGAGCTGACGACAGCCATGCACCACCTGTCTCCGTGCTCCCGAAGGCACTCTCGCATCTCTGCAAGATTCACGGGATGTCAAATCTTGGTAAGGTTCTTCGCGTTGCATCGAATTAAACCACATACTCCACCGCTTGTGCGGGCCCCCGTCAATTCCTTTGAGTTTCACACTTGCGTGCGTACTCCCCAGGCGGGATACTTAACGCGTTAGCTTCGGCACTGTCCGGGTCGATACAGACAACGCCTAGTATCCATCGTTTACGGCTAAGACTACAGGGGTATCTAATCCCTTTCGCTACCTTAGCTTTCGTCCCTCAGTGTCAGTTACGGTCCAGTAGAGCGCTTTCGCCACCGGTGTTCTTCCCAATATCTACGCATTTCACCGCTACACTGGGAATTCCCTCTACCCCTACCGTACTCAAGTCACACAGTTTCCACCGCCGATCCACAGTTAAGCTGTGGGCTTTGACAGCAGACTTGCATGACCACCTACGGACTCTTTACGCCCAATAATTCCGGATAACGCTTGCACCCTCCGTATTACCGCGGCTGCTGGCACGGAGTTAGCCGGTGCTTATTCCTCAGGTACCGTCAGTATTCTTCCCTGAGAAAAGAGGTTTACAATCCAAAGACCTTCCTCCCTCACGCGGTATTGCTCCGTCAGGCTTTCGCCCATTGCGGAAAATTCCCCACTGCTGCCTCCCGTAGGAGTCTGGGCCGTGTCTCAGTCCCAGTGTGGCTGCTCATCCTCTCAGACCAGCTACTGATCGTCGCCTTGGTGGTCCCTTACACCACCAACTAGCTAATCAGACGCGAGCTCATCTTCAGGCCAAAAAAGATTTCACCTCTCGGCATATCGGGTATTAGCAGTCGTTTCCAACTGTTGTCCCCGTCCTGAAGGCAGATTCTCACGCGTTACTCACCCGTCCGCCACTAAGCCCGAAGGCTTCGTTCGACTTGCATGTGTTAGGCATACCGCCAGCGTTCATCCTGAGCCAGGATCAAACTCTCCATATTAGACTCCTTACTCATTCCTTAGAATTTTCATTTGTCTTTAGCAAGAGATGTTTTTTAAGGCTCTCTTTATCCTTAACTAAGCTCCTTGGTATCGATTGTTTCAATCTCAACCAGCTCACTTGTTATAATCTTGTTTAAAACAAGGGGGCGGATAGTCACTTTCAAATTCTATTCTTTTGTCTCGGTTCGGGGCGGCGGTTCAGTGCGTCTCTCTCAACCGCGCTTAACTATATTAACCACACAACTCGGAGATGTCAACACCTTTTTTCAATCTTTTTTCGCTATTTGAATGAAAAATCCCTGGAATGCCCTCAGAGCAAGGGGTTTGGTGACTGGAAAAATTTAGAATTTTAAGTTCTTAAGCCCCTCAATCTGGATTTGACAACCACATCCCTACGTTGTTCTATCACTCTCGATTAGGTGAGGAT
>NZ_CAWNNO010000029.1:0-6144 GCF_963876085.1 Synechococcus sp. BDU 130192 | reverse complement strand
TTGATCCATTCGGCTCCGATTAAGTTTTGGCATTTTTATTTTTCCTCCCTGAACCAAAGCCCATGCTGAGAATCTTTCAGATTATCGGCCCATCTTGCCTCAGCATCGAGCCGCCATATCCCAGTGGGATCTTTCTCCCTGATTTTTTCCTGCATGGCAGCCATACTCCATTTGCCATCGCGAACTTTTGTTAGCCAGCCCCGAAAAGTGCTGCCTGCTACTCCCAAGAATTCCGCTAGCTGGGTTCCGTTGAGGCCCTTAGCGATATCTACCGCCGCAACGCTCTTGTCTGTGGTTTTGGGGTGGTTAGTCGTGACTGGTTCGCTTCGTTCGATAGGGGCCATTCTGGAAGGGCTATTTTCTGTCATGGCCTCATTGTTAGCGGGTTCATTGGCGATCGCCTCCACATTGATAATTTTGCCCCCATGATTCTCTTCAATGAGGGCCAGCCGCTTTTTTAGCAGGGAAAGCTCCCCCTCGATTCCCTCAAGGGCAGGGGCGATCGCCTCATTGATTTTTGAATTGATATCCACAGGGGCAGGGGCGGCCCCACCCGCTAGGGCCAATAAATCTAGCTCACCGTCAGCGATACGCGCCGCAACCTTATAAAGTTCCGTTGCCAGCTCTACCCCATTTTCCTGAGCAATCTGGTTAAGGCGATCGCGCGTTTCCGGCTCTACCCGGATAACGATTCCAGCAGTTCGGGCCATGGTGATTTTTCCTGTAAATAGCATCCCCTTAAGCTTATCATTATCGCTATCTTATCGACTGCGATACCCTGAAATCCTTACAGCATAAGGAAAGCTAGCGGTAAGCTTACGATAATGTCAATTTTCGATAGCTCGATTTAAGCCAGAACTACCAGGGCATAGGGGATACGGGCTGAGAACGCTTAAGCTTACGCATTGTTATCGTTCCCATCAAAACAGCCAGAATCAAGGCAGGGCATGGGATAGAGCGATTAAGCTTATGGATTATCAGATAATTATCGGTAATGCTTGCGATATCGTAGCGATAGCTATATAATGGGGACATAGACAAGGGAGATGACTCCACATTTCCTCCCACCGCTACACATTTACAGGAACCGCACCATGACTCTCATCATCACCGCTACGTTTGTTGCAGCCTCCGCTTACTTTTTTGTTGCTTTAGCTTGCTTTATTTGCGATTCCATTGCAGCCCGCCGCCATGCTCCACAGGCGATCGCCACTACTCCCAAGCCAGCACCGCAAAACCCAATCGAAACTATGAACATTCGTCAGCTTAAGAAAGCCGCCTCCCAAGCCAGAATCAAGGGTTACAGCAATATGAGAAAAGCCCAACTCATTGCCGCCCTGACATAGGCGATCACCATGGCTGAAAGTAAAATAAAGGGAATCCATGGAGGATAACCATGTCCACGACTGAAGAAAAGCTTGATCGCATTGAAGTTACCCTAGGGCGCTTAGAGCAAGGGTTTGGGCGCTTAGACAAAAGTGTGATTGACTTAGACGAAAAAGTATCCCGACTCGATACAGACGTTCGGATTATCAGCGATCGGGTAGATACCTATCAGAAAGCCTCTACCCAGGTAGTTAACCTAGCCTTTAGCCTCATTGTGGCTGCAACATTGGCGATCATCATCCCAGTTATCCTAGGCCGCTGACATCCCCGCACCCGCAATACTGTACTGTCAATTAGGTTTCATTAGATCTAATGAAACCCTTGTGGGGCAAAAGGTTCAGCTTGTTGCAATGTTGAGCCTTTTGTCTTACCTTTAGAGAGATACAACATTATCACTAACCCCATGAAACGCTCACTGTTTCCCCGAAGCGTGACGATCAGGCTTAGTCCCAGTGACTTTGAGATTCTGAGTCGTCAGGCTGAATCCCACGAAGGCAATATGAGCCTAGCCATTAGAAATCTTTTACGGGCCGCTGGCAATGAAAAGAGCGCGGCCTAGATACAACGAAACCCCCAAATCTTGGCGGATCGCGGGGGTTTTCGTTTTTACTCGTATTCGCAACCGACTCCCAAAAGGAGCGGGCCGTTACTATGTCGAAAATTGTAAGGCAGACTGCGGGGTGCTGCAATCTCTTCCCCAATTCTACCCTAATTTCCCACGCCCACTTTGATAGCGATATCGAATGGCTAGCGGAAACTTTCCCCCATTGGAGCGCCCCTGCTATCAAGCCCGTTGGGGGCCAATACAGCACATTTAAGCGCACGCTATCGAAGGATGAATTTTATGAGTATTGGCGATCGCCGGATGAAATTATCGCGCTCAGGTTCGGGGGCAAAACCAACAGGGTAGTTTTCGATATCGATGCAGGGAGTCAATATCACCCAAGCCGAAATCATGAAGCCTTTAACGCGATTCTGGCTGTCTTAGAAGATGTTGGGCTATGCTCACCCATCATTTATCAATCGAGCGAGTCAGGCGGGCTTCATGTGCTTTATCCTTTGCCTGAAGAGCGCCCTACTTACGCCACGGCCCGAACGATTGAGATGGTTTTGGCTAAGGCTGGCTTCTGGCTAAAAGATGGGCAGCTTGAGGCGTACCCCAATCGAAAGTCATGGGTGGACAGCGATCGCCGCTATGAGAAGGGCAGATTTTATTCTGAGCTATTCGACTACCAAGCCGTTCGGGTTCCGTGCCAAAAAGGATGTGTTCTGCTGGATTCTCAGTTAGAACCTGCTGATGATAACTCCCTAGAGGAATTCCGCTTTCGCTGGGAATGGGCCGTGATTCAGCAGGACATGGAAACGTTCGATGAAGTCATTGAGCATTACGCAGACAAAACGAATTGGCCTAGGAAGCCGCGCAAATATGGGAAGTTAGCAGACATCGAAAAAGATTATTTAGAGCTGTTAGAGACGGGCTGGACAGCCAATGGGGAAACGAATGAGATTCTTTATAACCTCACTCGACTGACTCGGATTATGGAGCCATGCCCTGATAGTGAGCTGGCATCGGTGGTTATGGAGAAGGCGATCGCCATGCCCGGTTATCGGGAATATTGCCTCCATCAACATGACATAGAAAAGCGTTGCCGCGATTGGGCTAGAAGCATTATCAAGCGCGGCTACTACTGGCACGGTGAACGCACCACCGAACCCAAGGAACCGAAAAAGGATATCAATGCAGAGCGCCAACAAAAGGCCATCAAGCGCCTTGAAAATTGCCTCAAGGGATTCATCAAGAATGGGTTCACTTTTGCCAGCAAGACTCAAATTGTCAATGCAGTGGTTAGGGCGCTTCGATGCAGCAAAACCACCATCATCAAACATTGGAATCTGCTCTTATCCCTAGCCTCCCAGCTACTCCAAACTGAGGCTGATTCTACTGACTCGGAACAAGCCTCTAATCTTTGCCCTGTAAGCGATACAGCTACAATGCCTGAAGCTAGTACACACCCCCCTCTACTAAGGGTTGATACCCCTAAACACGGGGATAGGGAGAAGGAAAAATTATTAAATTTCCCCAGTGGAGCCCCCCCGGAACCCCAAGACACCTTAAGAAACCCTGAAACCCTTGTCCAGCTTACGTTCTGGCCCCTGTTGGGAGGTGATTCTGATGCTTAATCAGCCTATTCCTCGTGGTGGCATCAGATACCCCAAAAGATATAAACAGATGATGGATTTTTCGGGCCTTCAATTTGAGCGCAGGGCTACCCCGATGGATATTGATTTTTGCCTAGAGCTAGGGGGAAAGCATTTGATTCTAGGGGAATTCAAGCGAAAGGGGAAAGCTGTTCCCTATGGGCAGAAAAGGGCGATTACAACATTGGCGATCGCTGCCCATCAAGGGGGGATGGGTGTGCTGGCTTTCATTGCCCGGCATGACTCAAAGGTGAGTGACATTGTCGCGGCCCATGAGTGCCTAGTGTCGGAAGTTTTCTTGCCCCCATCTCAATGTTGGCGGCCCCCAATGGGAGGCGATCGCCGCGTGAGGGAATTGATTGAAGCGTGGCTGGCATGGAGGCGGGCGCAATGATCACACGGCATTATGAGGGATTCAGATATCAGATAAGGCGATCGCCCATGGGCTATGGATATCGCATCAAGCCGCCCCAAAAAGGGAGCCGCTGGATTGCATCAAAAAAAGAATACGCTACCCATCAGCAGGCCCGGAATGCTGCCCTAGAAGCCATAAGCAGAGCAGCATGGGAAAAATTATAAAAAAGGAATATCGAAGGATGAATAATATCGAATGCATTGCCGGAAAATATCTAATTTCGCGCTCCCAGCTACGGAAAAAGCGCGGCTTCTCTGATTATGAGATTGCTCGCTTTCTGCCCGATCCCATCCCCCTGCAAATAGATAGGGATGGAAAAATGATGGATTATTGGCCCGCCCCTTTTGTCGAGATGGCGATCGCCTCCCCTGAGCTTCAGGAATGGCGGAATCGAGAGATTGATATTTTTGCCCCTGATTTATCAAAGGATGATCGACTGCATCTCCAAAGGCAATGGAGGCGGAAAGCAAAATTCTTTCCCCCCAAAGATCCAGCGGCGATCGCCTCCCTTAAGGATCAGCCATTGGGGGAGGCGGCGGAATTTTTATTTAGCCAGCACACGAACTTCTCTGAGCTTTCCGAGGAAATTGGGGATGCTAAAAGGGAAAGCTTTCCTCGCTTTCTGCTGGATAAAGTAGCCCGCGATGTTCTCAAAAAAAATATAAGCCAGTGGATGCGGCGATCGCTCTAGGGCGGCTTGAGACTTAATCGCCATCAAAGAAAGGCCGCCCCCTCCACCCGGATGAAGTGGCTGCTAAGGCCAATCACGAACCGCCCTTAGCGGCCTCCCTCAGCTTTCGAGCAAGGGCCGGATTTTCCCTGAGCAAGCGCATTTGCTTTGTCAAATTCAGGCTTTCTTTCCGCCATGGATTCTCGCTTGCTGGGATTGATTCAATGGGGCGCTGAGATTCTTTAAAGTGAACAGCATAATTTTCGTCAGCCTCGATCCGTTGGGAGTATTCAGCCGCGCTCAAATATTCCCCCTTGTAGTAGAACTGCCCATTCTCTTTGAACGCGCCAGCGGATTCGGACTGAGCTACAAGATGGCTGATATTCCTCACCTTTGGGCCAATGACAGCGGCTAAGGCGATCGCCCCATTGGCGGCTTCAAGCTTTCTCTCTAGTTGCTTGATTTTGCTTTCAAGCTCTGCAATTTTCAGGCTATCCATGATTCATTTTTCTCCTAATTTTGCTCTCTGATTTTCTCGATTTCTTCTGGGGAAAATTCCTCAAAAATTAGCTCAGGCGCTGGCTGATTCTTTTTGAAGAATTCCTCTAGCTGGGTGGCATATTCGAGCGATTGCCACGCGCTATCAGCCAGCATAGTGAGATCTTTGAGGATCCTCACCGCTGACGATAATTCTTCTAAGGATTGAATTTTTTTGGGAAGCTCGATCTCCCCCAAGGCTTCCCTAACGGATTCTTGAATGGCGATCGCCGCTTCGATATTAGCCAAAGAAAAATCCCCCAAATGCTGACTGGATTTCTCGATCAGCTCAGACTGGCTGAGAAATGCCTTCTCCCTCACTTGAAATGATTTCTTCTCAAGTGAGGCCCACTCCTTTTTCCATTCCGGCCCACGACTCCAGTGGTAAATGGTAGACGGAGAAACTTTCAGCTCCTTTGCTACTTCCCTGAAGGATTTCCCCGAAAAATACAGCCCACAGGCAATCTTTATTCTTTCTGATCGATTCATGATTTATCCCCTAAATTTGACGATCAAACGCCTTTTCGAGCCTGAGGCGATCAAAGCTTAATTGCTGCTCAGAGGTGAGGCCGGCCTCACCTAGAATAACGGCGCTCAGGCAATAAGAAGGCATTTTCAATGCTCTCGCCATAGCCCATAGATTCAGGTTGTGGAGGCCCATGAAGGCTCTGATTTCTTTTGATTGCTGGCTTTGATCCATTCGGCTCCGATTAAGTTTTGGCATTTTTATTTTTCCTCCCTGAACCAAAGCCCATGCTGAGAATCTTTCAGATTATCGGCCCATCTTGCCTCAGCATCGAGCCGCCATATCCCAGTGGGATCTTTCTCCCTGATTTTTTCCTGCATGGCAGCCATACTCCATTTGCCATCGCGAACTTTTGTTAGCCAGCCCCGAAAAGTGCTGCCTGCTACTCCCAAGAATTCCGCTAGCTGGGTT
>NZ_CAWNNO010000028.1:0-6148 GCF_963876085.1 Synechococcus sp. BDU 130192 | reverse complement strand
TCGTGGAGGTCAATGGAGAAACAGAAACCCGCCGCAAACGGAAATTACGCCACGGGGATTTGGTCAGCTTTGAAGGGACAACGCTCCAAGTTGAATTTGACGAGTGAGTAGGGTGGTTTCCTAAAGATTAAGGTTGAATCATTGTTTTTGCGGCGATGCGGGTGCGTTTGCGATCGCCTTCGGAGAGGTCTTGGCCCCCTTGGAGTTGGGTCGCATTTTGCTGGAGGACAGTGGCCGCATTGGTATCACCCAGTTGAATCGCCGTTTTTGCTGCCGTTTGGAGGAGAGTCGCGGCCCCTTGGCGATCGCCTGCCTTGAGCTTGTCTTCGGCCAGTTGGGTTTGTCGGTATTTCGCAAGGGCGAGAATCGATTGTTGCACCACCGGATTCGGGGCTGGTTGATAGTTTTCTTGGACGTCTACGGTGATCGGAATCGCTTCTGAGATGAGTCGGGTTTGGCCCGTGGCCGGGTCATCGTAGCGGACTTGGGCCTGGGCGATGGCTTGGTGGCCGGGGGGCAGTTGGTCGATGTAGAGATTGGCCAAAATGATCCGGGGCGCTTCGGTTAAGAGATCCCCAAGGCGGACACCGTAAAAATCGCCCTCTTTGACCACGGGTAACTCGATGGTTTCTGGGGCCACCTGGGCGAGGGGTTTGAGATCTGCCAAGCGACTACCGGGAGAAAGTTGTAAAAGCAGTTGGGCATTGGTTAAACCAACCGATTGGGCCCGCTGGAGGAGTCGTTCAAATTCGGTGAGGGCCTGATTGGGGGTTTCAATATAAGCCAAGCTGCCATTGGCCGCATCAGCAATTTTTTCGAGGACATCTTGGTTCCAATTTTCGCCAAAACCGAGACTACTGAGGGTCACACCATGTTCGGCAGCGACGGCGGCAATTTCTAAGCAGCGGCCATTATCCCCATGTTCATTTTCGCCATCGGTGAGCATAAACACCTGGGCGGCGCGTTTACCGGGACTACTGGCCAGCTCCTGTAACCCAAGCTTAATGCCATCGTCGATACAGGTGCCCCCGGCGGCCTCAAGGCGGTTGATCTGGGCTTTGATGTGGGCTTTGTCCGTAACATCTTGGTTGGGGACAATCACCTTCGCTTTGTGATCAAAGGCAATCACCGAGAGGCGATCGCCTTCCCGCAGTTGGTCAACCAGTTGTATTGCGGCTTCTTTAACGGTGCGGAGGGGTTGCCCAGCCATTGAACCACTGTGATCAAGCACTAAACAAAGATTGAGCGGCAGGGTGGCGTCTTGAAAATCACTGGCGATCGCCCCAATGGAGAGGGAGAGTTGCCGTTGACTTTGGGCCTGGGTGGCATCCAAATGGGCATCACTAAGGAGCGCTTGCAGTCCGACTTGCATCATGGCTATTTCTTGATAAGGCGTGAATTATTGGGGGCAAACCCCGCAGACAGAGGCAAATATTTTCGCAATTTCAGCATAACTGTTTCCCTCGGGGAACGGGCAACGACGACTGGGTTTCGTAATGATTCGGAGTTTTAGGCTGGATAATTTGCTAAAAATGTTTCGAAGGCCGCCGTCGGTAGGGGGCGACTAATGAAAAACCCCTGGAATGTGTAACAGTGATGTTGGCGCAAAAATTCCATTTCTTCAGCCGTTTCTACCCCTTCAGTGACGACCGAAAAGTTAAGCTGCTGGGCCATGTTGATCAAGGCTTTGGTGATGGCGGCATTTTTAGGGTTTTGGTGAATATTTTCCACGAAGCAGCGATCAATTTTGAGGGTATCAAAGGGAAAATGTTGCAGGTACCCCAGGGAGGCATAACCCGTCCCAAAATCATCAATGGCGATCGCCACGCCTAGTTCCTTAATCAGCCGAAATTGGGCCATCGTAAAATCAACATTCTCCACTAGGGCACTTTCGGTCAGTTCTAGTTTGAGCCAGCGGGCCGCAAGACCCGTTTCCGCCAAAATTGCCTTGAGACAAGGAATCAGTTGGGGGCTTTGTAGTTGCTTACTCGAAAGGTTGACCGAAATTTGTAAGGGGGGAAGGCCCCGTTGTTGCCATTGGACGGCTTGGGTACAGGCTGCTTTGAGGATCCATTCCCCCAGGGGCACAATAAAGCCTGTCATTTCGGCGAGGGGGATAAACTCCCCCGGTGAAACCAAACCCTGTTCCGGTGATTGCCAACGCACCAACACTTCCGCCCCAATGATCCGCTGGCTTTCGATGTCGAGTTGGGGCTGGTAATAGAGTAAAAATTCGCCGTTTTTCAGGGCCTGTTGGAGGTGGAGATTTTTGTGGGGTAAGAGGCGATCGCGATCTTCGCTCAGTTGTTTGACTCGATGCTGCAAAATTTCCAACATCCCGAACAGTTCTAGGGGATCGAGAATTTGCGAGAGATTACTTTCTGTCAAAATACCCCGTAATTCCCCGTCTTTTCCGGTAACAACGATCCGCCGTACCCGATGCCGTTGGAGTTTTTCTTGGGCGATCGCCAAGGAATCCGCAGGATGTAACTGGATGAGGGGCGCACTCATCACTTCCCCAACGCCCAAGGCCTCTAAATCAGCACCAGAGCCTTGTAATTTGACGATATCTCTTTCTGTGACAATACCAATAGGCTTGATGAAATATCCAGCTTCGATGGCCACCACTATGCAGCTAATCCGTCGCCTCGCCATCAATTGCGCGACTTCGAGGACAGAGGTTTCTGGTGGGGCGGAAATCACTTGACTAGACATCACCTCCCGCACTTCCCGAAACCGGAGAAAATAGCCCAAATGTAACGCCTGCCGCAACAGACTAAGGGTTGTAACCCCAATCACAAGCTGCTGTTCATCCACGACGGGCAAATGGCGGATCTGATGCCGTCGCATTAAGTTATAGGCCGAAAAAACGTCGATTAAATTTTTCTGCTCAATGGTCACCACCGGGCTAGTCATAATTTCCCGCACCAAGGTTTGGTGGAGCGCTTTCGGTGAAAGGGACAGCCGCACCAAGTCCCGCTCCGTTAAAATTCCCACCATTTGTTCCCCCTCCGTAATGATTAAACAACTTTGGGGAGAATCTTTTTCCTGGCCTGTCATGAGGGCGATCGCCTCGGTGAGAGGCATCTGGCCATCGAGAAAAATCGGCTGCTCAAAGCTGATCCCTTGACCCGTAGCCAGGTCATCATTCTGCCAAAAAAAAGTCATATGGCTCCGGGGAAAATTACCTATGGTTTTACGGGTTAACGCTACTCAATGATAGTGTCTGCACCTATGTTGGGTTTTAGCACAGATTTTCAAAGCGAGATCCCACAGAAACGCAAAAATCCCCTGGTATTTGATGAATGCCTTACAAATGGCCCGTTTTCACATAAATAATGCAGCCTGCTCGACTAAAGGGAGTATGAATACTATCGGGGGGATTGCGCAACCAACTGCCGGCGGGGTAACTGCCCTGCTCATCTTCAAAAGTTCCTTCCAGGACAAAAATTTCCTCACCCCCCCAATGGCGATGGGTTTGGAAATAAGTGCCCGGTTCCCACCGCACCAAAGCAACATTTTCCCCCTGGAAATTATGCAACGGCAGCACCGATAAACCTTTCACTAAGCCGGGTACCCAGGATTGAGCTTTGGTATTCACCCGCACAAAAGTTTGATCCGCCGGATCCATTTGCCAGAGCTTTACGAAAATCGTACAGCCCGTTTTACTGTGGGGGCGGTGACTGGAACCCACGGGATTACGCACATAGGTGCCGGGGGGATATTCTCCATGTTCATCGGCAAAGGTGCCTTCGAGGACAAAAAATTCTTCGCCGCCGCCGTGGGTGTGTTCCGAAAAATAACTATCGGGGGCATAGCGCACCAGGGAAGTCGCGCGGGCAACTTCAGCTCCATCCCGGTCTAACATTCGCCGTTCGACCCCGGCCATGGGTGAGGCTTGCCAGGGTAAAGCGTTGGTATCGAGGACGACGCGTTTTTGTAAATTGGCGTGGAGTTGCATGGGGTTAGGCTAAAAATTTTTCGACACAACGGACAAACATTTCTACCCCCATTCCCAAGGCTGTTTCATCGAAGTTAAAGCGGGGATGGTGGTGGGGATAGGCGAGATCAAAGTAGGGATTGGCCGAACCAAGGAAGAAGTAACAGCCGGGCACTTCCCGCAGGAAAAAGGACATATCTTCGCTGCCCATGGTTTGGCATTCGGGCATCACGCCTAGGGGCGTTTCGATGGTTGCCTCGGCGACGGAACGCACCAACTCGGCCATAGCGGGATCATTGATCGTCGGCGGGTAAAGATGTACATGGTCTAATTTGTAGCTGGCTCCGTAGCTCTGGCAAATGCCGCTAACGATGGTTTCGAGGCGATCGCCAAGGGTTTTTTCCAGTTGGGGATTAAAGTAACGAATGGTGCCTTTGAGATCTGCATAATCGGCGATCACATTCATCGCGTGGCCCGCTTTAAATTCGCCGACGGTCACCACCGCCGCATCGAGGGGATTCACAATACGCGAAACAAGGGTTTGCAGCGCCCCGACAATTTGCGCCCCGACCACGATCGCATCGACAGTCTGGTGGGGGAGAGCACCATGGCCTCCTTTCCCCTGTACCCGCAGGTCAAAGCTTTCTACTGCCGCCATTAACGCCCCTGGTCGTACCCCCACCGTACCCAAGGGAAGATTGTTCCATAGGTGCAGGCCAATAATCGCATCCACGTCAGGATTATGAAGCACTCCCGCCTGGATCATTGGTTTTGCGCCACCGGGACTTTCTTCAGCGGGTTGGAAAATAATTTTCACAGATCCCCGGAAACTGTCGCGGTTTTCCTGGAGGTATTTGGCTGTCCCCAAGGCGATCGCCACATGGCCATCGTGACCGCAGGCGTGCATTACTCCCGGATGTTGGGAGCGGTAATCCACCTCATTTTCCTCTTGGATCGGTAGGGCATCCATATCGGCGCGAATCCCCAGCACTTTTCCCTTTTGATGACCTTCGATGAGGGCGACAATACCGGTTTCAGCGATGCCAGTTTGGTGGGGGATGCCCCATGCCGTGAGCTTATGAGCAATAAATTCTGCTGTCAGATTTTCTCGAAATGCCAGTTCCGGTTTCTGGTGGATCTGGCGACGCCACTGGACAATTTCTGATTGGAGCGCTTGGATCGTGGGACGAATCCGGTGTTTGTGGAGAACGGCATCTAAACTAACGGTGGCAACCATGGGAAACCCAACGCAAGGGCGTAAAAATCTGCCCTTCTAGTGTAGAAGATTCTTTTTTCTCCCGTCGATCTGCGGACTAGGGAAATAGAGGCCTAATCTTCGTCTGCTGGGGTCGGATGCCACAGTAACCGCACGGCGAGGGTTGCAAAACCGATGGCCGCTAGACCCTTGAGAATCTGGGCAGGGATAAACGCAGCGAAAGCTCCCCCGGCAATGACCCCCAGGAGACTGGTGGTAATTAGGGCCGTCACGGAGCCAAAAAATACGGCAATGGGTGATTTGGAACTGCCTCCTAAGGCGATCGCCGCCAGTTGACTCTTGTCACCAATCTCCGCCAGAAAGACGGTAATAAAAGTGAGACTTAGTAATTGCCAATCGATATCTACCATGGGTGAGAAAACTGTTTTATCGGTGAATCACGTTAATCAAAAACCAGAAACGGTTGCCTGGGGAAAGGCATTAGGCTGCCAGCATATCCACAATCAGTAGACCCGCAATCACGAGCAGCAGCACGCCAACAAACATATCCAAAATATCGGGGGCCAACTTCCGGGCGAGCCAATAGCCAATGATTACCCCCAGTAAGCTCGTACTGACCAGGGCAAGGGCGGCCCCCAAAAAGACCACCCAAGGAGAAGCCGCTTGGGCCGAAATTAAGAGGGTGGCTAACTGGGTTTTGTCCCCCATTTCTGCAATGAAAATCGTCAAAAAAGTGGAGCCGAAAACGGTCCAAATACTCCAGGGTCTTTCCTGTTTGGGGGGGTGACTGGCCGTCATATTACTTGGGGAAAATCTCGCTTAAAACCATGGCTTAGTTTATCAGGTATGTTTCGTGAATATGAAACAAAAGTGAAAGTCTAGGGAAGCTAAAGGGGGTGGTTCGGCGGACTTTTCTCAGGATCGGTGGGGGAATTATGAGGCGATCGCCCCAGGGCAAAAATGAGCGTTGGTGTCCCTCCCAAAAGGCCCCA
>NZ_CAWNNO010000027.1:0-6529 GCF_963876085.1 Synechococcus sp. BDU 130192 | reverse complement strand
ACGTCGATGGTTTGGGGACTAGGGCTGGGGGTGGTGAGACGTTGCCAGGTGTTGATTTGGGTTTGGGCGGCGTCGTAGGCAGCGGTATTGCGGGGGATCTGGCGGGCGGTGGCGATCGCCTGGGGGATTGAGATATTGGCTTGGCTCTGGGCCACAGAGAGGATCCGATAGCTCCATTGGTCAGCGGCCTGTTTTCCTTCGGCCCGCAGTTGGCTAGCGCTGCTGGGAATTTCTTGAGTAAGGTTGATGGCTTCTACCCAGGCAGAGACGGAGTTGCCATTGGCCACTTGGTAGGCGCGATTCAGATTATTGATCGCGGTTTGTTCTTGACGCCAACTCCTGACCCTAGACTGCATTTCGTCATAAAGAACACGGTTCGGGGCAATTTGGTTAGCAACGGCGATCGCCTCATCGAAGCGTTTTTGTTGGCCAAGGGCCACAGCTCGGTCAAAGATCGGCTGATCTTCAGTCCGTTCAATGGTGTTGCGCCACTGACGAATATTTTCTTGGGCTTCGTTGTAGAGGGCGCGACCGGATTGGATCGTGCGGGCTTCGGCGATCGCCTCCTGGAGACGATTGGTCGCCGCTAAATCTTTTGCATAGGCCAGGGTGGGAGAGTCTTCGGCGATTTCAATTTGGCGACGCCATTGGCGAATTTTTTGGCGGGCTTCATCGTAACGGGGGTTGCCTGAGGGGACACGGTTGAGCTGGGCGATCGCCCGTTCATAGTCGGCGATATTTCCCCCCTGGGCCAATTCCTCAGCCTGTTCTAGGAGCGCCACGTCCTCAATTTCCCGTTGCCAACGACTAATCAGACCTTGGGCCTGGTCATAGACAGCACTGGCGGGCTGAATACTTTGGATTTGCACCAGGGCTGTTTCGAGATCCTTAACGGTTCCTTGGTTCGCCCTAAGGCCAGCTTGGGCCAGAATTCGCCAATCGACCACCACGTTGTCGAGGTTCAGTTGATCCGGTAGGCGATCGCAGAGGGCAAGTAAGTCATCCCAGCGGCGTTCATCAATAATGTTGTCGGTGTAGTCAATGATTTTTTCGCGGGCGTCACTAATTAAACGTTGGGCTTGGGGGTAAGCATAGCTATCTTGGCTAATGTTGCTCGCCTGGGCGATCGCCTGGAGCCAATTTTCTAAACCGCCCCGACGCAGGGCTGCATAGGCCCCTTCTAGCTGCTCCGTTTCCTTGCGAGCCAACTGAATTTGCGCCATGGCCTCATCGTACTTCACCGTAGCCCAGTAGCGGTTGTCTAAATAACTGAGTTGGACGACTGTCCGCATCGCCTGGCTTAAATCTCCTGCTTCGAGTTGCCGTTGCAGGCTAGCTAGAATTGCTTCTCCCTCTTGCCAAATGTCTTCCCAGGCCGTGATTTGGGCCTCAATTTCTGCTTGAAAACCGGCCTTTTCGGGAATATCGCGCACCATGGCGATCGCCTCATCCAACTTTCCCGCCTGGAATTCCACCTCAGCAAGGGCAATAATTTGCGAAACCCACACCTCAATGTTGCGGTCAATATCCGCCCGGAGGGGGTGATTCTCCGAAAAACCACTCACCATCCGAATCGCCTTTAGGTAGCTGGCAAGGGTCTGTTTCTCCGCTTCGATCTGGGCGCAATATAAGCGGGTTGTGGCGGAGGCTAAAGGCAAGAACAGGGCACTGCAATTGTTGCTGCCATTAAAGCTCAGGAGAACCGATGTCGCCAGAAAACCGACCCCCCCTGATAGGAAAATTAAGAGCAATCCTAACCACTGCCAATTGGGCAAGAGAAATTGACGTTTACGAGGAACCCCAAGGATTTCTGTCTCTGTCTCTGTCTCTGCCGTTGCTTGCTCTGGATCCCCATTGGCGATCGCCGTCGTTTCCATGCTTAAATCTTGCGTCCCAGACGCTTCCGATAAACCTGCTTCAGTCGATAACACTGGCTGCGATTGGGTGCCAACGGAAGAAACGGATTGCACTTGCGAGGGATCAGGTTTCTGGCTCATATAAACCGGAGGCTAAAATTTTGCAGACATGGATAGCTAAGATCTATGATACGTTCTACGCGATTTCATAAAAATTGGCATCATCATAGCATAGGCATCTTAAGCGTTTAAGCGCAGTACAAACCAAAAAATTGACAGCCTTTCCAAAGTTCTTTTCCAATAAATTAAGGAAGAGATATCGCCAAGGCCGTTTTATATCAGCTATTCTTGATTCTCTCAGTAGGATGTAGACAGAGATTTATAGATATGTCTGATAATATGGGCATCATTCGTCCCTTACTCAAAATCTGAAAGGCACCTCCGCTGCATCCTAGTGAGACTGCCCCATCACCACTCTGTACTATATAAATCGTTAAGGATAGGTTTGAAAGATGGAACAACAGCCTGAAACCCAAGTAGAAACTGGTACAACTCCGTTTAACAACGAAGCACCCGGTCCCATGACCTCCCCCCAAACCGAGCAGCCTTGGCAAGAAGCAGTCAAACCCATCACGGATTTTCTGTCTGAACTGCCTGAGGAGCTAGGGAAATTTTTCGCCGACTATAAGCAACCCCTGATCACCGTCGGTTTGATTGTGGCAGCTTTGATCACCGTCAAGCTGACCTTCGCACTAATCGGTGCCATTAACGATATTCCCCTATTAGCGCCCACCTTTGAGCTGATTGGTATCTCTTACACAGCATGGTTTGTCTATCGCTATTTGCTTAAAGCTTCAAACCGTGATGAATTGCTAGCAGAATTCAATTCTCTTAAGTCTCAAGTGTTGGGTAAAAAATAAACCTAGATTTCTCGTCTGGACTTGACTCTCCTCGGCATGTGCCGAGGAATTTTGATTTTTAAGAGAGATAGTCAGTAACAGCTTTCTCTAATCGTAAAAATAGAATTATAAAATTAAAAATCCAACTATGCCCTGTTGAAAGTTTTGTTGGATTAAATAAATTCTTATAAAAGAATCTTCATTGCACGTAGTTCTGAAAATAAAGTCGCAATACTCTTATATTTTTATTTGGAACTGCTATATTTTAACCCTCAACCATTTTTTTGTAAGTGTTCTCTAGAAAATGAAATTCTCTTTAATCACCAGCACATTAGGTGAAGATAGGCATGATAAAATCGTGCGTCTGATTCACTCTTTAATAAAACAGAAACATCAGGACTTTGAATTGATTATTGTCGATCAAAATGAAAATAACGATCTCAAAGAGAAATTGAAATCCTATACAGAGAAGCTTAATCTAATTTACTTAAAACATAATCGAAGAGGATTAACAGCAGGCAGGAATTTGGGATTACGCTATGTATCAGGAGATATCATTGCTTTTCCTGATGATGATTGTTGGTATTCAGAAAGTCTTTTGGAATCCATTAAAAAATGGTTTGTTGACAATGAACAATGGGATGGATTATGTGGTTGTACAATTGATTTGGATGGTAATTTAACATCAACTAAGTGGGACAGTACAGCAGGAGAAATCAACAAATTTAATATTTGGCGACGGGCAATATCATCATCCATTTTCCTGAAAGCCCCTGCCATTAATGACATTCAAGGTTTTGACGAGACACTTGGACCAGGTGCAAACTCTCCTTGGCAATGCTCGGATGAGACTGATTATCTTCTAAGCTTGCTATCACAAAATAAAAAACTACATTATGATCCAGAAATAAAAGTCTATCATCTTGAACCAATTACTCAATATAATCAACAAGCATTAGTACGCGCCAAAAGGTACGCTCCAGGAACGGGCCGTGTATTAAAAAAGCATAGTTATCCATTTTGGTTTGTTGCAATCGCTTTATTAAGACCAATTTTGGGAACTTTATATTATGCAACTAAAATGCAGGGATGGCGGGCTAAATTCCACTGGCTTATTTTTCAAGGTAGATTAAATGGTTGGCTTTCTTCTAAATAATTACTCCTAAAGCCTCTTAAAAAAGTAGATCAAAAAACAAGCCTGAAAATCAACTTAAATTCCGGAGAATTTGTCTGGTTTCTTGTCCTGTTTTTTCCCATGAAAACATACTTGCTCTTTGGAGTCCTTTTTGCATTAGATCAGCATAAAGATTATCGTCTTTGGTGATGCGTTCCATCGCACTACGTATTTCTTGAACATTTTTTGGGTCTACTAAGATGGCAGAATCTTTTGCCACTTCGACTAATGAAGATTGATTAGATGTGATGACAGGTAATCCGCAAGCCATTGCTTCCAATAAAGGGAGACCAAAGCCTTCCCAAAGGCTTACAAACATTAAACAAAATGCTTGATTAAGAATCATAGGCAAGTCTTGAAAGGAAACATAATCTTTAAACAAGACTTGATTTTCTAATTCTAGATTTTTCACCAAATCAATTAACTGTGGTGTGTAACGTTTATCTTTAGGCCCAATAAGCCAAAATTCATAATCTTCTTTATCCTTAAGCAGAGAAAATGCTTTAATCATTCTAGGGAGATTTTTGTGTGGGTTATGGCGACCCAAGTATAAAAAATAAGGCTTTTTAGATTTTGACTTATTTGATTGCATGTAAAATTTTTTAGGATTATAAGCAAGATGAATAGGTGTAATTTTAGTAGCAGAAATATTGAAAAAACTCATCAAGTCATCTGCAGTTGCTTGGGAGTTACAAATAATATGCTTACTTTGATCTAACACAATAGGTAAAACAAATTTCTGATAATAGTGTAATGGAGATCGCTTGTCTGGATGGCGTAATGGAATTAAATCATGAACCATAACAACAGTTTTAGCAGTGGTATAAATAGGTGATTCTGGTAAAGGAGAAAAAATCAAGTTTGATTCTAGTTTTTGATAAATCTTTGGCAAAGTAAGCTGAGTCCAATATAGCCGTTTAAGATGCCCCTTTAAGCCAAAATCTGGACTAAGTTCTTTTGGAATTAGATAAGAATTAAAAGTTGTAAATTGATCATCAAAATTACAAACAAGAAATTTAGAATTTAGTTGAGAAAGGTATGGTGATATATTGCGAGCATAAATACTAATCCCTGTCGGCTTTTTAGATAAGATAGATAAGTTGACGAGTATCATATTAAAGATGCATCTTAGGTGTTTTTATTGATTTTTTTTGGAAATTTTAATGGATTTAAAGTATTTAATTGAAGACGAAATACAATTCTTGTCTGTGAAAAAAAAGCGTTGATTAGAAATCCAGAAAATAACTGAGAAATAACTGTAGAAATTGCTGCACCGACGCCAGAATATTTAGGAATCAAAAAGATATTTAGAATAATGTTAAGTAATGCGCCAGAAAAAGTTATCCAGAAAGAATAATTGCTTAATTTCTCTGCAATAAACCATGGAGAAGTTCCTGTTCCCATAAATACAAATAATGTTGCCCAGATATGAATTTTCAAGATTGTCCCTGCAGCAAAATATTCTGGCCCATAAATCATCAAAATAAGAGGAGATGCAGTGAACAAAATAGGAAGTGAAATCATCAAAGATAGACGAATCAAAAAGGATAGTAAGTCTTTGATTTTTTCGTAATACTGTTTTTTGTTTTTTTCTTTTGCTGCATAAATTGAAGGGGAAACTGAAGCAATAATTATATTAGGAATAAAATACCATATTTCAGATATTTTAGTTGCGGATGAATAAATGCCAACTGCTTCTTCTCCAACGATGCTCCCCAACATTACTAAGTCTGTCTTCATATATAAGATGATGCTCAAACCAGATAAGATTAAGGGCCAGCTTTCATGAAGTAACGATTTTGCAATTTCAGTATTCCATTCAAGTTTGAACGGGCATTTTTTTAATTGATAAACTAAGACAAAACCACTTGCTTCCAGAGCAGCTTCTCCAAATATAATCCAGGCAAAATAAATCAATGGAACTTGTAGAATTAAGAGCGCAACTTTACTGAGAGTGACAACTATGAATACAAGAATTTTAATGGCAACTATATATTTAGATTGAACTTGAGCAGAAAACCAAAAATTAACGACTTCAAAAGCTTGAAATAAAATACTTGAACTTAGTATTAGAAAAATCAAGCTAAATTCAGTATTGTCTGTTCCCAAAAAAAGATAAACTCCTGTAGCAATAAGCCCAAGTGAAATAATGCTAGATATCACAAGTTTGAGCCAAAATACAGTGCCTAAAATTTTATTTTTTTCTTGAGGAAAATTAACTAGAGAACGAATAACTAAAGTATCTAATCCAAGCTTGGATAGGGGGTGAAGTAAAACAATAATTGCCCCGGCATAATTCAATGTACCTAATTGAGCAGCTCCTAGATATCTTGCCATCCAAGCACTCATAAAAAAACCGATTATCATCCGAACAGCATATTCAAATGACAACCACGAAATGTTACTCAAAATGGCTTTTTGTTCACCTATCAACTGCTTTTTGAATAACGACAGTCTTTTGAACATAAATGAGAGAAGTCGAGTCAGATGATGGTGTTCTCAGTACAGGACAAAAACTTGAAAAGGATAGAGGGAGAGGGTTTGATAGGAATTAGAAGATAACCAAGCAAACCCTCATGAGTCAGATTAGCGAAATTCGC
>NZ_CAWNNO010000026.1:0-8467 GCF_963876085.1 Synechococcus sp. BDU 130192 | reverse complement strand
CGAATTTCGCTAATCTGACTCATGAGGGTTTGCTTGGTTATCTTCTAATTCCTATCAAACCCTCTCCCTCTATCCTTTTCAAGTTTTTGTCCTGTACTGAGAAGCAGAATCATTTCGTAGGGTTTCCAGTTCATCCCATAAGCTAGTGGGAACCACGATAAACCGCACCTTATCACCCTTACCCATCACCTTAAGTTTTAGACCATCGTCAGTCTGAATGAAGTCATCCCAGCGGATATGAATCAACTCACTCACCCTAACCCCCAACAGGTATAAAGTCTTGATAATCAGTTCGTTCCGTAGCGTATCAGCATTTATGGCCATGGCCTTAACCTTGGGCTTGCTGACAATTCTCGCTACCCGACAGTCGTTTTCCTTCGGTTGTTTGAGCAGTTTGGCAGGATTCAGTTGAATATAGCCCGTGGCATGGCAGAATCCAAACAATGAACGAATGACGGCAATCTTATTCCGTTTCGTATTCTGGGATTGCTCCTCCAGCGAATCGAGCCAGTCCAGCAAATCATCAAGGGTGACTTGGTTTAATGGTTTGGCGATCGCCCCCATGAATCCCCGGACGATGTAGAAATAAGTTTTTTGAGTAGCTTCGCTCTTTTGGGCCGCCCAACGCTGGAGAATTTCTGAATCAGTGGTAGCGGCGGTGAGCTTCGGTTGTTCCGGACGGGAAAGGGGAGCAAGTGTCATGGGTTTTTGTTGGGTAAGTGAAAGTAACTAAAGTTTGGTTTTGTTACTTTCGGACATTTTTAAAATGAGCCAGTTTTTTTGTCATGATTTAGGACTTGCGATTAGTCGTTGTGATATTGCTCTGTTTTTTGTCGAATTTGAGTGAAAAATTCATCTCCCCATCTATCTTCAATCTTGGCCCATACCATGAACAGTTCTGCCTGCGTCGCATTGCTTACTTCCTTACTTAGATATTTCTGTACTATTTTTCGCAGAGAAGGTGAGTGAATATATTTTCGGATCTCTCTAACGATTTCTGCTTCCTCTAGATTAGGAACAATTGTCTCTGGTGATGATTTAGTGATTATTGGTTGTGGATTGAGATAACGAGTGAAAGCGTCATGCCAGTATGCGATAAATATAACGCCGAAGTAAATCCCGCCAAAAAGAAACGCACCGCTAATTAAGATATCTAAGATTTGAGGCATTTTTCGGCAGTCAGCTCACGGAACTAAAAATGCAGTACTCAAAAGGTTAGATCCTTTACGGTGTCTTGTCTGTAGCTTTGAGACAACATTACATTTTCTTGATGATCTAATGTTTACAGAATACCAGTAAACCAGATTTACAGAATGCCAGATTTATGGTTTTGGCATATTTTTTTATAAATCACGTACAATCAAATTATCTTTAAAACCAGATAACCAGAAATGCAGATTATTACTGTTACTGGATACAAAGGCGGAGTAGGCAAGTCAACAAGCGCAATTCATATCGCTGCCTACCTTGCCCGAAACCAGAAAACCATATTGATTGATGGCGACCCGAACCGAACGGCTTTGAATTGGAGCCAGCGGGGAGAGATGCCTTTTACAGTCGCTGATGAAAGACAGGCGATGCGACTAATTACGGGCCATGACTTTGCCGTGATTGATACTCCAGCACGCCCAAATAGTGATGACCTTCAAGAATTGGCTAAGGGTTGCGACCTACTCATCTTGCCAACGACCCCGGATGTGGTGAGCCTAGAACCGATGCTGGCGATCGCCAATGATGTGGGAGATGCAAAATATCGAGCGTTACTAACCATTGTGCCACCCTACCCTAGCAAGGAAGGGGAAACGATGCGTAATGAGTTAATCGCAAACGGTGTCCCTACTTTTCAAAGCTTGATTCGCCGTAGCGCTGCTTTTCAAAAAGCGGCTTTAGCTGGTAAACCAGTAAACCAGATGTCTGGTAGAGATAGAATTCCTTGGAATGACTTTGAGGCACTGGGTAAAGAAATTATGGAGGTATTAAGACAATGAGCGGCAAATTTGGAGACATCATCGGCAGAGCAAAACAAACCAGTAAACCAGATAATCAGATATCTGACCAACAAAATAATCAGCAATCTGCTCAGTCCACCGAGACCGAAAAAATGGTGAATCTTTGTGTGAAGGTTCCTAAGTCTCTCAGGCAGCATTGGGCGGCAGAAGCGAAACGAAATGGGATCACCATGACTGAAGTCATCGTTGAAGCTTTAAACCAGAAATTTGGCAAACCATAAAACCAGATTTAATGCTATGGTCGCTTTTCTTTTGACGAAATGACCCCATAAAACCCCAGATTTTTCGTTGGGATTGTAGTTCAAAGAGCTGGGTGAATCTCTTTTTATTCAGGCAGGATGCAGTCGAAGCGGCTCTATCCCGCCGTTTCCTTTTAAACCAGTGGGAAAAGGCATCGGTGGGCAACCTCACCACAGTCATCAGGGCGATGCAGGATTTAGAGGAAATTATCGATGATGTCCCGGCGGCGATCGCCTCTTGCTAGAAGCTAAATGACCGGGTTAGAGGCTGTTTCATTTTGACTCTGCTGTCCGAAATGGAGGTAAAGGGGTTCATGTAATAGGCGTTTGCTCAAGTTCAGTCTCAGTCATTGATAGGCTTGAGCTAATTTTTCTGTAACCTCTGAAAATAGCGTGGCTCGATAAAACCGCTTACTTGTCGATTGACAAGTAAAAAAATAGCACCTATCTTGGAATCAAGACATGAATCGAAATCGACATCCCAATAAAGAAATCGAAGCGGCGCTGGAGTACGCAGAAGCTAACGGCTGGAGAGTGGAAATAGGCGGCGGGCATTGTTGGGGGAGACTCCTATGCCCCGACAACAAGGGCTGTCGCAATCGTCTATTTTGCGCTAATTCGATTTGGTCTACGCCGAAAAATCCTCAAGGTCATGCCAGAAATATTCGTAAATGGGTTGATGGTTGTGATGGGAATAGGGAATGAATAAAGGACTAAAACCATGAAATACTATAACTTTGAGCTATCTTTCAGGCTCCCTGGTGTCAATACAAACCCTGAGCAATACTTAGACGCACTATTTGAGGCTGGCTGTGACGATGCAATGATCGGTATGGGCCGTAATGGGTTTATAGGAGCTGACTTTAGTCGGGAATCTGAATCTTTAGAGTTAGCTGTCGAGTCCGCAATTAAAGATATCGAGAGCGCTATTCCCGGAGCTGTACTGATTGAGGCTGGGCCAGATTTAGTCGGGGCTTCAGATATTGCTGCTATTCTCGGATGTAGTCGCCAGAATATTAGACAGCACCTGACAATGGCTGATGAAAACGGCCCTATTCCTGTATACCAAGGTAAACGCGACCTGTGGCATCTTGCAGAAGTTCTGATCTGGTTACGAGATGCTAAAGGGTTAAAAATTGAACCTGAACTAATAGAAGTCGCGGCTTACGTGATGACATTCAACTCGAATTGCCAGTCTAAAAAAACCAAAAAAGTAGCGGCCCTGGCTTAATCATCTATGGTCAACTACAAGCCTTTTTACGAATCCGATTCACGCCTGAGAGCGATTTATAAAGAAGGCTCCTCGGCGTAATAATTTTTCTTATGGTCGCCGCCCGCTTTGGCTGAACTTACCCTCAAAAGTTTCAACACATTCAAAAATCCTCTCAATTTTCCGACCTAAGGAAATCAGTCTCCGATAACAGCAATTTTGCCTTCGCCAAAAAAACCTCCGGAGGTGCGTAATATGTGAGGAAATTTTTTCTTTATCACCAGAAGGTAATTGATTATCACTGCTCAGCTCTTTCCGGTCATCTGCTGGAGATTTGGTGATACTCTACTGGCTTTTTGTCTCCTGTTTGCTGGATATTCTCAATAAATCTGGATAATCTAGCAGTTATTGCAAATACAATCTTTCTTGAGTTGTTCAGGCTTTAGCAAAGCACCACTTAATTTCCACTAGATGACTAGCATTTCGCCATCAAGACTAATTACAAACAATTGTACTGATTAATCTTGCGTCCATTATTTAATTTATTCGTCCGTCCGCCACTAAAAAAAGACCCCCGTTGCGGGGGCCAGTAACAAATGAGCCATGCTAAGAATTTAGCGGATGGCTATTCGGCATCGGAGCTTGATTCTTCTGGCAGTGCGCGGATATCAGAAACATCTAAGGTTTCGTCTCCGTACAAAGCAGCATCAAATCTCCGCTGAAATGCCTCGGAACATCCAATCTCATTGATCCGTTTCCAAAAGGAGCTAACAATAATTTGACGGGCTACAGCCTGTTGCTCCTTAATGATGCCTGGGGTCTCTTCTATGACCTGGTTGGCGAAGGTCGTTGATTTTCGTTCGAGGAAATCCGTAACTTCAGGTTCTAGCACTACAGATTCAATGGGTTGATGGCTGACCAGGGCGATCGCCTGTTTGTAGGTTTTGTTTTCCTGGCGCACGAGATGCCAGACCTGCTCCAGTAAAGCTGTCTGGGCTGGGGTGAATTCCTCGGTGTTAAGATCAATGGCCAAAGCCCCCAAGACTTGGTTAAGTTTGGTCATTGAGGTTTGGTATTGGGTGATGATGTCTTGTTTATTCATGGGTCAATGTCTCAAAAGGTGTCCTTCGCAAATAATCTGGGGCTAAAACAGGGTGCCTCCTCAGCCTCAATCTCTTCTCCGTCTCTGCTGAATTTTTCCAAGCGTGACAGTGCTTGTGAGTCTTCCAAGGATGAAGGCGAAAGACTGTTAATCAGAGCGGTCAGTTGGTTGATTTCCTGGGATAGTCGCCGGATTGATAGTTCTGCTTGGTGTTTAATCTGCTCTGATGTAGCGCCTTGTTTTTGCAGGATGCGGGGATAATGCAAAATCAGGAGGGCATCTGCCAGTTCTTTTTGTAGGCTCCGGCCCTCGCTCTGTTTTAGGTCTTCTAGGATCTGCCGCAGGGGACTATTTGCTTCACTGCGGAAAAAGTGTTGTTTGCTCATTTTTTTCATTTTCATTGCCTTTATAAGCTGTGTAAAAGTCCGTAGCTGTCCACTAGGCGGCGGGCCATCACCCGGTCTTTGATACCTGATTTCACGACCCCCCGGACTAAATGATTCGCCCAGCCCACTTTCCCTGATAAATGGCCCATGATTTCTTGTTCCAGGAGCATTGCTGCGCCGCCACCACACACCACATAGTCCACAGGGTTTTGTTCGGTAAGAAATAGCTGAATTTGTTGCCCGTACAGAGGGAGACATATTTTTATCTCCTGCTGGAGTTCTGGGCGGAGATTTTTCCCGGTGAAAATCATCTCTGCGAGAGCTATTTCATCTTTATAGCCCGTGCGCTGCTGCACCTCTTGGACGAGCCAACGAAAGCCGAGGTTATTCGTCACTGATTCCGCCACTGAAGGGGAACCCTTGTCGGTCACTAGCCATGAGGTATTGCGATGACCAATCACCAACACCGCCACTCGCGCTGACTGGGGATTAATTTTGGCTGGTAATCCCTGGAGAAAGAGTCCTGCGCCTTCTGGGCAGATGGTGATTTCATTAATCTCTAACGAGAGCGATCTCCCACAGTATTCAAACCGCTCCTGGGCTGCCATGAGACTCTCTTCTAGGCAGTCTTTTGTGACATATTCGTCCAAGGGCAGCAGAATCCCTAGATCTATGGTTGGTGATTCCTGAAGCTGAGTTTGGATATGGGATAGGACTCCCAGAATTTTGTACAGAGCCTTGATGTATTTCAGGTCATTGTTGCGCACCGCAGAACCCTGAAATTTCTTGGCACCAGCACCCAGGAGATAACAAGCATCACCATGGGACACCCAAGCATTCTCCACATGGGTATACCCCATCATCCACCCAGAGGAGCGTGGGTAGTCTGGGGGCACTGCCGCGCAATAGGGGGACATCACAAAACATTGGGTAGAAGCATTCTCTAGGCAATAGGCCACTTTTGTTGCACTACTACCGGGGTCAATCACAATTTTGAGTTTAGACATAATTTATTCCTCCTACTGATGAAGAGGAATTGCCCCAGAAAGAACGGATAGAAGTGATTTATTTGTTACACAACTTCACCAAGACTGTTCTAAGTAGGTCATTATTAGCTCACTCTTTGTTTCGGGTCAGCACTTTCCATTAACGCTTTCTATCAAAAAATTTCGGGCAATGGTTTGAGTTTAAAAGGTAAGTTTGTATTACTGTTGGGGCTGGTTTTTGATTGATGGCTCTCTGTTGGCGGTTTGGTGTTGCTTTGCTAAAACCCCGGGGAATAAAAATTCCTGCCATTGGCGATAACAGTCGGATTCATCTGACTTGTTGAGAAAATCCACCCGGCCGAGGGCAAGCAATCACTGGAGGGTTAGCACAGTCTCATCAGGTCTCCACTCGACCATCACACAATGCTCATCAGCCACTGCCGCTGAGTTACGGGTCATGAAGAGGCAATTTCCCCACACCTTATACACCTCCGGAGGTTTTTTCTGGCGGAGGCAAAATCGCTGCTATCGGAAGCAGATTTCCTTGGGTCGGAAATTTGAGGAAATTTTCCGAGATTTTGGCGATCGCCCATACAACTTTGAAAAAAGTGAGTAATCAAAACAGATATTTTGTTCGTTTCAGTCGTAATTCCTATTGAAATAGGAGGCCCGTATTCTATACCCTTGTCATGGGCATCGGGTCGTTCACCAGCGAGGCCATCTAATGTCCTATCAGCCGCCCTTCACCATTACCCCCCAAATCATTAACCAGATCAGTATTACCTCTCAGCAGATCGGGGCACTCGACCATTCGCCTCTTACCTCCTCCCCAGCGAAAGCCTGATCAAATAGCACCCCATTCATTTGCTTTATGCTGGATATCATTAATATAACCCTGCGCCAAAACCTGACATTCTCCAGTCCACTATCAACAACAAAAAATAACCCAGGCGATCAAGTAAATGATCAAGCTGATCAAGTAAAACAACTCCTTGCCATTATGGATGACCAATTTTGGAGCACTAATGCTCTAATGGAATCTTTTTCTCTCACCCGTAAACCCACCTTCCGCAAAAACTATCTCTATCCCGCGATCCAGGCTGGGCTAGTGGTGATGAAATATCCGGATAATCCCCGTCATCCCCAGCGAAAGTACAAAAAGGTAGATGGGTAAGTTTGTCGCTATGCCAGGAATAGCATCACCTCCAACGAAATTACAAGCATCAATCGAACTCCTGGCGCTAGACGCAGCGTATCTCTTTGCCCCTGGTGCAAGATGCGAGTGGTTGAAAAGTGTACCCAGTTGTAAGGATGGATCGCTAACAGTGGGACGTTTCAGTCCCGTAGTCGGGATTTAGTGGTTGGAAAGTTGAGTTCCCAGGAGCATTAAAATTTAACATTCATGAATCGTAATTGTATTTTATCCGCTACTACCCATACTCTAACTATGACTAAACAACAGACAGCCTGTTCTTCAGTAATAACATCAGAACAAGTTCTTGAAACGCTGAGGAACTATCCCAATCTCTTTGAAAAATTTAGTATTAAAACTCTGGCATTATTTGGGTCAACTGCTCATAATCAAGCCACAGCGACCAGTGACTTAGACTTTGTTGTTGAATTTCAAAATGAAACAACCCTTAGCTTGTACATGGACTTAAAGTTTTTCCTGGAAGAATTATTTAATAAACCGGTTGACTTAGCAACCAAAAAGTCTTTAAAAGAAATCATTCGTGAACAAGTATTGAATGAGGCTAAATATGTCTAGGAGCCTTAAGCTTTACCTCAATGATATTCTAACAAGCATTGACAAAATCCAGGAATATAGTAGGGGTCTGGAAAAAGAAGCATTCTTAAAGCACTCACTTATCTTTGATGCAGTGACCCTTAACCTACAAATCATTGGAGAAGCCAGCAAGAAAATCCCAGAACAAATCCGCAATCAGTATCCACATATTCCATGGCGAAACATCATTGGCCTGAGAAACATTATTGCCCACACATACTTTTACTTGGACGAAGACATTCTTTGGCACACTATCCAGCATGAACTGGAACCACTACAAAAGTGCATCCAGGAACTCTGGGATAAAGAAGCATAACTAACCAAGGCAAAACAGAAAACAGTTTAACCTTTGTCCTCCAACTTCCCGATGCAGTAAACCATAGTCATCATCGACATCAATGTCCAAGTACCATCAAAGCCTACGTTAATTCGATGGTGGAATTCAGCCTCAGACTCATTGGCGTTATATGCCTTAATGAGTTCCATGTAGTCACGGTAAACCCAGTAACTCCAAAAGATATTAGAGGCCAGAAAGAATAAGGTAAAGAAACGAAACAAGTTTTAAGAAATATGTTTCAGTCCCGTGGTCGGGATTTAGTGGTTGGAAAGTTTTTAAAGCCTACGATTCCTATTCTTTCGTTGGAAAGTTTCAGTCCCGTGGTCGGGATTTAGTGGTTGGAAAGTTGAGTCCCCAGGGATGGGGCGACTCATTTTTCGGTCACTAGTTTCAGTCCCGTGGTCCGAGATCT
>NZ_CAWNNO010000025.1:0-10769 GCF_963876085.1 Synechococcus sp. BDU 130192 | reverse complement strand
TTGCCACCCTGGAAACGCAACTTGCCGCCGCAAAAAATCCGGCCCCGGCAGAAACAGCAAGCCTGAAGGATCACACCGTCCCGGATACCCTAGAACCGCCGATCCTGGCCGCCACCATCCAACCCCGTACCGACTCTACCCCCGTCTTGGTGAGTAGCCCCAGTGGCAAACCCTGCATTCCGCCAATTCTCGCCCAAGGGGTGACGTTTCAAACTGTCGCAGCGGCGATCGCCTCCTTTGAACCCCCAATTCTCGCTGCCGAAATTCACTGTCGCACCGAAACCTCAAGCCCCAGCCTCACCACCCCCAGCGGCAAACCCTGCATTCCACCGATTCTTGCCCAAGCCTAAACCAATTTCCCCTTGGGGAGATGCCATAGGATAGAGAGAGCTCTTCCCTGGAGAAAGGTCGCAAATACAAAACTGACTTCCCAGGGAAAATATCTAAGCGGCTTGGAAAATAGACCAGAATTGGGCAATCTCAATTTGAAACTGAGAAAATAAATATCCCCCCAAGGCAAAACTCCCCAGGCCCATCCCACTGAGAATGAGGAACACCTGCCACACCCGATAACCGCGAATCTGTAAATCTAAGTGACACAAAATCCCCGCTGAAAGCAACACAAAAAAGCGGACAAATTGCTCTAGCCAACAAATAATCAAGACCGCCGCAAAGGCCCAGGCTAAGACCGATGTAAAGGCCTTAGCATCGGAGCGCAACCAAGTCCCAAATAACAATTGCATGATTCGTAGAGGAGCCACTAAGACCACCATCAAAAGCAGCACAAGTCCCCCGCCAAATCCCCAGGCCATCTTAAAGGCGATCGCCTGATCAATAGGCCAGAAAAACCATGTCTGATGCCCTAAGAGCCATGCCTGCCACGCGGGAATCATTTCCCCCACCAGCCAACCAAACACCCCATAGGCCAAACAAAAAAGTCCCAAGGAAATCCAAGGAAAACCATAATCTTGGGTTCGTGATGCTGTCATCTCTATTCTTTACCCACGGACAAATCCTGTTACTTGCTAGGATACCCAACAACCATCCTTCCCTGGGGAAGGTGGCTGAAAGCCGGAAGGGGTAATTCCCTGGGGAAGGTGGCTGAATGCCGGAAGGAATTCTCCCTTGAGGGAGGTGGCCGTCAGGCCGGAGGGTGTCATTCTCCCCTTGAGGGGAGTTAGAGGGGTGGCTCGAAAGCAATAAAAAATCAGGGTGCGCAAACAACCCTGATCCCCAACGGAATAATTGAATTGAATTAGACCGCAATCCCAGAACTCAACCCTAGGACATTGCTTGGGTAATGAAGTCAAAATAAGGAGCAGCAATTCTTGCTTCCTCTGAATCAAGCACACCAAGGGCGGCATCCTTGAGGCAGCGAATCGCATCAACCATCCCAGGCACCGGTACACCGAGGGCGTTGTACATTTCCTTCACCCCAATTAAACCAATCCTTTCAATGGGATCTTTGTCGCCAGCGAGGATACCGTAGGTCACCAGACGTAGGTACCAACCGTAGTCCCGCAGACATTGGTTATATTGCTTCGTGGTGGCTGCATTCCCGCCCGAGGTTCGATATTCTGGGTGGATGCTAAACAGTTGCTTTTGGGCTTGGTCAACGATTTTCTTTTCGTTGTCGGCAAGGGCCTCCGCAATGCGGATCCGTACCGCCCCAGTGGCTAAAAAGTTTTTAATCCCCGAGAGTTCACCGCTGCTGGGATAGCGGAGTTCGTCATCGGCTCTCAGGATAACTTGACTAACGACGCTCATATTATTGCTGTTTTAATAAATGGATTCTTGCTTAGTTTAATAGCTTAGACTATTGTCTCACAAGGCATTCGGGCTTTAATGATTGCCCGATAATTTTAAGAAACGTAAACTCTCTCAGGGAAAGTTCTTCCCCAGTATAGGGGTAAATTGCCACTGGCATCGTCTCCTGGACGGTTTGTCCTAGGCCCAACGGATGAGCCGGGGCTCGGTGGCATCATCTAGGTGAGGGTGGTGGGGGAGAATACGTAGGGCCATGCCTTGGTAGCCACTTTTTTTGTATTGCACAACGCCTTGGTAGATCGCTTTTTGGTCGGTGGTCAGGCCCTGGAAGGTCATAGGGTAACTTTCGCCGTTAATGAGTTCGTCCTGGTCATTGATGGTGCCGAGGTAAATTTGCACGGCCAGATCGTCTGGGGTCAGGGCCGCGAGATCGAGAATTGCTTTGACATGGACGGGCTGTTGAATGTCGATTTCGGCGGACTCTCCGACATCAAAGGCTTCGACGCGGATATTGTACCAGGCCTTAAAGAGTTGGGATTTCCAATCGGCGAGTTCTTGGACGGCTTGGTAGTGATTGTCGCTGAGTTCAAAATGGCGATCGCTCAATTTAAAATAAGCCTTCTGGGCATAGTCCCGGAGCATCCGCGACGTATTAAACATGGGACAATTCAGACGAATCGCTTCCTTCATTTTATTAACCCAACCTTCGGGGACATCGAAACTGTTGCGCGTATAGAACAGCGGCACAATTTCTTTTTCTAGCAGTTCATACAGGGCACTGGCTTCTACCCGGTCTTGGTAATCTTGATCATCGTAAATTTCCCCGTGTCCGATCGCCCAACCGGTGCGGGTATAGTCGGCCTCATCCCACCAGCCATCAAGGACGCTTAAATTCGGCAGGCCATTCATCGCCGCTTTCATCCCGGAAGTGCCAGACGCTTCCCGGGGGCGTCGGGGAGTATTAAGCCACACATCGCACCCAGACACCATTTTGCGGGCAATGTGAATATTGTAATTGGGTAAGAAGACGACGTAATCTTCGAGGCCTTCTTCCTGGACGGTATGGATGATGTTGCGGATTAGTTCTTTCCCCGGAATATCTTTTGGGTGGGCTTTCCCGGCGATAACAAATTGCACTTGACGCTCTGGATTGCCGAGGATAATTTTTTTAATGCGTTCAATGTCATACAAAAAGAGGTTAGCCCGTTTGTAGGTGGCAAAGCGACGGGCAAAGCCAATGGTCAGGAGGTTGGGCTTGAGTACCTGGCGGGCTTTGGCGATCGCCGCTTCAGTGGCCCCTTGTTTTTGCAGTTGCTTGGCGAGGTGCTGTCGAATATAGACAACCAAATCGGAGCGTTGACGCTCGTGGTTACGCCACAGTTCTTCGTTGGGAATGGTGCTCACTTTTTCCCAGATATGGCTTTCGGCGGGGGCTTCATCCCAGGTGGGGGCCAGATAGCGGTCGTAGAGATCTTGGGTGGCGGGGGCGGTGACGCTGCGGGCATGGACACCATTCGTGATCGAGGTAATCCCCACTTCATCGCGGGGAAAATCTGGCCACAAGCTATGGAACATTTCCCGGGAAACTTGGCCATGGAGTTGACTCACACCATTGATAAAAGCACTGTGTTTGAGGGCAAAGATCGCCATATTAAAGGGCGCTTCTAGATCCCCTGTATTCTCCCGACCCAGGCCCAGGAAGCGGTCTGGGGAGAGGCCAAATTTTTCGGCATAGTGGCCCACATAATGCAGGGTTTGCTCCGGGGAAAAAAGATCGAAACCAGCAGAAACCGGGGTGTGGGTCGTAAACATTTGGGTCGAGAGGGCAAACTGTTGGGCATGGCGGAAGGTTAAGCCCTGCTCTTGCATGAGTTTGCGGATGCGCTCCAGGATCAAAAAGGCGCTGTGGCCTTCGTTCATGTGGTAGACCGTCGGTTTGTAGCCTAGTTTTTCGAGCATGCGCACGCCGCCGATACCCAGGAGGATCTCTTGGTGGAGCCGGAGATCGCGATCGCCTCCATACAGTTCGTCGGTAATGTCGTGGTCATAGGGGTTAGTATTCTGCTCAATGTTGGTGTCTAACATATAGAGGGGCACCGTCCCCACATCGATGCGCCAAACCCGTGCGTAGATCATCCGCCCCGGAAATTCCACCTCAATGATCAGTTCATTTCCCTGGTCATCTTTTTCTAAATGGAGGGGCATATTGTAGAAATCATTGATCGGATATTCTTCCTGTTGCCAGCCGTCATGGTTGAGATACTGGGCGAAATAGCCCTCCTGGTACAGCAAACCAACGGCCACTAGGGGTAAACCAAGATCACTGGCGGATTTGAGGTGATCCCCCGCAAGAATCCCCAATCCCCCGGAATAGATCGGCAGGCAGTAGCTGAGGCCATACTCCGCACAAAAATAGGCATAGCATTCTTTGCCTTTGGTTTCGCCCCGTGCTTTGTGGTACCAGGTGTGTTGTTGGAGGTAGTCATCGAGCTGTTCAATGGCCCGTTCCATGTGGGCGATAAAACCGTCATCCTTGGCTAGTTCATCGAGGCGGGCTTGGTCAACGCGACCCAACATCGCCACCGGGTTGTGGCTCGTCTGCTGCCATAGGTCTGGATCGAGGCGAACAAAGAGACTTTTTGCGGCGACATTCCAATCCCAGTGGATGTTATGGGCGAGGCGGCGTAGGGGTTCCAGGACAGGGGGTAAAACGGCTTTGACCTGAAACTTGTGGGTCGGTTTCATGGGAAAAATCCTTCAACGGACAACGGGATGATCTGTCTTTAATAAATAGCGAATTCCCTTTGATTTTCTGGCGATCGCCCCTGGGGAATTTATAAATCGATAGAACTCCACACATTTCTTCTGAAAGCCCAAGGAACCGGGGAAATACTAAAAAATCCCGCCAATCGTAGGGAGTTGCGGGAAATACAGGGGAATATATTTAGTTAATTTTGGTACGGAGAGAGAGGGATTCGAACCCTCGGAGCCGCGTACACGACTCGGCACATTAGCAATGTGCTGCTTTCGACCACTCAGCCATCTCTCCTGGCGTGACGATAAATGATTGTAGCAGACCTCCCTAAAAAAAGCTAACCTAAAGTCAGCAATTGTGAAAACGGCGGAATTATGGGTCTTTTTAGCGAAGTTGGGCAGTTTTTTGAGACGCGATTAGAGGAATTTCTCAAGGCACATCCCCAGTTAGAACTCCAGGCGATCGCCGAGCAACTCCAAGAACAAGAACGAGAAGCCAACCGCCTTACCCAGGATCTACAACAGCAATTGACCCAGGTGGAGCAACAGATCGCCCAGGTGGCCCAGGATATCCAACATTGGCACCAGCGGGTACAACAGGCCGAAGCGGGTCGGAGACCGGATCTCGCCAGCGCCGCCAAAGCGAGGGAAGCGGCCCTCCTCCGCCAGGGGAATCAACTCTGGGGCAAGATGCAAGGCACCAAAAAACGCATTGAACAGGCCCAGTCTCTTTTGGTGCAGCTCCAGCAGAAACGCCAGGAAGTGAAGCAAAAAATGGATGAACTGCAAGCCTCCCAAAAAGTAGAGGATGCCTACACCAGCAGTTGGGAGAGTTTTAGTGGTACCAGTGGCGATCGCCAAACCTACAACAGTGCCACCGATCCCCTCGAAGCCCAGTTCCAAAAGTGGGAAATGGACGAACAAATTCGGCAAATGAAGCAAAAAATGGGCCGCTAGTTTTTCACTAAGTGACTCAGCTTAGAATGAGGAAAATAACGATGATTGCAACACCTAAGTTTCCAGAAAAAATGACTGCTGCGGAATATCTCCAGTGGGAAGAACGGCAGGAACTTCGCTATGAATATATTGATGGTGAAGTTATTGCAATGACCGGAGGTACTTTACCCCATAATGATATTGCACTCAATTTTTATAGCCTCTTACGGCCTCATTTGAAAAAGCGAGGTTGCCGAGTAAATGTATCTGATGTGAAAGTGCAAGGCAAAGCGAATCGGCGTTATTTTTATCCGGATCTGGTGGTCAGTTGTCATCCGGAAGATCTCAAAGCGCGTAAATGGATTCAGTATCCAAAAGTAATTGTTGAAGTTTTATCACCAAGCACTTCAAGTTATGACAGCAAAGAAAAGTTGAAATATTATCGACAAATTCCCAGCCTAGAGGAATATATTTTGCTTGATTCTGAGCATATTTATGTAGAACTTTATCAACGGCAAACGGGAGAAATGTGGGGCTATCGAGATTTCGGCGTTGACGATACGCTGGTGATTCCAAGTATTGAATTTGAGTGGGCAGTGGCAGATATTTATGCTGATGTAGTTCTAACAGCAGAGGATAGTGAATAATTAGGCGATCGCATTGATCAATAAGTCACTATCAAGGGCATTTGATTGTCGAGCTTGATTAGCAGGATAAATTCTTTGGTGAGTTTTTTCGAGACTAATAAGTTCATCATTAATATTTTCTGCAACCTTTAAATAGGCAGCAATCATATCACTTTCATTTTGTACTTTGTAGGAGTGGTGTTATCAGTTTCTCGTATTCATTAAATAAAAATTCGATGCGGTTGAGTTCGCTGGTAAAAGCTTGAGGACGGTAACAAAGATCCACCGCTTTATCGAGTTTTTGGTGGGCTTTCATTAAGTCGGGGGGCATAGTAAGCGGATCATAAAGATCGGCAAGGCTACTATCGGGATATTTGTCTCTGGTGTCTAACACTAACTGCGCTGCTTTTTCGACTGTTTGTTTTTGTTTCTCGGTTACGTCCTGTGGAAAAGGAAAATTGTTATAGACAATGGTATTAGAATAACGGTAATCACTTTTTAATCTTCCACATGTGTACTTGACCCAAGTCATGTGCATTTCTGAAGTCAAAATCCCAAAATCATAAATTGTTGCATTAGGAATAGTTGAAACTTGATCATTCGCAATAACTAAGCGACTTATTCCATAACCTATTGGAATGTATTTTCTTCTCTCTGAAGATACACGAGGTAGTAATAAATAATCACTTTTGGGCTGTCTTATTTCACCAAAGAGTGTTGGAAATTCAGCTAGTTTTTGGGTTGCTTTTCTTGTACTTTCACTGCGAATACTCTTCACTTTCTGAACTCTTTCATAGACTCTAGGTAAATTTTTAAGCTCTTTAGGTGAAATGTTAACAAGCCAAAAACAGTAACGAGAATAACCATTAATAAACTCCTCTGATCCAGTATAAGGTTTAATCCACTTTTCTGCTTCTGGCTCTTGCTGTAGAAAGGAATCCTTTTCGGATTCTGTAAGAATTAAGTTCCCTCTATCATTAGGCATACTGCCATACATGATTGCAGGTCTTGGAGAAATTCCAGTTCGCCTACTACTAATAACAAGATCATTACCTCCAGCTAGATATGGATTAATGTTTTTAACAATGATCTCAGTTGGTTCACTATTGATATTGATATAATCAAATATTCTTTTCTTTCCAATATCTTTTGTCCCAAAGCCAATAATTACACAGTGCACGGCAGCATTACTCTTTGCTTCATTTGTCCAATTAAAAGTACGATGTGCGAAATAGATTTTAATATTATAGGTTTCATACATTTCTCTCCATAAAATACTGACCTGTTCACCCTGAGAGATAGAATTTGTGCTCACAAAAGAACAAGATATGTTGGTTTCTTGAATAATTTGAGCCGCCTTAATATACCAAGCTGTTACGTAGTCTAAAACTCCAGCACCTTTGACACTATCAAAAACAGACTTCATGTCTTTTTTTTGTTGTGAATCTTGAAAGGATTTTCCAACAAAAGGCGGATTGCCGAGAATGTAATTTAACTTTTCCTTTGGGATCACTTCTTCCCAATCAATCCGTAACGCATTCCCATTCACAATTCTGGCAGCCTTCTTTAGCGGCAACCGGACAAAATACTGCCCAAACTCATTACTCACCTTGATATTCATCTGATGATCGATGAGCCACATCGCCACCTCTGCCACCCGTGCCGGAAACTCATCATATTCAATGCCCCCAAACTGATCCACATCCACCTTCAGGAACAAACGAATATCAATAAACCCCTCCTCCTTCTTGTAAAGCTCTTTGAGGATCAATAACTCTAGATCTCGCAATTCCCGATAAGAAATAATCAAAAAATTTCCACAGCCACAAGCCGGATCAAGAAAATGTAATTCCCCAAGCTCATCATGGAGCCGCTTTAACGCCGTTGGACTGCCTTTTGCCTTCTTGAATTTCTCGTGCAACTCATCCAAAAACAAAGGCTTAATCACCTTCTGAATATTTTTCTCAGACGTGTAATGCGCCCCCAAATTTCGTCGAGTCTGCTGATCCATCGCCGCTTGGAACATTGACCCAAAAATGGCCGGAGAAATTTTCCCCCAATTAAATCCACAAGCTTCTAATAACATTTCTCGCATTTTGCGATCAAAAGCCGCAGGCGCTAACTGCTCTTCAAATAACTTGCCATTCACATAGGGAAACTGTCCTAAACTCTCATCCAGATTTTTTAACCGCTTCTCCGGTGGCGTATTCAACACATGGAAAATATGCCCCAAGTGCATCGCCAAATCACTACCATCTTCTTTGGTATGAACATCGAGATATTCCTCAAAAATTCCCTTTTCAAAAATGCCTGTGTCATCTGCAAATAAACAAAATAACAACCTCACTAAGTAAACTTCTAGATCATGACCCGTATAACCAATCTCCCTGAGACGGTCATGCAGCTTACCCATCAACTCCGCCGCGTGAATATTAACCGGATCTTCATCCTTATAGGTTCGCTGCTCATATCCCGCAATAAAATCAAACAGATGAACATAATTGACGAAATCTTTTAGGAGAAATTCATGGGTCTGATCCGTTTCGAGGTCATAAAGCCGGAATTGAGCGAAATCCGACACCAAAATATATCGGGGTAGCTCATGCTCCTTTAACCCCGGAAAATAATCTTTTGCCTGTTCAAATGCCTTATCTAAACTTTTTCCTCGTGATTTATGCTCAACAAGAATATTTCCCTTCCATAACAGGTCAATAGAACCTTTCTTATTCCCTAATTTGTTAACTGACTTCTCAAATGTTGCGATTCGCTTACGGGAAATGCCAAATACCTGAAAAAAATCATTCCAAAACGATTGTGCTTCTGATTTTTCTGACTCCTCAAATTCCCACTCCTTCGAGAAGGCGATCGCCCGACTTTTGATTTCATTCCAACTTAAAGGCATTATTTCTCGATATCCTCAAAAAGTATCGCTAAAGAGGCATTTATTCACTAACTTAGCCCAACTCTGGAAAACATCGTCAGAATTGTAGACAAATTAACAAAAAATCCTCCAGAAATTTGGAGGATCAAGAATTTTGCAGTTGAATGATTACTAAAGGACGCGGAGAATACTCGGCACTTCCTTGATCGCCTCTAGGCCTTCGATTTCTCGCATGGCTTCCCGGAAATTCGCCTCATGGACATCGTGGGTCACGACGACGATCTCAGCGCAATCATCCTGAAGACCAATCTGCACGACTGATTCCAAGCTCACTTGGTGCTGCCCAAAGCAAGTCCCCAGATCGCCGATCACACCGGGCAAATCCCGCGACAAGAAGCGCGCATAAAAACGAGTTTTTAGGGTATCAATGGGCAAAATTTTGCTGTAATGCTCATGGGTGCAGCCCAGGAGAGGGTTGAGTTTCTGGATCACTTGGTCAGAATGCAACAGACCCACCACATGGACAATGTCAGAAACTACGGCGCTGGCCGTTGCCCCAGCCCCAGCCCCAGGGCCATAAAACATTACCTGACCGAGGGGTTCCCCTTCCACGAGGATCGCATTAAAGACACCATTCACACTGGCGATGGGATGATCTTCTGGTACTAAAGTCGGGTGAACGCGCAACTGTAGGGCATCTTCTTCGAGGTCTGGTCGTTCGGCGATCGCCAATAATTTGATCACAAAACCGAGCTTTTTCGCAAAACTGATATCTGCCGCACTAATGGAACGAATCCCTTCGCAGTAGACATCTTCCCGCCGAATTCGTCCCCCAAAGGCCAAGGAAGCGAGAATCGCAATTTTGTCCGCCGCGTCGCCCCCATCCACATCGGCACTGGGATCGGCTTCGGCATAACCCAATTTTTGGGCCTCGGCTAATACTTCCCCAAAGTCCGCCCCGTGCTGGGCCATCTGGGTGAGGATATAGTTGGTGGTGCCATTGATAATGCCAATGACACGGGTAATGCGGTTCACTCCTAAAGATTGCTTGAGGGGTTTAATGATCGGAATGCCACCGCCCACCGCCGCCTCAAGGAGCACATAGACCCCCGCTTTGTTCGCTGCGGTGTAAATTTCTTCACCATATTTGGCAATCACTGCTTTGTTGGCCGTGACCACATGTTTCCCGTTGGCGATCGCCGCCAGGATGAGAGTCCGCGCTGGCTCCAGGCCACCCAACAACTCAACCACCACCTGAATCTCTGGATCTTTGACGATGGCCTCTAGATCAGTGGTTAGGCAACCCGCTGGTAAATCAATGTTGCGGGGCTTGTCTAGGGAGCGCACCCCTGCCCGTTTCAAAACCACTTCCCCCAACAGCGGGTGGCGGCCCTGGGGCGACAGCAAAATTTCTGCGGTGCCCGTGCCAACCGTTCCTAAGCCAAGTAAACCAATTCCGATAGCCACAATGTTTTCTCTAGTGCAACATCAAGATAATGTTTCCATTATCCCCCATTACCTGATCTCCCAACTTAGGGATCAACTACTTCCGATGGTGAATTTCTAAAATATAGGGATAATATTGCCGTTGTCCCCGGGAGCCAACCCAAACTTGGTACAGTCCTTTTTGCCATTCGCCGCGAATTGCCGGATTTTGACCCACCGCATCGTCATTGCACCACACGCCACCGGGGCCTTTGACCACGAGCACCGTATCCCCGGCACTTTCAACGCTCAATTTTAAATCATTAAAAAACGTCATCAAGCTGAGGCGATGGTCGGCATGGTTATCGATAAAACCAACA
>NZ_CAWNNO010000024.1:0-12247 GCF_963876085.1 Synechococcus sp. BDU 130192 | reverse complement strand
CCATCAAGCTTAACAGAAAAATCAACCCAAAACTCGCCACAAAACTCGGTAATGCCAGGGGCAAAATAATTTGTCCCAACACCCGTAGATCCGGCACCAGGAGCCGCGCCGCCTCAATTGCTTCCCGACCCACCGCCGCCAAACCCAACCAACCCAAACCCACCGCCAAGGGCAAAAACGCCATCACTTCCACCCAACCGCAACTCCACCATCCCTGAAGGGGGATTGTCCCAAAACCGAGGCTGCGTAAACCCCCATTCAACCCCAGACCCAACGCTGACCAGCCGAAGGAGTGGATATAGCTCGGCACAAATAGGAGCGGCAACAACCCCCACCGCCAGCGCCAAGCCCAGGCCGTCTGCCACAGGTAACAGGCAATCAGACCCCCCAATACCGTGCTCACCGTCCCTACGGCGATCGCCAATTGCAGACTATTTCCTAAGAGTTGCCAGCGTCGCCCCATCGGCACCAATAGGGATAACCAGGCACCATTCCCTTGGCTTAGTTCAACGATCACACTGGCCATTAAACTCAACAGCGGCCCAAAGACCACCACCAGAAACCCCACCAACCCCAGGGTTCTCCATGGATTTAATCTGTGGCGATCGCCTTTCATTAGCGAATAAAAATTTCACTCAGGTCTTGCTTTGAAGGCTCCAACTGATCATAAATTGCCTCCAAATCCACCGTCATTCCTTGGATATTTTCCCCTGTCAAGCAACCGGATACTGCCGCCCCTGGATATAACGGTAATTGGCTACCCCCCACGGCCATCAACCGTTGTTCCGTTTCTGGACTGATGAGGAAATCAACCAGCACTTTCCCTGGTTCCGGATTCGGCCCCCCCGCCACCACGGCCACTGTTCCCGTTAAGACAAAAGTCCCCATTTCCCCAGGCCCTTGATCCGGAAACACCAGGGCCACCGATTCCCCCTTTTCCACGGCACTACAAGCATCATCCGTATCTGTCAGACCAATACTCACCTGGCCATCGACCACCAGATCCCGCACCACCGAGTTACCATCCACAACTTGGACATTTTTCCGTTGCAGATCAGTAAAGAACGCCCGGGCTGGCTCTGGCCCCCAAACTGCATAGAGGGCTGCTGCATGGGTTGCTGTGGTGCCGAAAAAAGGATAGGCGATCGCCATTTCTGACCCAGGCCATCGATCACTGGTGAGATCGCTTAAAGACTGGGGCGCTTCATCTAGGGTCAAACGATCCGTATTGATCAGCAAGCCCCTTGCCCGTCCTCCCATTCCAGTCCAATAGCCTTCGGGATCTCGATATTGGGACGGCAGATCCGCAGCAATGGGCGACTCATAGGCCCCTAAAACCCCCGCCCTTTGCAACAGCAATGTTTGGGCGAATTCCCCACTCCAAAACACATCCGCCTGGGGGCGCTCTTTTTCCCGCAAGAGACGCTGGGCTAAACCCGTGGTTTTTGTTGCCTCCACGTCATAGACGGGCAACACATCAATCCCCGTTGCCGCTGTAAATTCCGTCAAAATTGGTTCCGCATAGGTACGGTCTACGGAAACATAAACGACAACTTTTCGTTGCTGATGTTCTGGTTGACAAGCAGTAGTGGCCACAGTAAGAAGTAGAGCAAAAGCGAATATCCGACAAGATGCTTTAACCGACATGAGCACTTCACTGAAGGAATAAAACTTACAGCCTTCTAGTAGTTTTACGCTAACATCACACTCCATTTCCTCAATCAAGCCAGAAATAAATCTAAATCTTAGGGAAGCTCCATGGCTAAACGATATCAAATAAGCAATGAATCAAGTATCACAGCTATTTTCGGGGAATTTCCTAATTAAAAGTCAAGAATTATCAAGTTAAATTAATTTTTATTGATTCAAAAATTAGACATTTAAAGCATCAATTGATTTGTAGGCAATTCTGCTAGGAATCTCTTGGTACAATAGAATCGAAGGGGGCTTTCAGAGAAAAATAACCCTGCCAAATCCCCAACAAACATTCAATCAAGACTCCTTTAACGTTTTTTCTGGATAAGGTCTCCTTCTTCAATCCCAAATGTACATATTTGATTCTTAATGATCCAAGTGGAGGTCATCACTTCTGAGAATTAGGGAGAGAAAAAATGAACAGTCAATATGCTCTCAATTTAGGCTGGCGTCCTTTCTTTATAGGTTTTTTTATCGCCCTTCAAGGGGTAACCCTAGCTAGCGCTCATCCTACCCTGCCGCCTCGCAATGATGAGTTGCCTTTAACAAGCTCCTTGGCAGAGGAATTCCATCCGAACGCCTTAAATCATGAAGCCCGAAATTTGGGGCCAACCTATGTCATTGCTCAGTATCAGCAAGAAACAACACTTTTTGATAACAACAACATTTATGGTGTGCGCAATAGCCCCAGTAATCCCACACAATTTTATTTGTCCAATGCAACGCGCCTGACCTATTTCATGAACTATCACTGGAATAGGGGTCGCGGCCAAACCCCAGGGACGATGTGGCTGACCCATCAGGATGGCACAACCTATGGCCCCTGGCAGGCGACCACTCAATCAGGCCAAGGAGGCGTCCCCAATGCCTATTGGATCGTGCGGCCGAATGTCACCCTCAAGGCAGGCAATTATACCCTGGGTGATAGTCACCCCAGTAGCTGGGCGAATAACCAACAATCGGAATTCCGAGGGATGTCTGTGCTCAAAGGCGTGGCGATCAATCCTACGGCTGGCCAGCAAAATGGGAGTGGTAACAGTCCGGTGGATTGCAGCCATTTGCAAGGTATAGAACGTATTCTATGCGAACATGATCCCCATGGTGACCACAGCCGTTAACTGATTCAAGGTCGGAATCTCGCTGTTAAATTTGGTCGATTGAATCATGGCTTCTCCTCATTTTTGTATGCAATGTGGTGCTCCCCTAACCCCTGGCGATCGCTTTTGTGAGGTGTGTGGCAGTGCAACAATGCCAGCTTACCCAGCGGCCCCTCCCCCAAGACCCCAGGCCTCCCCACCTAATCGGTCAAACGGGAACTGGATTTTGGGTTTAGGGATTGTCGTACTCACTGGGCTAGGAATTTTCTTCCTGAAGGATCCGGCTCAGTTATTGAAATTTTGGGGGCAACCCAAAGCCAGTACACCCCAAACTCAACCCGCTACGGAGAATCCAACGACATCTCCCACGGCCCAGGCAGCAGTGACCCTCGATGATTTTGTGGGGGCTTGGATTCCGGCGGAAGGAGATCCTGGGGAAGACACGGATACCCTCATGCTCTATCGAGAAGGCGACAAGATCGTGGCGGATATTGAAGGCGATCGCCTCGAACTCTCCCGTCTTAATGGTCGGACATTATCGGGTTATTTGTGGAGTACCGATGGAGATGTACCCACGCCAGTCAATACCGAACTCAACGCAAATAAACAGCGCATCACCATTACGGTCAGCCCCCCGAATAGTGAGCCAATGGTTGCTGTCGTCCAACGGGTGCAGCCCGGTGCCAGCAACCCACCAACGGCCCCGACTACGACTTCCCCCAGCCCAGGCAGCACCGGGGCAGGAAAGACGGCTCCGAACAATACCGCCTCTGTGTTTGATCCCCCTTCTAATGTGCGCAGTTATCCCAACGGCCCCATTATTTGCACGGTGAAATCTCCCCAAACCATTTATCTCTATGGCAACCAAGGCGATTGGTTTTATACCGATGTCTGTGGCGATATGGGGATGATCCACTCTAGTCAAATTCGCCGACAACCTGGCGCCAGCAACCCACCTGTGGCCCCCATTGCCACCTCTCCGAGCCAAGCAATCACTGAGGCGATCGCCATTGAACGGGTGATGAATCTACCGGATGTTGCTGAATGGCAAGAACTGGTGCGTACCGCGGCCCCCCAAAATAGCACCCACATCGAGGTCGTCGAACAAACGCCCACTAATTATTTAGTGCATGCCTACGAAATTGTTAATCATCCTGGTGAACCCAGCCATACTGCCACCTACGGCTGGTACGAAGTGGATCGCCAAACGGGGATGGTCTTCGAGATGTTGCCCTAAAATTTATGTCGGGGGAGCATCCTGGATTGAGGTTTGGCTGAAATGTTCAAATAAGTCATAGGCGGCGGCCCGGTGGCGCCGGGGGATGGGAATACGCAGATTGTAAGTTTGCTCCCCCGCCTGGGAAGGGTAGCTCAGTTCAAAACAGAGGCATGGAGCTTGATTGGTTTGGGCAGGGCGAAGAGTAACTTGTTCTAGGTGCAGCCCAAATTCACCCCAATGGAAAAAGTTACCACGAAAATAAATGGCACTACTGGCGATCCACACCTCCCCAATGCGGTGGCGATCGCGTTGAAACCGCAGCCAAGGCAAACCATAGGCCAGCAGACTCACTAAAACAATCAGCCCAACCATCACGAGAAACACAATAAAACCTGCTTCGGGATCAAACAACCAAAAGCCGCCGCCGATAAGCAATGCCCAACACGCAACGATGAAGACTAAGGGCAATTTTTCGTCAATTTGTTCTTGACGTTCCCTATCGAGGTACTGGGCCCATTCTTGCGGTTCGTAGGTCCAGTGGGCCATGAGATTTGTCCCGGCAATTACCCGATCCAGAAGCACCGCATTGCGCCAAAATATCAAGAGCGTGACCAAAGCAGAGATGGCGAGAAACAGAGCGCCGAAAGTAATGGCAAAGCCCCCATCCATCCCATCAAGCTGAATCAGGGCGGGCAAAAACATTAAGGCGATCGCCCCAGCCAAAACAACACCAGCGCTGACTACTACGGGGTAGAGGGGATTGGGAATCGGTTGTGATTTCATCAGGCCGCCTATCAACCCAAAGAAGTTTTGTATTTTTGTAGACCAAAAGTTTTTTTGAATAAATTATTTTGGCCTGTAACTTAACCCCTGATGCTAATCCTATTCTACTGAAATCTACAGAATGTAGATAAGCTCAAGGGTTTAAGGGATCCAATCGTTGGATGGAGCAACGATGTTATCTACGCTTAAAAAGTTTGTATACTTGCCAGATTGTCAAGCTCTAACGCAGTAAAATTAACATTGCGTTACAATGTGGCCAAGGCGAAAATATCAATACCCCCTAAAAATCGAGAATCACGATCCTCGCTACGAGAATTGCAACTGACTCAATATTTACGGCGATCGCCTTTACTGATAGCTACTGGTTTACCGACTCATGTTTCCTAACCTCCTCAATGCCACCCAAGAATACTGGCGCAAGCTAGATGCCCTGGAAGCACGGTATCAACAGGGAGAAATTTCGCTACAAGAAGTTGATGCAGAAGTAGCCAGACTAATGCGAGAGTTAGGCGATGAGCGACGCCGCAGCCTACGTAGTTTTAAAAATATGCTGCAAGGGTGGTTTCGTGATCAAAAGGAATTCGTTTACGGATTACTCTTAGTTGTTGTTGTTGCCTATGGCTGGGCTATTTCAACGACACAATTATCCTAAAGCGAATCCCGAAGTCCAAAGCGATATTTTGGATCCCATAGATGGCATTTAAAATAGAGTTATGAGTGCCACAAACCATCGGTTGTCTAGATTGATTTTTCTATGCGGCTGTCTATACGTTTTAGCGAGTTGTCATCATAGATTGCCCCAGGAAAACGCGTACCCAAATTTAAAGCTCTCAGAAACAACCGAAACGTCTTCTAAGGAAATTATTAGGGGCCAAGCTGATTGGCAAACCCGTCTGCAAAAAATGGGTGCAAAAGCAGAAGATATTTACTACATCAAATTTTATAAAAATGCCGCTGGTCGAATGCATGGCAAAGTGACCAGAGATTATGGGGGCAGCGAGGTGGTTTTTGAACTGGGACTCATTTCCTGGGCACCAGAAACAGTACAGCTTGCAAGGCAAACCAAGCAGCAATTTGGTAATGTGATGGGGGCTCACTTTAACATCCATGGTCTACAAAAAAGGACATCCTTAGGAATCCAGAACTTTATGCAGATCCATCGTGGCTTTGCGCTCCATGCCCCTATCTGGGGAGAAGGCCCTCTGCAACATAACGGCTTCATTGATCCCAATGGCCATGGCTGTGTTCGCGTGACAGAACACCAACGTCTCTATGATTTAGCGAAAAGCCTAGAGGGCTATTTGGCCTATGGCCAGGGTCTACCTATTTTGGTCGATTATTCCGTCTTCATCGACACTGACGCGGTTGTACCGTCAACGATCCGATCTCTCCTACCCGCTAATCTGCCAACCTGGTGTGCAATTAATGTTTCCGCAGATGGAGGTCTAGGCCGCGTTCGAGTAGAACCGTCTACCGATTCTACAATTGTCCAAGAACTCACGCGAGATGCGAAGGTAAGGGTTGAGGAGAAGGTGATGGGTGAAAATGTCAATAATGTAACGGATTGGTATTTTGTTACCTTTACTCTCGGCGGCCCTCAGGCAGGTTATATTCATGCTTCACTGCTTGATTGCACCCGATAGAAGGACAGTTTTCTCAACACTGTATCTTGTGAGGGGGTTGCCATTGGAAATGAATTTATTTGAAGGTGCTGGTTAGGATACGGTTTATAAAACCAATGAGGCCAATGAGGGCGGCAGATTTGCTGTCTTATCTGAAAATTTACAACCATAGGGCAATTTGTTACCTTACCTAATGGCTTGATAAATATACGACTCTTTGGCGATCGCCCATGACTTCCCCCAGTAAACTGCCCTTACCTCCCGGAAAATTCGGTTTGCCTGTAATTGGCGAAACCATTGAATTTTTCACAGACCGTAATTTTCAAAAAAAGCGATTAGAGAAGTATGGTGACGTTTTCAAAACAAATATTTTTACCAAACCCACAGTGGTAATGGTTGGGGCAGAGGCCAATGAGGTGTTATTCCGCAACGAAAATAAATATGTCAAAGCAACCTGGCCAAAAAGTACCCGGATTCTCCTCGGTGCCGATTCCCTCGCTACCCAGGAAGGTGGTATTCATAGTTCCCGGCGGCGCATTATCTTTCAAGCATTTCAGCCCCGCGCCCTAGAAAGTTATATTCCTACTATCGAAAAAATTACCCAGCGTTATCTCACGGAATGGGAGCAAAAACAGGAATTTGCTTGGTACGACGAACTCCGCAAGTATACGTTTGATGTTGCTAGCACCTTATTTATCGGCAAAGATGGCGGTGCGGAAACGCCTTTAGCGAATCTATTTGAGGAATGGGTTAAAGGATTATTTTCCCTACCGATTAATCTTCCCTGGACGGCCTTCGGTAAGGCGATGAAGTGTCGGCGAAAACTGCTGCGTGAGTTAGAAATGATTATTGGCGGTCGCCTGAAAACCTACGATGCCAATGCAGAACCCACCGATGCCCTTGACCTACTGATTCGGGCGAAGGATGAAGACGGTAATTCCCTTTCCATCGATGAACTGAAGGATCAAATCTTGCTCCTATTGTTTGCTGGTCATGAAACCCTTACTTCGTCTCTGGTGTCTCTTGGATTATTGGTCGGCCAACACCGCGACGTTTTTGAAAAAATCCGTGCGGAACAAGATGCGTTGGACATTGGCGATGGGTTGGATATGGCGACGCTTCAACAGATGACCTATCTGGATCAAGTTTTCAAAGAAGTTTTACGACTTGTCCCCCCAGTGGGCGGTGGTTTCCGGGAAGTAATCAACACCTTCGAGTACAAAAATTTCCAAATTCCTCAAGGTTGGGCGGTTCAGTATCAAATTGCCCAAACCCATAAGGACGAAGCCCTATATCCTGACCACGAAAAATTTGACCCGGAGCGTTTTTCACCGGAACGTCTGGCAGATAAACAGAAAAAGTTTGGCTTTATTCCCTTCGGCGGCGGTATGCGGGAATGTATTGGCAAAGAATTTGCCCGTCTAGAAGCAAAAATTTTGGCATCTATGCTTGCCCGTGATTATGACTGGGAGTTATTACCTGACCAAGACCTATCGATGCAAGTGATTCCGACGCCATTGCCGAAAGATGGTTTACAGATACGCTTTTATCGACGGAAAGAATCTTCATCAACAACGGCATAGTGCTATTCCCAAGAGAAACGAACGACCAAGACATCATCCCCTAGAGCTAGGTAAACACAGTAGTAAAGCCCGTGTCCGGGGCATGGGTATTACTGTCTTTGGCATCTGGCGTGACTCAACAAGAAATCCTTCACAATTTCCCCCACCTAACAGAACAAGATATTCTTGCTTGTCTTAGCCCTGCTACTGACCGGGAACAAAGAACGATGACAATTGTGGTATGAACTTTTGCAAGATCTGACTAAGGCGATCGCCTCTTGATTTTTAATAACTTTGCTTACACCTTACGCTTTAGAAAGATACCAAAACAAAATAAGCTTATTTTATTGAAAAAAATTTAAAGTAGTTTAAATGATGACTTATCAGTCAATTGATGCCTAGAAACCCTCCTAGAACGCCATTGTCCTAAAAGCCTTTGGGAACAGAGACAATATCTCCGAATTACCTAAAAGCCAACAAACCGCTTAAAGTAAGATCTCTTTTATTGAAATAAATTCTTATTACTGATAAGCTGTAGATTGCTTTACAGTAACTTTGCAACTGATGGTAAGGAAAGCCCCATGAGTATGTCTGACCTTTGTCAGCAAGAGCGGCAAAATGAACAGGAAATCCTAAAAAAATGGTTGGTCTGCGGGTTGACAGGCTCTGTTGTCCTCCACGCAGGGGCTTTGTTCGGGTTGCGCTGGTTACCCCCGGTAGAAACGGTCTCTACGGAACAACCGCCCTTAGAATTTATCGTCACTGAAACGCCGCCTGTTGAAGAGCCGGAAGTCACGGAAGAAACACCTCCAGAACCCCTGGACACTCTGCCAACATCTGCGGCAACTCCGAGTGTGCCTGCTCCAAGTGCAGTGACCAATAGCCCTGTGCCAATCCCCAAGCCAACGGTAACGGCTGCGGCTCCTACAGTTCGTCCCCAGGAAGCACCGCCAGAACCCCAAGTTCAGGAAACGACCTCTGAGCCAGAACCCCAGGAATCTGCGTCCGAACCGGAATCTCAGGTGTCCGAGGATGCCCCTGCTCCCCTATCGTCTGAAAATTCAAACCCATTGCGGGGTCAACTACAGGCCGCCGCATCAGGAGCCGAGCGCAATGCCACCACAAAACCTGGGAGTACGGCAACCGGAGCGAACCGTTCTAAGCCAACAAGTCCTGGTGTTTCCTCCGCCCCCCTTAGTGCAGTCAATAATGCAGGTCTCCGTGGCAGCCTGCAGAACGAAAATCGCCAAGGTAATCCCAACACAAACAGTAGCGGTAGGCCCGGCAATCAAACAGCAGCCCAACGGTCTGCCCCAACTCGCCCAAGCAATAATCCCCCTGCGGCCCCCGTCGCTTCTGGAGCCGGTTGTTCTGCCCCCAGCCAACCGCAGTTTCCTGCTTCCCTTGCCTCTAGGGGAATTGAGGCGAGACCTGTGGTTGAGGTGATTACAGGTACAAATGGCAGTGTGGCCCAAGCAAGAATCCTACGTTCTAGTAATTACTCAGCCCTTGATCAGGCGGCCCTCTCCGCTGCCCGGGGCATTCGTTGTCCCAGTGGTGAACAGCGGCGGGTACGTTTAGCGATTAACTTTGCGCAACCGGGCACTGACTTTGAACGGGAGGCTAAACAGCGCCAAACGGAAGCAGAGGAGCAACGCCAAGCTGAACTGGAACGGCAGCGACAAGCCGAGGCCGAACGTCAACGCCAGGCGGAATTAGCGCGCCAACAACAAGAAAAACAGGAAAATCAAGCCCAAGAACAGCAAGCCGCTCAAGAACAACAGGCCGAAGCTGAACAACAACGTCAAGAACAGAATCAAGCAGCCCAAGAACAACAACGCCAGGCGGAAGCCGAGCAACAAAGACAGGCCGAGGCCGAACGACAGCAACAAGCAGAAGCGGAAAGGCAGAGACAGGCGGAAGCTGAGCGCCAACGTCAGGCAGAATTGGAGCGTCAAAGACAAGCTGAACAGGAAAGACAACGCCAGGCTGAGCTTGAGCGTCAGAGACAGGCCGAAGCTGAACGGCAGCGTCAACAGCAACAGGCGGTACCCACATCGGAAATGGGTGGTTAGGTCTGATTGGTTCGTATGTTTTGAGTCATTGCTTTATTTATTTGAATATTTGAAGATTGCAATTAGATTATGGTCATTTACAAAACATTTTTTTCTTTGGGTTTAGCGGCTTTAGGTACTCTCTCTACAGGGGCGATCGCCAATGCGGTGACTATCTCTTTACCGAATGGTGGCCAATGCGAGGGGGAACTGGTGGAAGGGCAACTCCAGGGCCAGGTCACTTGTGAATATGGCAATGGCGATCGCTATGAAGGCGAATTTGTCGCGGGGAAAAAAGAAGGGGAAGGGATCTATACTTTTGTGACGGATGGCCGCTATGAAGGGGAATTTTTCGGTGGACAGATCCAAGGTGAAGGTATCCGGGAATATGGCAACGGCGATCGCTACGAAGGCGAGTTTGCAGCAGGACAACCCCATGGCCAAGGCACTTTTACCATTACCGATGGCGGCAGCTACACAGGCGAATTTGTTGCCGGGGTACCCAGCGGTGAGGGGACTTTCACCTACCAAAATGGCGATCGCTGTACAGGTACAGTTGTAGAGGGAAATCTCACGGGGCCGGGTTCCTGTGAATATAGCAATGGCGATCGCTATGAAGGCGAGCTAAGAAACGATCTCCCAGATGGGGAAGGAACATTTACCTTTAGTGATGGCAGCCAGTACACCGGAGCAGTGGCCCTCGGCGCAATTACCGGCCAAGGGGTTTATACCCTCGCCAATGGCAATGAATATGCTGGCGAATTTGTGGGTGGTAACTTTGTGGGCCAAGGCACTTTTACTTACCAAAATGGCGATCGCTGTGAAGGGGAGTTTGCCGATAATCTGCTCAACGGCCAAGGGGTCTGTGAATATGCCGATGGCGATCGCTACGAAGGCAATTTTCAAAATGATCTTTACCAGGGGGCCGGTGTTTACATCTTCAGCGATGGCACGCGCATTGAAGGCACCTGGGATGAAGGGGAATTAGTTGAATAATATTCCTATTTCTGATTTTTTTTAAAGCTTGTCCTATGCCGTTTCGGTTGATTTTTCAATTGTTGTGACCCAAACCAATTTTTTTTCCGCTTTATTTTTACCCCGATCAATACGTCTCATGGGAGGTTTATTGATCAGCTTTGCCCTACTTCTGGTGAGTTTTTTAGCTAGTCTGAATTTTGGGGCGGCTGATATTTCTGTGGCAGAAATTTATGGGTCAATTTTTCAATTTGATGGGTCTACGGAACAGCTTGTGATTCGGACAGTCCGTTTACCGCGATCGCTCATTGCCTTGGTGGTCGGTTCGGCTCTGGCCGTTGCGGGGAGCCTGATGCAGGGGATTACCGGAAATCCTTTAGCTTCGCCGGCGATTTTGGGGGTAAATGCGGGGGCGGCCTTTGCGGTGGTGTTAGCGACATTAATCGGTGGGGGGGCTTCTCTGAATCTTTATGCGGGTTTTGCTTTATTAGGTGCGGGTTTAACGGCGGTTTTAGTCTATGGCTTTGCCTCCCTGAGTCGGGGTGGGGCTTCGCCGCTCAATTTGACCTTGGTGGGAGCCTCTTTTACCGCTTTTCTCGCGTCCATGACCAGCGGCATTTTAATCGTCAGTCAACAAACCCTAGATCAAATTCGTTTCTGGTTAGCGGGTTCGGTGGCCGGTCGAGATCTTGATTTGCTTCTCCAGGTTTTGCCCTATTTAGTGGTGGGTTTATTGCTTTCTTTGAGCCTCGGCAAACAAATCACCCTGCTCAGTTTGGGGCAGGATATGGCCCAGGGATTGGGACAAAATACCCTCGTGATTAAGATCTTGGCGGCGGTTTGTGTGCTGCTGTTGGCTGGGGGGAGTGTGGCGATCGCCGGGCCGATTGGCTTTGTGGGACTGATTGTGCCGCACATGACCCGATTTTTGGTGGGGACGGAATACCGCTGGATCTTGCCCTACGCAGCGGCAATGGGCGGAATTTTGCTGCTGTGGGCGGATATTCTGGCGCGGTTGCTCATTCAACCCCAGGAGTTACCCGTTGGTTTGGTGATGCCCCTCCTTGGTGCGCCGTTCTTTATTTACCTGATTCGCGCCAAGGTGAAACGATGAGCAAAACCCCCCTAACTTTTCGGCCTAATTTCTTACCCTTTTCGTTGCAGTTGGATCGACGGGTGCCCTTGGCGATCGCCTTTTTATTCATAAGTACCCTCGCGGCGATGATCATCAGCTTGGGGG
>NZ_CAWNNO010000023.1:0-15098 GCF_963876085.1 Synechococcus sp. BDU 130192 | reverse complement strand
TTGACCCCTTCTAGATCCGCCCCCACCAGATTGCTATAGGCCAGATTGCTCCAGCGTACATCGGTTTTACGGAGGGTCGCCCCCTGGAGATTTGCCCCAAACAGGTAACTGTGGTGGAGGTGGGCCTGGGTCAAATCCGCGCCCACAAGTTTGACTTTATAAAGCTGTCCCTTGCCGACTTCTGCCTCGAATAAATTGGCTTGGCTGAGATCCGCTTCATTGAAACTTACTTCATTCAGGTTCGTTTCGCTTAAATTAGCGCGATGCAGTTGGGCTTGGCTGAGGTTGGCCCCTAGGAGGCTGCTGTAGCGGAGATTGGCCCCGATCAGATTTGTGTGGTAGAAATTGACTCCCTGCAAACAGCATTGGCGCAAGTCCGCCCCGATCAAGTTAGCAAAACTGAGGTCGGCCCCTGAAAAATTACTATTGGCAAAGTGGCCATTACTGGCGTTGGCAGACTGCAAATTGGCCTCCAAAAGCTGCAGAGATTCCCCCTGGGCACCACTCAAGTCAGCTTGTTGGAGGTTAGCGGCAATTAAGCGACTGTGGTCAAAGAGACACTGGGACAAATTACAGCGACTGAGATCGATTCCCCGCAAGTTGAGGCGACTAAGATTGGCGTGGCTCAAGTCAGGAATCACGGTGGGGTGGGCTTGCCGCCATTGGAGCCATGCCAGGGTGCCTTGTTTGAGGATATTGAGCGGTTGAGATGCCATGGTTCGTTTCAGAATTATTCTTGACGCTGGGTTGATTGGGGGCGGCCAGGGGCGTAGGCGATCGCCGCAAGGGCAGCCTGGGAACCGGCAATAATGTCCCGTTCTTCACCCCCAAGATAGACCCGGCCAAAACTCCCCACCGCTGTCACCTGCAAAATATTAATCTGGGCATATTTTTCCGCCTCATTAGCTGCGAGGGCAGCATAGGCTGCGGGTTGTACTTCTAGGACATAGAGGGTTTGGCCCGCCAGCAACATTTGCCCCCGTCGATTTCGGTTTACCAATTGGGCCTGGTGGGCATCAATATTACGAATAATTTGGCTCGAGACCACCTCCGGTTTGAGGCAATCCTTAGCCGTTACCCCAAGGGAATCGAGGATTGCTTGGCCCGCAGCTTTCGTTTCCCCTTGGCGGGGCGAGTGAATTTCGAGTAACCCATACAAACGTTCAACGAATTGTACCCCTGGGCGCACGGAAGTGGATTTGAGGGCCACATCGGTGATGCGGTTGATTTCAATGCCTGGGGACACTTCAATCCAGAGGGATGAGTCTCCTGGTAAAGGTAGAAATCCAAGGGCGACTGTACCAATGTAGGATGCGTGTTGCGGTTGCAGGCTATCGAGATAAACATAGCTGCGCAGTTCAATGCCCAAGATTGTCTCCCTATATTGTCTGGGTTTACTGGGTTAAAAGTTTACCCCACTTCTGGGCCTTGCTGGATCTTTACGGGGCTTTGGCCGAGAACGGTTGGGACACAGGTTATTGTAATTGCTGGGTTATGGCGAACACTTCATCTCAATGGCTTAACTTTCAATGGGCTGCCATTGGGGAGAACGACCAAATAGCAGAAAAATGGCGGTATCGGCGAGAGAGGAGGCTGGGTAAACTCGCTTGGTCATCAAAAAAATGAAGCTTAAATAAATGGCGATCGCCCCACAAAATACGCAAAATAACGGCAAGCTGAGGAGGCCAGCCTGGAGTAAGCAGGCAAAAATCCCGACTCGCATCAACAGATCCCAGAGGGTGCTGGCACACCAAATCCGGTCTTTCCCGGCAATGAGAAGGGTGCCGGAGCGGGACAACATTAACAAATTCCCCACCACAAACAGCACTTGGGTTGTGAGGGAGAGGGCCGCCAGATCATCGGGATAAATTAAGCAGTTCACAAACTGGGCCAGGGAGTTAAACATAAACAACAGATTTGCCGTCCAGCCCGCTAAACCACGCCAACCCCGTCGCAGCCAGCTTTTCAGCCAAGTGCTCTGGGCCATTACCCCCCGTCGCCAGCGGTTTTGGTATTGAAAAAAGTTGGGTAGGCTTACGGTTTGCCGTTGAATTAGTTGCACCATCAAGCCACTCAAGAGGAATGCCGCTCCAAGGCCCCCTGGCCATTCTGGGAGGTTCGGTAAAAAAGCATCGTGGAGTTGGAGCACAACCAATGCGGGGAGCAGAGCAATGCCGAGCCACTGTAGAATACGTCGCCATTGGGGCCAAAATTGCGCCTGCCAACTGGGGCGATCGCCAACGAGAAAATGGCCGTAGTTCAGCACCATCCCCACCAGCAAAAATAGGGTCGCTGGCCAAAATAACCAGCCTGGAATGAAGCCCACCTGAAACAGTTGAAAGATCACAATGTCGGCGGTGACAATCCCCACAGCCTGGACGGTGGTGCCCCATAATTCCCGCTGCCCAGCAAGGAAATTCATCAACAACAAATTACCTAAAATCCCGGCCGCATAACCGCCCACGGGAATCACCCCCAAGGTGGCGATCGCTGCTGGATTTCCCGTACCAATGACGGCGGCATTGCTGATCACCTGGGGAAACTGGAGGGGTAAAAAAGCCAAAATCGAGAGACTCACCAGGAATTGATTCCAGCGGTCCCAACTGGTCAGTTGCTTCAAAAAGAAAAACATAGGCGGTGCTTGGGCGATGTCCGGGAATAGCCTAACAAATGGTTGGCGATCGCCTAATCAGAAAAAATGATGATTTTTTGCTGAATTGTTGAAGAACCCAAGTCGCGCTAGTCAAACGAAATCTCAAGTTGAGCGGTTACGGCCCTGGCCCATCCTTTTGCACCGGGTTCTGGAGCGACGAGCCAGCCTTTTGTTTCAATCTGGGACACGAGTTTGGGATTAACCCCTTGAGGCCCCGGCACGGCGATCGCCACATCCACAGCTTCTAGTAAAGACAAATCATTGGGACTATCCCCCAGGCCGAGGGTTTTGATCGGTGCTTGATCGGGATGAGCTTGTTGCCACGCCTGCTTGAGGAGTTGCACAGCCCGTCCTTTGCCAGCACCTGCACCTAGGAGATGACAGAAACGATTGCCCACCAGGATTTGTAGGCCAGCTTTTGTCGCTAAAGATTCCAACTGTGCTAAATCCGTCTGGGGTCGCAAAAAAGGTTCACTAAATTGGCGATCGCCCGCCTGTTTTAATGCCGCCAAGGGCAATTGCGTAAGATCCTGTAATGCTTCCAGACTTAAATCCCCAAACCCCGTCAAGGGTTCCCCAATCTGTTGGGCCAAATTCTGGAGGGATTGTCGCGCTTGGGCGTAGGAAATGCCGAGGGTAATGGTGGTGAGGGTTGCCTCGGTTGTAATCCCCACATCCAATGCCGAAAAATCAAAACGTGGATCGTCAGATTCCAGGAAAATGCCGCTGCCATTCTCCACAATGAACGGATCTTTTAACCCAAGAGCTTCCCGCAGTTCCAGCACTTCAGCTTTTGTTTTGCTAGTGGTAGGAATAACCGGAATTCCTAATTTTTTCAAGGTTTGGATCGTCGGTATCGCCGCATCGTAGCGATAGTCATCATGGTTGAGAAGGGTGCCGTCGAGATCAGTGAAGCAGAGGAACATTGGTAATCCACGCAGTTTGATAGGGGGCTAGGGAAATGTCCGTTGTGCCTTCTTCTAACACAACTTCATCTAATAAATCCTGCCAGTCATCGGTGCAAATCAGGTTTAGGCTGGCCACCGGGATGGTTGTCGGGCGATCGCCTAGGTTAAACAAGCAGAAAATACTCTGGCGGCGATCGCGGCTCTGACGCCAAAACCCAAAGACTGCCGGACTCTGGAAATCAAGGGTGTATTGGGTTGCGTTGGGATGAAATGCCGGCTGCTGGCGACGGATCCGGATGAGTTTTGTCAGTTCTTGCAACACCCAGGCTTGGTCAGAATCAGGGTCAGCGAGCTTTTGCTGGAGTCGGTCATATTCCCATTGGTGACGGTTAATGCTGCGGTTATGGTTTGTCATCGCCACCTTGGCATCATCATTGGGGGTCGCCAAAAAACTATGGATATAGAAAGCGGGCACTCCCTCTAAGGACATCATGATCGCCTGGGAACAGAGGAATCGTTGCCGTTGCCAAGGATCGGGGCCTGTGATGGTGCCTTTGAGGGCATCGAACAAAGAAATATTCAGTTCATAGGGTTTTTCGGTGCCATTGGGCAAACTACGGTAGCTAATTCTGGCCCCAAAATCGGCCATGGTTTGGATCAATTGATCGAATTCTTTGCCTTCTAGCAGACCTTCAGCGGGGCGGAGGCCAATGCCATCGTGGGAGGCGGTGAAATTAAAGTAGGCACAACCATCCTGGGCCGGGGGCATACTTTTCATCCAGGTTTTGAGGTGCCGGGCTTCGCCCCGAATCAGCGCATTGAGGAGCAAAGGCGGCAGGCTGAAATTGTAGATCATGTGGGCCTCGTTGCCCTTGCCGAAATAGCTGAGGTTTTCCCGGTTGGGGACGTTGGTTTCGGTAATCACCACGGTGCGTGGGTAGGTGACAGCAAGGATTTCCCGGATCAATTGGATCACCAGATGGGTTTCCCGCAGGTGAATGCAGGCGGTTTGTAATTTTTTCCAGAGAAAGCCCACCGCATCAAGGCGAATAAAGCGGATGCCGTGCTGACAGTAACCCAAGAGGATATCGATAAATTCAAAGAGGACGTCGGGGTTAGCAAAGTTGACATCTACTTGATCGCGGCTAAAGGTGGTCCACACGTGGCGATCGCCTTTTGTCGTGGCAAATTGACTCAGGAGCGGGCTACTGCGGGGGCGCACCACTAACTGGGTATCGGTATCTGGGGGCACCTCAATGAAGTAGTCACAACCGGGTTTCTCCTGGGCGAGGAATTGCCGAAACCAGTCTGATTCGCTGGAGACATGGTTGATCACCAGATCGGCCATCACTTCAAATTCTTTGGCGATCGCCTCGATATCTTGCCAACTGCCCAACTGTGGATTGACCTGGCGGTAGTCAATTACGGCAAAGCCATCATCGGAACTGTAGGGGAAAAATGGCAAAATATGCACACCGCTAATTACCCCCTGGAGCCGTTCCCGTAGAAAAGTCAAAAGTACCTGGAGGGGGTTCGGGCCATTGTCAGCATTGGGTTGGTACAGGCTATCCCCGTAGGTAATCATCAGGGCCGTGCTTTGATCCCATAACTCTTCATTTTTCGTCGTCGCCGTCACATGGGGCGCAAGCACCTGCTCCAAACGCGCAACTAATGCTGCAGGCGGATGATCAGGATATAGGGTCGCAAAAAATTCATCAAGGCGATCGCCAAGACCTGCAATCTGGGGAATGGTCATAGGAGTAACAGGACAAACACGCTAATTTCACTCATCGGGGACAAGCCCACGTCGCTTTTTTAAACCCCAGAGCCTCGTGATTACAGGATCAACAGACATCATTTTTAAAAACTCGCTTGATCTGTTTTTTCAGTATTTTCTTGGGGACGAAAAAACGGCCGACTCACCCTTTATTCAAGTTAAATCTCAGCCTATCAACAAATGCGGATGACATTGTAGTGATTTTTACGTCGCTTTAGATACGGCCAACCCCCAAAAATTGGGTTACTTTAAAGGCAAATTTTAAGATTTTCTTTTTATTTAGGTGACCAGCAATGGACTTTTGCCAAGAATTCATCACCACCATCCATGATCTTGATGCCGATCTGGACTACCTCGAAAAACGCCTGATGAATCTTCGTGAAATTTGCCTCATGGCGTTACTCATTCCCTCACTTTATGAAGAACTTCAACGGCCTGCCCTCACTCGGATTAAAGAGCATTTAAAAGGCTGTGCCTACATCAAGACCATCAATGTTTGTCTCCACGCCGAAACCGTCGAACAGTATCACCATGCCGTGACGTTTTTTCGTGAATTGCCCCAAAAGGTCAACGTCATTTGGACGAATGGGGCCCGAATTCGCGGCATTTTAGAAAAGCTCGCCCACCAAAATCTCAATCTCCTTGACTACATGGGCAAGGGCTGGGCTGTGTGGCTGGGCCTTGGTCTGGCGTCCCTAGATGCCCGGGCGATCGCCCTCCATGATGCTGACATTGTCACCTTTGACCGTTCCCTGGTGGCCAAGCTGTTTTATCCCATCGTGGAGCCAGAATTTGGCATTGCCTACAACAAAGCCTATTACACCCGTCTCGGCCTCGAAAACCGAGCGATGAATGGCCGGGTTGTGCGCCTCTTCGTTGCGCCTCTGTTGGCAACCCTTGAAGACGTCCTGGGGCGCAATGCTTACCTCCACTACCTCAAGTCCTACCGCTATCCCCTCGCTGGTGAATTTGCCATGACCGCTGATTTGGCCTTAAATCTGCGCGTTCCCTGTGACTGGGGCATTGAAGTAGGACTATTGGCAGAGGTTTATCGCAACGTAGCGCCGAAACGGGTGGCTCAGGTGGATCTGGGGTTTTTTGACCACAAACACAAAGCCGTGGGCAACAATCCCCAGGAAGGGCTACAGAAAATGTGTACCGAAATTTTGTCTTCGATCCTGCGTACCTTGACAGAAACGGAGTCAATTGTTTTCTCTGAAGGGCACCAAATCGCGCTCCAGGTGAAATTCCGCCGCGTCGCCCAGGATATGATCCGTCAATATTTTGTCGATGCGACCTGTAACGGTATTCCCTACGATCGCCACCGGGAAGAAATGACCGTCGAAAGCTTTGAACAGATCATTCCTTTAGCCTTTGATAAATATATGCACGAGCCAGCTGTATACCGCATTCCAGACTGGACAAGGGCCTTGGCTGTGATGCCTGACCTCCGGGAGCAACTGATGGCAGCGGTGGAAGCGGATATGGCAGAGGTGCAGTTAGAGGCGACGATGCAGCGCTCGGAAATTCCCCCTTTGGAGATGGTTTAACTCCCTAAGGCGATCGCCATTGCCGCAACAGATGATGGGGGGAGGATGCCGAAGGCCACCACAATCGATACAATCTTTAAACACAGTTGTCGCCCTTACTCTCCCCATGTTGCGTGAATTTTTCCCCTTTATTATTCCCATCGAAGCCAGCACGATCGCCGGCGCTTGCCTCTGGGCCTTTGCCCTCTACATTGGCATTGCTCCGTTGCGGGAGGGGATCTTGAATGGTCTGGAACGCTGGATGAACTGGGCCGAGCGATCGCTCTATTTTTCCGAAGAAGAATTTGAGAAGGACAAAGAAATTCGTGAATCCAAGAGTGCTTTTTCGGCCTCGCTCCTGAGCATTGTGCCTTTTTTATTATTTGGCGCAGGGTGTAATTTTGGGGTGGAGTGGAGCCTCGGTCACAGTTGGGCAATCAGTTTGGGGGTGATGGCCTGTGCTGGCTGTGGGGTGTATGAACTAGGGCGTTTAGATGGGGCGCAGCGCAATGAAGAAGAATAAAGTCTTGAAACTTTCTAAATTATTTCGGTTACAGCGATTTTGGGCATTTGTGGCGGCGATCGCCTTTACCTTGACTTTGCCCTCTGTCCTCACCGCCTGTGATCCCCAAGCCAGTAACGCTACGGGGGCGGGGGACAACCAAATTGTGATCAGCGTCCTCAGCGACCCGAAAACTTTTAACCCGGCCCTCTCGGCAGAGTCTCCCAGTATTTTTGGCCTTACCTACGAAGGCTTAGTTTCAGAAAACCCCGTCACGGGAGAGACGGAGCCCCGGCTTGCCGAATCCTGGGAATTTTCCGAAGACCAACTCAGCTTGACCTTTACCCTACGGGACAATCTGCAATGGTCTGACGGGGAACCGCTCACCGTTGATGATGTGGTCTTTAGCTACAACCAGATTTATCTCAACGAAAAAATCCCCACCAATTCCCGTGATGGCCTCCGGGTGGGCGTTGCCGGAACCTTGCCGACGGTGGAAAAAGTAGGCGATCGCCAGGTGAAATTCACCATCACCGAGCCCTTTGCGCCTTTCCTCAACAATACGGCCCTGGAAATTCTGCCAGAACACGTCCTCCGCGAAAGCGTTGAGCAGACCGACAGCGAAGGTAATCCCCTCTTTTTGGGTACCTGGGGCGTCAGCACTCCTCCCCAAGACCTGGTTTCCAGCGGCCCCTACCAGTTAATTAACTATGCCGTGGGTCAGCGCTTAATTTTTCAGCCCAACCCCTACTACTGGCAAACCCCCAAACCCTACGTGGACCAAATCGTTTGGCAAATCGTCCCCAACACTGACACCACTTTGCTGCAATTTCGGTCTGGTGACTTGGATGTTACAGGGGTTAGTCCAGATTATTTTTCGCTCCTGAAACGGGAAGAAGACCGGGGTAAATTTACCATCTACAACGGCGGTGAAGCCTACGGCACCAGTTTCATTTCCTTTAACCTCAACACCGGGAAGCGGGACGACAAACCCCTCGTCGATCCCATCAAGTCGAAATGGTTCAACAATCTGAAGTTCCGCCAGGCTGTGGCCTACGGCATTGATCGTCAGCGCATGGTGAACAATATTTACCGGGGTTTGGGGGAAGTGCAACATTCGCCGATTTCGGTGCAATCTCCTTTCTATAACGATCAAATAAAAACCTACGATTACGACCCAGACAGGGCCAAGGCGCTCCTCGAAGAAGCGGGCTTTTCCTACAACGCCCAGGGACAATTAATCGATGCCGACAATAATCCCGTGCGTTTTTCCTTGATTACAAATGCGGGCAACAAAATTCGCGAAGCAATGGCGACTCAAATTGAGCAGGATCTCGAAGCCCTGGGAATGCAGGTGGACTACAGCCCGATTGGTTTTAATATCCTCGTCGATAAGTTGAGCAACTCCCTCGATTGGGATTGTTTCTTGTTGGGCTTGACAGGAGGGAATGAACCCAATGGGGGCGCGAATGTGTGGTTCCCAGAGGGGAATTTGCATATGTTTAACCAAGCGGCGCGGCCAGGCACTACCCCCCTGACGGATCGGCTGATCAATGACTGGGAACAGGAAATTGCGGATCTCTACATCCAAGGGGCCCAGGAGCTGGATCTCGACAAACGCAAGGAGATTTATGCTAAAACCCAAGAACTTGCAGCGGAATATTTACCGTTTATCCATCTGGTAAACAATTATTCCCTCGCAGCGGTGCGTGACAAAATTGAAGGGGTACAACATTCGGCCCTGGGTGGCCCCCTCTGGAACCTAGAAGATTTAACGATTGCGGCTGAAATTAAGGAGTAAAGATCGATGACGACCCTCACCATGCAACAAATTACCGATGCCCTCAAGGGGGCGATCGCCACCCATCAAGGGGCTGTAGACTACCTAGAAATTCGGGTGCAGCAGAGTGAATCTACCAGTCTGGCCTTCCGGGGGGCGCAGTTCGACGGCAGTAACCGTAGTTTTGCCCTCGCCGGCGGGATTCGGGCCTGTCACCAGGGGGGTTGGAGTTTTGTCACGTTCAATGGCCTTGCCGAATTAGGCGATCGCGTTGCAGAAGCGGTTTCCCAGGCGAAGTTGGTGGGCAAAGAATCAACTCAGTTGGCTCCCAGTGGGGCCATCGAGGACTATGTACCAGTAGAGATTAAAACCGACCCCCGCACCATTTCCCTCAAGGAAAAACGGGATCTACTGGCGAAATATAACCAAATTTTGCTGGATTATGACCCCCGGATTCAAACGACGATGGCTAGCATTAGCGATAGTTTTGTCACCACCTACTTCGTCAATTCCAATGGCAGTTGCATCATCCAAGAACGCCTCGATGTGAATGGTAGATTTGGGGCGATCGCCAGGGGAGAAAATGGTGTCGTGCGCCAGGGCTTTGAATCGATTAATTCCCGCTGTGATTTTGATGCGCTCATTGGAATCGAAGACCGTGTTAAAGGTGCCGCAGAACGAGCGATCCGTCAACTAGAAGCCAAGCCCGTCAAAGGCGGACAATATACCGTTGTTCTGGATCCTTACCTTGCAGGGGTCTTTATTCACGAAGCCTTTGGCCACCTATCTGAAGCCGATTTTGTCTACGAAAATCCCCGGATGCAGGAACTCCTAACCATCGGTAAACCCCTCGGCATTTCCCAACTAAATGTGATCGATGATGCCACCCTCCCTGATCTGCCCGGCACGATGAAATACGATGACGAAGGAGTGCCCGGCCAACGCAAATATTTAATCAAAGACGGTGTGCTCACCCAGCGACTCCACTCCCGCGAAACCGCAGGGAAAATGAGTGAAGCGCCCACAGGGAATGCCCGCGCCATTCAAGCTGGTTATCCGCCCCTCGTGCGCATGACCAATACGGCAATTGAACCCGGTGATACGCCCTTTGCAGAAATGATCCAAGATATCCAAGAAGGAGTCTATGCGGTGCGGATGATCGGTGGTCAAACCAATGGGGAAATGTTTACCTTTGCGGCGGCAGAAGGCTACATGATCCGTGATGGCAAAATCGCCGAACCTGTTAGTGATGTCACCCTCTCTGGGAACGTCTTCCAAACCTTAAAGGACATTGAGGCGATCGGTAACGACACCCTCTATACCAACGGCGGCTGTGGTAAAGGTGGCCAAGGAGGTTTACCTGTCAGCGTTGGCGGCCCGCACTTGCGCATTAAAAATGTTGTCGTCGGTGGCCGTTAAATAGAATTTAAAATCTCAAGCTATCTGCAATCTGCGATGCCCTGCTTAAACATAGAGAAAATTAGCAGGGCTTTTTCCCAGTACTAATTTCTTTTGAGAGATTGGGAAGGATATAAATTGTCTTAAGCATCGTTTCTGCTATTTCTAGAGCAGCTAGCAATTCTCCTTTTTGTGCAGGTTCAATTTCATGGGCTGCAATATTGCCGAGAAAACGATGATCGTGAAGAATTAAAGCTTGATTTTTTGACAGAATTCCACTTGTGGCCAAACCATCAATACGTTTCTCAAGATTATCCTTTTTATCTCCAATGCCTTGGTCTTTACATATCGCTTCAATAAGCGCTCTTAAGCCAATTGCAGTTAGAATTGGCAACCGTGCATTCATTGCACTAATTATCTCTTGATAGATTAATCTGATTTTAGTTGGCAAACTAAATAATAAATCACTTATGGCACTAAGGTGACTTTTGTCTTCTGGATAAGTTTCCCATGTGTAATTCATTCCCCCAGTGTCAGGATTAAAATCAGTTTGATACCATGTCGCCACAGCATATGAATAACTATTACAGCCCGCGCATTGACAAAAATAATGCTCTGCACCGTAAGATTCATGAATATCATATTCTGGAGGAGCTTGTGTGCTACGTTGAGCAATGACTATATGGTTGGTAGATTGTTTACAAGTGCCACAATAAATCTTTATTTTTTTCTTTTTTTGAGCCATGAAAATTTTTTAAAGCGACATCATAAAATGATAAACCATCTTTTTATAATTCAATGGAAAAAGTGTTGATTAGCAATTTGTATAAAGATTCGTTATTCACACTTGAGCAGAGCATCTAAATCCGCTGCGACAATTTTTTCTAAATTGCGGGTAATTTTCTCGATCTCCCAATCCCACCAAGCCACTGATAGTAAGGTTTTAATCACTTCATCGGTAAAGCGTTGTCGAATACATTTGGCGGGATTGCCGCCCACAATGGTGTAGGGAGGGACATCGTTAACCACGACTGATTTGGCGGCAATAATCGCACCATCTCCCACGTGCACACCGGGCATAATCACGGCTTCGTAGCCAATCCAAACATCATTGCCGATAATCGTATCGCCTTTATAGGGAAAGTCACTAGGTTGCAGAGGAAGTTTGTCCCAACCATTGCCGAAAATCTGAAATGGATAGGTGGAAAAACCATCGATTTTGTGGTTACCCCCGTTCATGATGAACTTGACGCCCCTGGCCAGAGCGCAAAACTTGCCAATAATTAGGCGATCGCCAATGAAGGGAAAATGATACAAAACATTGCGTTCAAAGTTTTCTGAATCCTCCGGATCGTCGTAGTAAGTGTAATCGCCGATGATGATATTCGGATTTGTCACCGTGTTGCGGATAAAACAAATCTGCGGAAATCCTGCCATGGGATGCGGATCATTGGGGTCGGCTCCATACACAGCCAGGTTCTCCTATTGCTAAAAAGATTTGTAGTTCCTTGAATCTTAGCGAGGAATTGAAAACGAAGTTACAGCAAATTCACAAAATCTGTCCAAACTTAATCGCTTTGCCAAAATTCTTTAGCGGCTAAACTGCCAACCGGCGATCGCCAAACAGATCCAGCCAACAATGAAAGCTGCCCCACCGAGTGGTGTAATGGCCCCCAAGATTTTCACTCCACTTAAACTCAAGGCATAGAGGCTACCGGAAAAGAGCACAATCCCGACAATAAAGGCAATGCCAGCCCCATTGAGCCAACTTTGAGGGAACGATCCCTGGACGGAAAATAGGCCCACCAGCAGTAAGGCGATCGCCTGATACATTTGATATTTAGCGGCAGTTTCCCAGATATCAAGGGCATTGGCGTCGAGGGTTCCTTTAAGGCCATGGCTGGCAAAGGCACCAGCAGCAACGGCGAGACCAGCAAGGATGGGGGCAATAACTAAGAAAAAACGGGTCATAGTCTTTGTTTAATTGAGTTGTAGAGTCGCTTTAACCACTTCAAAGTTTTGGCGCTTGAGGGTAAAACCAGCTTTTTCTGAAACCCGTTGCATCCCTTTGTTTTCTGAGAGAATGTCGGCGGTAATGGCAGTCAGCCCTTCATTGCGACCAATTTCCACCAGACGCCGGAGCAATTCGGTACCGAGTCCTTGGCGTTGGATCGGGTCACTGACAATCATCGCAAATTCTCCCTCCGTGGTGCCGTGGAGTTGACTTAAACGGGCCACAGCATAGACTTCCTTTTCGTGGGTATCAGGGTCGGTGTATTCAGCAACCAGCGCCATTTCCCGGTCATAATCAATGAAACAGAGGCGGGTTAACCGTTCGTGGGCGATGCGACTTTGCAGGGTGACGAGGTGAAAATAACGGAAATAAACGCTTTGTTCAGATAGAGTTTGATGAAATTTAACCAGCATCGGCTCATCTTCGGGGCGGATCGGGCGAATCATAAACTCCCGTCCATCGGTGCTTGTCCAGGGTTTTTCGTATTGCAAGGGGTAGGGGCGAATGGCGGGTTTGGGTAAATCTTTTTCGGCTAAGTCGAGGGGATGCAACACAAGCCGCGCATCGAGGGCAACGAGGCGATCGCCGGAGGCAAAGAGGGGATTAATATCCATTTCTTTGATCCAAGGTTGCTCGACGATTAAACGGCTAAAACGGATTAAAATTTGCTCTAGTTCGTTTAAATTGACCGCTTTTCGCCCCCGGACTCCCTTGAGGGCCTTATAAATTTTGGTTTGCTCCATCGTGCGACGGGCGAGGGTACTGTTCAACGGTGGTAAGGCGATCGCCCGATCCTGAAAGACTTCCACGAGTTGTCCCCCCGTGCCAAAGACCATCACTGGCCCAAACTGCCCATCGATACTGCTGCCGAGGATGAGTTCGTAGCCATCCTTGAGGTTGAGCATCGGTTGTACTGTCACCCCGTGGAAATGCTCTGCACCGACTTTTTCGGTGACGCTCTGGCAAATCCGCTTAAAGGCACGCTCGACACTCGCCGCACTGTTTAGATTGAGTTCCACGCCCCCCACATCGGTTTTATGGGTGATCGTGGTGGACAGTAATTTTAAAACCACCGGATAGCCAATTTCATCGGCAAGGGCGATCGCCATTTCTGGGGTACTGGCATTGCCCGTTGGCACGATGGGGATGCCGTAGGCGGCTAACACTTTTTTAGATTCTGACTCTGTTAACAAAGTGCGCCCCTCGGCGCGAATCGAATCAAGGATCACCTTCACATTGTGGCGATCAATAATCCCATCGGTATCGGGCGCGAGGGTCGGCGTTTCGTAGATGCCCTCCAGGGTGTATTTATAGCGCCAGAGCAATTGAAATAAATAGGCGGCAGAATCAGGGTAACGGTAGGTGGGCACTTGAGAGCGATTTAAAAACAGCTCCCCCTCGGTCACTGCATCACCCCCCATCCAACTAGCCAGCACGGGTTTATCGGTTTTTTCGACACACTTCTGTAAGGCGATCGCCGTGGCGGTGGGGTCAGTCATCGCTTGGGGGGTCAGGATCACCAGAAATCCGGCACTGTTCGGGTCATCAATCGCCACATCGAGGGTTTTCGCGTAGCGTTCCGGTTCCGCATCCCCCAAAATATCAATCGGATTATTGCGGCTCCAGTGACTCGGTAAAAATTTATCTAGGGCGGCGATCGTTTCCGGGGACAGTGCCGACAGTTCCCCGCCCCGTTGAATAATTGCATCCGTCGCTAAAACCCCAGGCCCCCCTGCATTGGTAATAATCGTCAACTTCGGTTTTTTCGGTAAACGGGGCTGTTTTGCGAGAATTTCCGCCAAATTAAACAATTCCGAAATGCGATCCACCCGCAACACCCCACAGCGTCGAAATGCCGCATCCAACACCGCATCACTCCCCGCCAAGGAACCCGTATGGGAAGCCGAAGCCTTTGCTGCCGCCTCCGTCCGTCCCGCCTTAATCACAATAATCGGTTTAGTAATGGCCACCTCCCGCGCCGCCGAAAGGAACGACCGGGCATCCCCCACCGACTCCATATAAATCACAATGCTTTTGGTGTTCGGGTCATCGCCGAGGTAGGTGATCAAATCACCCCAGTTCACATCCAACATCGACCCCAGCGAAATAAAGGCACTAAAGCCCACATTCTCCGGAAAGCTCCAGTCCAACACCGCCGTACAAAACGCCCCACTCTGGCTGATAAACCCCACATGACCCGGTTGCGCCATCGCGTGGGCAAAGGTGGCATTTAGCCCACTATGGGGATTCATTAACCCCAAACAGTTCGGCCCAATAATCCGCAACTTCCCAGCGGCGATCGCCAAAATTTCTTTTTCCAGCGCCTTCCCTTGCTCACCAATTTCCTTAAAGCCCGCCGAGATAATAATTGCGGCTTTTACCCCCACATCAACACATTCTTGAACCACTTGGGGCACAAACTGCGCTGGAATTGCAATCACTACTAACTCCACCGTTTCGGGGACTGCGGAAATATTGTCGTAGGCTTTAATCCCCAACACACTATTGCGCTTCGGGTTCACCGGATAGCGAGATCT
>NZ_CAWNNO010000022.1:0-291564 GCF_963876085.1 Synechococcus sp. BDU 130192 | reverse complement strand
GAAGCAGCTTCCCAGATGGGGTAGAAGTGGAGACCAATTGCGTTAGAAGAAGGTACAACTGCGCCAGAGACGATGTTGTTACCGTAGAGAAGAGAACCTGCGACGGGCTCACGAATACCGTCGATGTCAACGGGGGGAGCTGCGATGAACGCAATGATGAAGCAGGTAGTAGCAGTGAGAAGGGTAGGAATCATCAGGACGCCGAACCAACCGACATAGATGCGGTTCTCGGTGCTGGTGATCCACTGACAGAACTTCTCCCACAAGGAAGCGCTTCCGCGCTGTTGTAGTGTAGTAGTCATATCGTTATGATTGCTATGAAATTATCAAGGTGCGCTCTGGAAAAACCAGAACTGTTTTGTATGTATGTGTCCATACTAGCAACAAAATGAAGTTTTGTAAAGGGTTTTGGGGAGATCTTTACATTTGCTTTAGGTTTATGCATCATAATTCGCACGAACAGCCAAGGAAGTTGCTACAAAGAGTCTAGCTTGGCTTGAAGTTCGGGATTATAAAGGCGTTCATAGTTCCAATAGTTAGCAAAGACAGTTTCGACGTAGTTTTTCGTTTCATTAAACGGGATCTGCTCGATGAAGGTGTCAGGATCGTTAAGGCCATAGCGTTGGAGCCACTGGGCAACGTTACCAGGGCCAGCATTGTAACTGGCGATCGCCAACATGGAATTATCATCATATTCCTGGTGAGTGTAGCGCAGATACCAGGTACCGAGTTTAATATTGTCCTCTGGTTCATCGAGGGCATAGGCGTTCCCGGTTGTCTGTTGGGCAATCCATTCGGCGGTACTGGGCATCACTTGCATCAGTCCCTTTGCTCCTACGGGGGACTCAATATTTTTCTCAAAGCGGGATTCTTGGCGCATTAAAGAAACGACCAGCAGGGGATTAAGGTCATTTTCAGCGGCCCAACGCTGGATCGGTTCAGCATAGGGGAACGGGAAAAGGGCGTGCCAATAGGTTTCGTTTTCCCGGAGTGCTAACCACGCTTGGCGATCACCGGGTTCGTCCCGTTGGCTGAGATTCCAAATGGTATTAATCCCCTGGAGATAGCGACCTTGGGCCAGTTTTAACAGACCTTGGGTAAAGGCTTCGGGGACAGTGAGCTCTGTTTTACTGGCGAGTTCGAGTTGGAGGGTATTCCAGGCGTCAAAATCCTGGCCGAGGCGATAAAGCTCCTGAAATGTTTCCGAACCCGCCGGGGGCACAGGGCGAGTTTCGGGGAGCGTTAATTCTGGTTGGAGACTGCGTACCGACGTGAAATCCCCTACATCCCAACCGAGCTGTACCGCCGATCGCCAAGCGTAATAGGATTCGGGGTAGTCGCGGAGGACTTGTTGATAGGCTTGTTTTGCTGCTTGGGTTTGGCCAAGCTGTTGTTGCCATTTTCCTGTCCAAAAAATAGATTCAGGGGCAAGAGAATGATCCGGGGTCAGGGGGGCGATCGCCTTGGCCCATTCAATGGCCTGGGTGTAATTTCCTTCTGCGGCGTAGCGTTCGGCCTGTTGCCAGCGGTATTCTGTGGTGGCAGTGCCGTCTTTATAGGTATTGAGGGCTTTTTCGCGGGTTTGGTTGGCGGAACTATTGCTACCAAGTTTTTCTAAAAGGTTGGCCTTGGTAAAGAGGGCTTCGGGGGCTTCTTCTGGAAACTTTTCGACGGCTTGATCTAAATAGGTCAGCGCTGTGGTGTCATTGACTAAACTGGCGAGGCGACGTAAACCAAGGCCTGTTTCTGGGGCGTCGGGGAAAGTTGTGATTAAAGCTTCATAGGCAGGTCGGGCTTGCTCCGGTTGGTCACTGACCTGGAAGCTGCGGGCGAGACGGTATAAATTTTGAGGAGTTTCGGGGGCTTTTTGGTAGGCGGTGGCGGCGTCGGCATATTGCCATTGATCCCAAAAGCTATCGGCGATCGCCTGCCAGGTTTCTGGGGATAGCTGATCGGCGAAATTATCAATTAAAGCTTGACGGACTGCTGCAATATCTGGGGCGTCGGCGTCATATTTGAGGCGTAGTTCCAGAAGATCCCGTTGCTGGGGATTTTCTGCAAGGCGTTGCTGGATCAAGCTTTGGGTGCGGGGGTGGGCAGGATATTCGGCGATCGCCTGATCGGCATATTTCGGGTCGTAGGCACTGAGGCGAAAGAGGGCTTCGGCTGCGGCGGCATCCTCTGGGTAATTTTGCACCACATCAAACCAAATCACCTGGGCCTGTTCGGGGTTGTTCGTTAATTCGTAGGCGCGGCCCCGCTTAATCAAAATATGGGGCGTCAACACCGGATAATCTTGCTCTAGATTCTCGAAGGCGGCCAGGGCAGCGGCACCATCCTGTTCGACGAGATAGTCCATCCCTAATAGGTAACGGGCGCGACTGCGGTCAAGGCTATTTTTTTTCCCGTTGGCGATCGCCTCAAGCCGTTCCCGCCGTTCCTCTGGTGTTTGTTCTACCAAAGCCAGCACTTCAGAATCGCTTGCATCAGAGGATTCCACCTGACCAGCGCTCTGGGACAATAAAGGTATCTGTTGCCGGGCGGCGATCGCCCCCAGACCCAAGATCCCCGTTAAACCAAGGCCAATCCAAAAGGTTGGCGAACTGTATTTGACCCGAACCCGCTTCATGGTGGTGCTGTCGTAAATTCAACGGTTTCGATCATAGGCGATCTCTCAAAAATCCGGTGCTTTCCCCAGGCGATCGCCGCAAAAAAACCTAACTTCCAGGGGAAATTAGGATCAATAAAAAAGATTGCAGTTGAGAATAATAGCGTTACTTTTTCGGTTGGTAGTACAGGTTAGACCCTTGATCCGCGATGTAATGGCAGGCTTTTTGGGATCTAAAGAAACTGCGCCAAATCGGAGCATGGCTCACCCGATAATAATCTCCCAGGAGGGGCTTGATCGCTTCGGTCGCATCCTTGAGATAGTAATGGGGAATCGTATGAAAAATGTGGTGGGCGACGTGGGTGCCGATATTGTGGTGGATTTCGTTAAAAATGCCATAATCCCGGTCAATGGTGGAAAGAGCACCCTTGAGGTAATACCAATCATCACCCCGGTACCAAGGAATATCCGCCTCAGTATGGTGCAGATAAGTGACTAGATCGAGCCAAATCACGAAGATGACGTAGGGCACAAAATAGAATTTCACAAAGGCAAGAAGCCCGAACTGCACTGTAAACCACGCGAGAAAACCGACCATGGCGATAATCGCGGCGGTACTGACGATGATATCGTTGCGCTCGGCAGGCTTAAACAAGGGACTTTTTGGCGAAAAATGAGAACCAGGCCCCCGACCCGGCGATCGCTTAAACAAATAAACCGGATAAGCAATCAGGGGCGCATAGAAACGGACAAGTTTCTCCGCAAAACCCATCTGGTCATATTTTGACTCTGGGATTGGGTACCAACTCTCATCGGTATCAATGTTGCCCGTGTTGGAGTGGTGGGTGCGGTGGGAAATACGCCAACCATGGAAAGGCACCAAAATCGGCGTGTGGCTCAAATGCCCAATCAAGTTGTTGAGCCATTTGGACTTAGAAAAAGATCCGTGGCCGCAATCATGGCCAACCACAAACAAAGCCCAAAACATGGTGCCCTGGGCAAACCAAAAAATGGGATAGAAAAACCAAGAATCTAAATAAGCGGCGATCGCATAGAGGCCAGCGATGATCCCAATATCAAGAAAAAAATAGGCGAGGGAACGGAAGACAGAAGGCTGAAAACAGTAGTCTGGGATGGCTGCTTTCACATCCTTGAGGGTGAAGGGCAGATCTTGCCGTAGAGACTCGCGACTCCCTGGGGAGCGGACTGTACTTTGCATTCAGTTTCAAAAAGAGATTAACAAATGTTTACAATTCTACTGCCTTTTGTCAGGATGCAGGGGAAATCGCCGCAAAATTCCTGAATTTCGTTTAATTTTTCCCATTGTTTGGCCCTGGCGATCGCCACAGAACTTCTTCAAGACTTCTCTGTAGAATAGGAGCTAGTCCATTGCAGAAAAAGTTTTATGTCCACTACCACTGAACCCACAGATCGTTTATTTGGGGCCTTACCTTACCTATTACCCCTCGTCTACGCTTTGCCCTTCGGTCTGCCGTTTTTAATGCGCTTTCCGATCCTGGCGGTAATCTATGTGCCTTTACAACCCCTAATCCGCCTTTATTCATTTCCCTTTGCAGGGCTGATTATTTTCTTCATTCTCTATGCTGCGGTGGTACGCAACAGCAAAATTAGCCACTTCATTCGCTTCAATACCCTCCAGGCGATTTTGATTGACATTGCCCTGGTGTTGTTCGGGATTTTAATTCGCTTTTTTGGCTTTGGGGGCGGCAGTCTTCTCGTTGAAACCCTTTCAAATGTTGCCTTTCTCGGTACTTTAGTGGCTTGTCTCTATGCAATGGTGCAATCGATCCTCGGCAAATATGCGGAGTTGCCGACTATTTCCCAGGCTGCCTATTCCCAATTACCTTATTAATCAGACGAAATAGGCAAAATTCTGGAAATTTAGGGTCTAATCGGGAAACTTTTTTGGGGTCATCCCCGACAGATAATCATGGTGAAGTATTAGGGAAATACAATGGCGAAGTTGATGATGTTAGAGCCTTATCAATTATTGTTGGGCGGCGTAGTGGCGATCGCCTTTCTCACGGTGGGCCTGACGGTGGGGGTCAGCAATGCCCTGGGGCGCAATATTCTTAAACCCCGGCAGTTTACCTGTCAGCCCGTCATAGAACCCCAAACAGGAGACTTGATGTGGACGGTCTTTCATCAGGGCCAAGGGCAACCGCAACCTTGGCTGCAAATGGTGCCGGGCATGGAAGGGGATGTGTCCCCCAAAAGTCGTTGTGAGCAGGTCGCCCAGCGCCTAGATTCCCTAGTGCCACAGCAACTCCGCGCCCTCACCTATCAGCCCAACCCAGCCACCCCAGAACGGGAAGCAATTTGTGCTCTGACTCAAACGAAAGGCGGCCCTTGTACGACGCTCCTAATTTTGAAGCCAGAGACAGACCCAACGCAGTTTTTTGCGGATCTGACCCTGCCCCTACGCCGATGGGGAGAGGGGATGCAATTAGAAACCGCAAACCAGGTGCCCCTCGACCTACAGCCCTTACTGGAGCCAGCTTCTCCCTAGAGTTCTGGGCGGCTTAAATGTGGCCTAAATTTCACCTGGGCGATCGCCAAGACAAATCCCTAAGCCCCGCGCGGTTTTCACCAAAGTTCCCTCCGGATCAACGACCCGATTGATCTCAATGGCCTCACTAATGGGCGCACTAGACACCTGGCCATTTTGCCAAGTCACCATGTGATCAAATTTGCCCTGGGCGATTAAATCCACCGCCGCGACCCCAAAGGCCGAGGCCAGCAAACGGTCTAGGGGTGAGGCGATGCCCCCCCGTTGGATGTGGCCCAATACCGTTACCCGCGTCTCTGCGCCAGTCTTTTTGGCCACCTCATCGCCCATGTATTGACCGATGCCCCCCAGGCGACATTCCCCAAATTGCAATTCGTGTTTGAGGGTTTCCCCAGAGGTGGTACAGACCGCCTCTGAAACAACGACAAGGGTATGACCATTACCGGAATTTTGGCGATCGCAAATAAACTCACACACCGTCTGTAAGTCGTAGGCAATCTCTGGGATCAAGATTACATGGGCACCGCCAGCAATCCCTGCATTTAAGGCGATGTGGCCGGCATCTCGCCCCATGACTTCCACAATCATTACTCGGTTGTGACTTGCCGCCGTAAAATGCAGTCGATCTAAAGCTTCTGTGGCAATATTGACCGCTGTTTCAAACCCAATGGAACGTTCCGTAATGCCCACATCATTGTCAATGGTTTTGGGGATGCCCACGAGGTTCATGCCCCCCAGGTGTGCTAATTTCTGGAGAATCGCCAAGCTACCATCGCCGCCAATCCCGACCAGTGCATCCAGCCCCAAGCGGTGATAGGCTTCGCCAATTTCTTGAGATCGATCCTTTAGGGAACCGTCTTCCATGGGAAAAGCAAAGGGATTACCTTTATTGGTTGTCCCTAACATGGTGCCCCCCATCGTTAACCAAGTATCGACTTGATCTTCGGTGAGGACGATGGTTTCTGGTGGCTCCTGGAGCAGGCCTAGGGTCGCTCGACAGATACCAATCACTTCCCAACCGTATTGATGTCGGGCACAGCGAGTTACAGCCCGAATCGCTGCATTCAAGCCGGAGCAGTCGCCGCCACTGGTGAGTACACCAATTTTTTTTACGTTTCCCATAACTGATGCTGTTTACCGTTGTCCTAAAGCATTTATGACCTGGGGCCATTGGGCCTATTGTTAATCAGGAAACGGCGATCGCCACAGCCTCTGAGATGATTCGTTTAATTTTTTGACAGTTATTTACTGATATGGCTGATAAGTCAGCGATCGCTCACATCCCCAGGGAAATTTACAGGGAAACTTTAGGATGCGAGGTAATGGGGAATAATCACATCAGGAATACTTTGCCCCGTCAAACAATGCCAATGGCAGGTAAACAGGTCTGGTTGTTGGCAGCGCAGAGAGGCGATCGCCGGTGCTGCCGGGAAAGGCCAGAGTCGATCAAAAATCAACCGCTTTTCCGGCGAGAAGGAAAACTGTAGCAGGTAAACCCCAGGCGTAGCCCCAATGGAATCGAGGAGTTGGTAGCCCAGATAATACAAGCTTTGGCGCTGTTCATCCCGGAGATCGATGGGCTGGTGGTAGGAGTTGGGCATTACCCCTTCACCGATCACTTCGCCGTACAAAGGCCCCTTCGCCGTGTAGATAATTGGTAGCCAGTGATCACCTAAATAGTTGTGGTTACAGACCCGGTGGGTTGTGTGTTTCTGCACCCACTGACGCCGCTCCTCAATTTTGCGACAGGCTTGAAATACTTTTTGGTGCGTGAAAGAAAAAGGCTCTGGTAAATCAATCGTCAAGGGACAAACGAGGACGTCGCGACCCTGGGACTGGCCCCCGTGCCGAACCATCGCCGGTGTGAGCACTTCTACTTCTGTGCCCTCGGCCTGCTGCACAATTGCCGTTTTAAATGCCTTAATCATCCGCTCCGTAACGGGGGAAGCAGAGATAAATTTGCCAGAATGCTTTAATTCAGCATTGACTAAGATGATGACCTTAGAGGGTGCTGAACGTCGGGATGGGGCTGCCACCTTTGGGGTTAAATGTGGGTAATTCAATCTCAGACAGGCTATGACGACGATTTTTCACTGCAAGGCGGTAACTCACACTTTGTAAGTCGGCGTGGAGTTGGCGATTCTCCCTTTGCAGCTTCTCTACTTTATCGCGAACTGTTGCCATTCTCTCAGCAAATTTTTGCCGATAGATCTGCGGTAGTTCCTGAACCACCTGTTCTAACCGCCGACTGCGATCGCCTAATTCTTTAACGGATTGGCGCAATTGGGAAATTTCTTGATCTTTCTGGGTCAAGCGCTCTTGATAAAAAACGACTTGCTGTTCAACCTCTTGGAACTGCTCCCGGAGGCGCTGGAGTTCTTCTTGGTGCTGGGCTTCTAGCTCCGGGGCCGGGTCATCATTGCCCTTGACGAGACGAAATAACTCCTGGGACAGTTGCTGCACCAGTTGATCCCGCAGTTGGAGTTCCTGCTGGAGTTGGGCGACATCGAGGGGTTGGGATTGACGGGGTTCGGTTGTTGCCACGGTTATTCATCACTCCATTGATCAAGGGTTTGGGGTTAAATCGTCCGATATGTACATCAATCTAGACAAAATTTGCACCGCCCGAAGGATAGAAAAGACAGTCTTTCGCCTATGACTTTTTACTGGAACTGGCCAGTATAGACCTAATAATATCTAATGCTTTGGAAAAATGCCTGTCTTCGGGGAAATTTTGTAAGAAAATCGCCATTCGTGGTTTCCCCCTTGCGGATAAGATAAAGGGGATTTTTAACAAGCCCTGTTTTTCTTCACATGAGTATTGCAAGCAATCCCCCGATTAAGTTTGGCACTGACGGTTGGCGTGGCATTATCGCCGATGATTTTACCTTCGCTAATGTTTGTAAAGTGACCCGGGCGATCGCCAGCTACCTAGAGACGGCCTATGGGAAGGATCGTCCGGTGCTGGTGGCCTATGACACCCGTTTTTTTGCAGACGAATTTGCCCAGACTGCGGCGGAAGTGCTCGCGGATCTCGGTTGGACGGTGCAGGTGGTAGAGCGGGATTGCCCGACCCCGGTGATTGCCTACAATGCGAAGTTTCTTAATTCTGCCGGCGCGTTGATGTTTACGGCTAGCCACAATCCGGCCCCCTACTGCGGGATCAAATATATTCCCGATTACGCCGGGCCAGCGACCCCAGAAATCACCGACACGATTGTGGCGAATATTGCCAGTGCTTCGGCGGAGATGCCCACGGGCAAAAATGGCGACAAAATTTCTCGGTTTGACCCGAAACCTGCCTATTTAAAATTCATCTACACCCTCCTGGATGTGGACAAGATTCGTTCAGCGGGCCTGAAGGTGAAATATGATGCGCTGTATTCCACGTCGCGCGGTTATTTAGATGAAGTACTCGCCCACTGCGGCTGTGAAACGGAATCATTTAATACCAGCCGTGATGTTTTGTTTGGCGGTGGGATGCCAGAACCGAAAGGCTCTCAGTTGGTGGGCCTCGTGGATGCGGTAAAAGCGGATCAAGCGGATCTAGGCTTGGCGACCGATGGTGACAGCGATCGCTTTGGGGTTGTGGATGAATTGGGGAATGTTTTAACGCCCAACACAATTCTGCTCTTGCTCGCGCGGCACCTGCTGAAAAACAAAGGTCAAAAAGGGGCAATCGTCCGCACGGTGGCCACAACCCATTTGCTCGACAATTTGGCCGCAAAATATGGCTTAGAAATTTTTGAAACGGCAGTCGGCTTCAAGTACATCGGCGAAAAAATGCGCGAAACCGCTGTCCTCATTGGCGGGGAAGAATCCGGTGGTTTGAGTGTGCTCGGTCATATCCCGGAAAAAGATGGCATTTTGGCGGATATGCTCGTGGCCGAGGCGATCGCCTACGAAGGTAAGCCCCTGTCTCAGTTAGTCAAAGAAGCCCTCGAAGATGCCGCTGGGCCGCTCTTCAACAAACGCTTGGATCTGCACCTGGAAGAACCCCACAAAAAGGCTGTCTTGGACTTCTATAAGGCGACGCCCCCGAAAACCGTGGCTGGTTTAGCGGTCAAGGAAGTGGGCTTAAAAGATGGTGTGAAACTGTACCTCGAAAATGGCAGTTGGGTGCTCCTGCGTCCTTCTGGTACAGAGCCGTTGATGCGGGTTTACATGGAAACGGATTCTGCGGCCCTTGAAGCGAAAATTGCCTCAGAAATGGAAGCGGCGATCGCCAAACTTGATCCCGCGAAATAAACGAATTTCCTGTTGAACTTTTTCGACCTCCTTAAGAAGCTTAAGGAGGTTTTTGGTAGTATTTGCCTCAAAGAAAAAATCGCAAATAAGGCTGTATCGAAATTTTCAAAAAAATAGCAATCCACCAAAAGTTATTATAATTGATAGCCTGTCAGACTTTAAAAGCTAGCGATTACTAGATTAGAATTCATAAAATGATTTTGTTTGATTTACCAAAAACGAGCCCCTCCTTCAAATAAGCTTCTGATGCTGTCATCTAAAGAAACGCCATTGTTGATCTGTTCCAATTCATCAAAAATATCTGGAACATCTGGAATAGAGTGGAGTACCAATTTTCTTTGTAACGTATAAAAATGAGTGTATGTTCCCTCTGTTTCTATTGAGCAAGCAACTATATAAAAACCCTGTAAACCCAGGTGATTTAAGCAGTCATGCAATGTTTTGAATTTGTTGGCGACACTTTTTCCATTGATATATAAACTTAAAATTTCATTAGTGATACCGCGCCCTAAAAGCTGTACTCGAAGATTCAAAGACTGATAAACATTTAAAGACTGATAGGCTTTGGTTTCGTTGTGATTGCTGTTTTTGACTAAGTGGTTGGGTGAAGATTTACTCTGTTGTTGACTAGGTGGAAGATTTTGATTTAATACTTCTTTTGATTCTTGTGGCTGCTTCTCTTCAAGTTCGGGTATGTATAGAATTGGTTTAACCATTCTCCATTCGGGAGCCTCTCCATTTACTCTGGCATAAAACTGGGCAGATTTTATTAGAATTGTCTTAGTGCTAGGAATCTTATTAAAAACACTTAATATTTTCTCGGAGATAAATTCATATTCTAAAGGAGTCTTTTGGACGTCTTTTGGTCTTGTTATGACTACCAATAACATTGGTGATTTTAGTTGCAAATTACAGGTGACTTTACTTCCACGCACCATCTGGTTGACATACTTCTCGACTTCAGGAAGATTCGAGAATGTCAATTCATCAATCGACATAAATATAGCCCAATAAGTTTAGATTTTGTCTACTCCATATCATTAAAACCAAAATGCATAATATTTTCCACTCGAAAGCTTGTAATCTTTCTTAAATGAGTGTTTTTTCAAAAATTATAGACAGATACTTTATATGCACAGTTCACAATTTAGGCGATCGCCTTGAGATTTTTCTCGATGTGCGCCTGGGGATCATGGTCACGAATTTGGCGAATAAAGAAATCCTCTAGGGAAACTCGCGCCAATTTCAAATCTAATAATCGCGCCTTCATCAAGCTTAGGGAAGCGATAAACTTTTGGGGATCTCCCTCCAAATGGCCGATCCAATGGTGATCCTTGCGGGCCAAATCCGGCACCCAAGACCGTAACGCTGCCTCGGTGCCCCCTTCGATGACGACTTGATAGCGATCTGCTGCCCCTAAAAGCTCATCTAAAGTACCTTGGCAAATAATTTCTCCCTTCGACAAAATCGCCAGGCGATCGCAAATTAGTTCCACATCCGCCAAAATATGCGAATTAAAGAAAATCGTTTTTCCCTGGGCCTTTAGGGACAAAATAATTTCTCGCACTTGGTAGCGACCGAGGGGATCGAGGCCCGACATCGGCTCATCGAGGAAGACTAAATCAGGATCATTGATTAACGCCTGGGCCATCCCTACCCGCTGGAGCATCCCCTTGGAATATTTGCGGAGTTGCCGCTTTTTCGCCACTTCCTGGGCCAGTCCCACCGTATCCAGCAGTAATTTAATCCGCTTTTGTCGCTTGCCGCGCGGAATCTGAAATAAACCCGCCGTAAAATCTAGAAATTCCCAGGCCGTCAAAAAGTCATAGAAATAAGCATTTTCCGGAAGGTAGCCAATGCGCTGTCGGGTCTGGCGATCGCCAAACGGTTTCCCCAACAACGTCGCATTGCCCCCAGTCGGTCGAATAATACCTAGGAGAATTTTCAAAAGAGTTGTTTTGCCTGCCCCATTTGGCCCCAGTAGCCCGAAGGTTTCACCTGCCAAGACTTCGAGGGAACAACTTTTCAGGGATTCACTGGTTTTGTTGAGCCAAAAGCCGGTACGGTAAGTTTTGCAAAGGTCCCAGGTCTTGACCACTGCCATACCATCGGAGGAAGGAGATGCGGACTGCATAGGGCAATTTCGTGACAAATTGAAACAATTTAGGGAATTTCAGGCTAAGCGTTTGAACCAAACGACAAGATCGATAAAATATAGTCTGGTTGATTATATTAAACTTTTAACCAAATTCTTTTTCTGTTGAGAGCATTGAGAGGAAAACTCCTTTGAAAAAATTACTTGCTATTGCTTTAACCGTACTTGCTACTGTTTTTGCCTTCGGGACTCCTGCATTTGCCGCTGACGCTGCTGCTGGTGCCCAGGTATTTGCCGCTAACTGTGCCGCTTGCCATGCTGGTGGTAACAACGCAGTCATGCCCACCAAAACCCTAAAGGCTGATGCCCTAAAAACTTACCTCGCTGGCTACAAAGATGGCAGCAAGTCCCTCGAAGAAGCGGTTGCCTACCAAGTAACCAACGGACAAGGGGCAATGCCTGCTTTCGGTGGTCGTCTAAGCGATGCTGACATTGCTAACGTTGCCGCTTACATCGCTGACCAAGCAGAAAACAACAAATGGTAAACGACTGATTGCCTCAAAATCAGTTGCAACCCATTCCCCCATAGACCAGTTATTTTGCTTAAATAACTGGTTTTTTTATGGCGATTAACCCTCTCGACAGATAAACTTCAGAACAAAAAACCTCCCCAGATGGAGAGGTCAAGAAATAAATTAATCAAAGCATTCGTTTTTGAGATTTACCGCAACAGTAGCCTAAACAAACCACTCGTCCATTGCCTGTTCTTTGGTGTTGGTATTCCGAGAAGGAGTCGCCCGGTCAAAAGTCATGTGAATCGAACGGGTTTGTTCCCCATCGGCAGCCACAGCCACAATCGGATAATCGATATTGCCGTCCTGGAAAGACATCTGGAAGCGGAATGTGCCATCGGGATTCAGTTTGATCGGTTGGCCGCCAATGGTGACAGTGGCATCGGGTTCCGTCGCGCCGTAAACAATCAACTCTGCATCGGCCACGAGCCAGAATTTCCGGGGACGCGCTGGTGGCATCGACGCAAAGCCAGCACCGGACATATTCAAGCCGGACATATTGAGACCAGAAACGTTGGGGGCTGCCCATAGTCCTGCCCCAGAGGGGAAGACATAGGAACTGATGGATTCTTGGGGCGGTACTGAGCCAGCCACATGTTGCATCGAACCAAACAGAGACCCAGCAATACGTTGGGCTTCGAGGGATTGGAGATCGCCAAAGATTTCGTCGTAGATGGGACTAGAGGTACTTTCGGCAGCGGCAGCAGCAGCTTCTGCTTGTTTCTTGGCTGGGGGTACCAGGTTGTAAACGGTTTTTCCTTTCAGTTCTTCATCCCACTGGACGGTCACAAAGATGTCTTCTACCCAGTCGCTGGGATAGACGGGGGGAATGCGAATTGCGGTGGAACGGGCCAAGCTTAACCAACGGCCATCGGCGCAACGGTAACCGATTTCGACAACGTAATCGCGATCGCTAACGGGGACGGGGAAATACCATTCCCGCGCCATTTCATCACACAAATATTCTTGGACGTTGTGGGGGGTCTGGTAGTCGAGGTTGATGTCCGTGACGTCATAGAGGCGCAGGGCGATCTGCTGGCCCCCTTGGTTCCGCAGGTATTGCTTGTGGTCGTTGGGGATATCCCAGTAGGCGTAGGCCCATTGGGGATCGCGGGGTAAGAGAACGATGCGACTTTGACCATAGCCGCCGGGGAGGTCACCGAGGTCTTCATCGACACTGGCGAGATCGAGCTCGATGGGATCATCTTGACCAACTTCAAATTTTGCTGCTTCCACTTGAGTTTCCTCCTCTTGGCTATTGACTGGGGTGATGGATTCAGTTTTGTCGGGGGTGACTGAGGCTTTCGGGTTGTCGTAGCTTGAGCGTTTTTTCACCTCAGCGAGGAGTTGATCTTTGCGCATCCGACTATAGCGGCTGATGCCGAGTTTGCTGGCGAGCTTCCGTAGTTGCCTCAGGGTCATATCTTCTAGATTGTCTGCGAATCCATTGCCTACTGTGGTGGTCATGGGATGGGCTCCTCCGTTGCACGAATTTTGGACTGATACAGGGTAGGCGCTTGCATCGGTTTTTTTGGCGATCGCCTGTTGTTTCATGTTTTAGCAGAGAATCCTGGGTTTCGTGATCCCAAAAGTCAAGATATGTTGACTTTTAACGAATTCAATGGCTTTCAGTGATTTTTTATGTTAGGAAACTGTGACTTTTGCGTCTAGGGTAAGTATTTGTGCTTGGTTAAAAGGACGAATTTGAGTGATTCTGCCCCGGGCCATAGGCAAGGGATTTGGAAATCCGCTAAGATGACATCGCCCATTTGTAACATCCCGACATTATGATTCGCCTCGAAACGGTTTCTCCCCACCAGCAACTTGTGATTACGCCGCCTGCATCGGGCCTCAGTTTGCAGGGAAAGGTGCGGATTCCGGGGGACAAGTCCATTTCCCACCGGGCGCTGATGTTGGGGGCGATCGCCGAAGGCGAAACGATCATCGAAGGCTTGCTATTGGGCGAAGATCCCCGCAGTACGGCGGCCTGTTTCGCGGCGATGGGGGCCAATATTTCAGAATTAAATGAAACGGAAGTCCGGGTGCAGGGGGTCGGCCTCGGTAATCTGCAAGAACCAGATAATGTCCTCGATGCGGGCAACTCCGGCACTACGATGCGCTTGATGATGGGTTTGCTGGCTTCGTCGCCGGATCGCTTTTTTGCCGTGACTGGAGATGGTTCCTTGCGATCGCGGCCCATGTCTCGGGTTGTCAATCCCCTAAAGGAAATGGGGGCACAAATTTGGGGCAAAAAAGGCAATACCCTCGCTCCCCTGGCGATTCAAGGGCAACAACTCAAGGGAATTCATTACCATTCCCCTATTGCGTCAGCCCAGGTCAAATCCTGTGTATTGTTGGCGGGACTCTTGGCAGAGGGGCAAACCACCGTCACCGAACCAGCCCTTTCGCGGGATCACAGTGAACGGATGCTCCGGGCCTTCGGGGCGAATCTCACCATTGATCCCGAAACCCACAGCGTGACCCTTGACCCCTACCCGACGTTGCGGGGCCAAAAAGTGGTGGTGCCGGGGGATATTAGTTCGGCGGCTTTTTGGATGGTGGCGGCGGCGATTGTGCCCGATTCTGATTTGACCATTGAGAATGTGGGGATTAATCCGACCCGCACCGGGATTATTGAAGCGATGCAGATGATGGGGGCGGACATGACCCTTGATAATGCGCGGGAAGTGGCCGGGGAACCGGTGGCGGATCTGCGGGTGCAATATTCTCCCCTCAAGGGCTGCACCATCGGCGGCGAGATTATTCCCCGGCTGATTGATGAAATTCCGATCCTGGCGGTGGCGGCTTGTTTCGCAGCAGGAACAACGATTATTAAAGATGCTGAGGAGTTACGGGTCAAAGAAAGCGATCGCCTCGCAGTGATGGCCGCAGAATTGGCGAAAATGGGCGCGAATATTATCGAGCATCCCGACGGCCTAGAGATCATTGGGGGCACCTCTTTAAACGGAGCAGAAATGGATAGCTATACTGACCATCGCATTGCCATGAGTTTGGCGATCGCCGCTTTAAATGCCAAGGACGAAACCCGCATCCACCGAGCCGAAGCCGCCTCCATTTCCTATCCCACCTTTGTCGAAACCCTCACCAACGTTTGTCAGTTTGAATAGTAGATTTTGCTGCCATTAAAGCGCATTTTCACCCCCGTTGCAGGAGACAAAACTAACCCCTTGCGTTTGGCCGCGACGGGCACTTGATCCAATAAGGTTAAGTCTGTTTGGGTGGCGATCGCCGCCAGACCCAGGCGCAACTCCACCATCGCTAGAGCTTCCCCGGCACAACGACGCACACCGCCCCCAAAGGGCATAAATTCGTAGGGCGTAAACTGCCGTTCCAGGAACCGTTCAGGGCGAAATTCCCTAGGATTGGGGTAGAGATCCGGGCGCTGGTGGAGCAGATAAATTGACCCCATCAGCACCGTGCCAGCCTCAATGGAATAATCGAGCAACTGGGTGGTGGTAACAGCTTGACGAGCAAAAGTGAACATCGCCACGGGATTAATCCGTAGGGTTTCATTGCAAACGGCTGCGAGGTAAGGCAAACGGTAAATGTCCATCGGGTCAGGATTTTCGCCCAAGGCTGTGATTTCGACGCGGACTTTTGCCATCACCTCCGGGTGGGTATGGAGCCAATAGGTGCCCCAGGCCATGGCGATCGCCGTCGTTTCGTGGCCCGCAAACAACAGCAACATCAACTCATCGCGTAACTGTTGATCGTCCATGGTGTTGCCCGCTTCGTCAGTGGCCGCCATCAGCAGGGACAAAATGTCAGTCCGCTCCGGGTCGGGATGGGCGCGGCGTTCCTGCAATTCGGCGTAGATCAACTCATCTAGGGCTTGGCGATCGCGGATAAAACTGCCCCAGGGACTCCAGGCTCCCAAATCCTTTTGCAACGACGTAAAAAAGAGAAAACTATTGGCGATGGGCGAGGTAAACCGATTCAAAATCTTGCGGGTCATCGCCATAATCGGCGCGTAGCGATCGCCCCCCTGTACCCCAAAGACCACCTCAATGATCGTGCGTAGGGTAATCTTTTGGGTGATGTCCTGCATCTGGAAAGCTTGGCCCGGCTTTAACTGAGACAGTTCCTCCTCAATAATTTGGGTAATGAGCGCCCCATAGTTGTGCATCCGCGCCCCGTGGAAGGCTGGCATGATCAACTTTCTTTCTTGCCGATGGCGATCACCGCTCAAACTCACCAAAGACTGTTGCCCCACCAGGGGTTCAATAATGCCGTTTAACTCCCCAGGGGCCGCAAAAGCCTGGTTACTATTACTGAGCAACTGCCGTATCGCCTCAGGATGATAGGCCAAAATCAGGGGCTGGTCGTAGCCTGCCGCTGGCATGTAGGCGAGATCGGAGGCCGAGCTTGCTAAGCGGGTCAAATACCCCACAGGATTCAACAACGATTGTAACTTTTGCTGAAACTTTCCCGTAGATAAACGCGGAATGGACTTGAATTCAGTGGCGATCGCCATAGGTTTGACTCGATAGGGTGAAGGGCCTTGTTTCCCTATTGTGACACTTTTGTCCAGAGAACCATACTCGCCAAAAACGTCCCTAAGCCAGAAAAAATCAGAGTTTGACGGGAAGCCCAAGGGAATTTTTATAAATTTTTCTTATATAGAACCGAAACTATGACGATATTTTCTTGTATTGACTCTAGTCTATGGTATTGCTAAACTCAGGCATAACAGCACAAGTTCAGGAGTAAACCCTTGATCCCTGCAACTCTCCACCAACTGAAGGTGTTTGAAACTACGGCTCGCCATGGCAGTTTTACCAAGGCAGCGGAGGAATTATCAATCACCCAACCGACGGTTTCTGGACAAGTGAAACAACTGACCCAGACCATCGGGATGCCACTGTTTGAACATATTGGCAGAAAGCTATATCTCACGGAAGCAGGTGAGGAACTCCTCGCAACCTGCCAAGAAATCTTTGAACGGTTGGATAACTTTGAGATGAAGTTGGCCGCCCTGCAGGGAGCGAAACGGGGTCAACTCCGCCTTGGGGTAATCACCACAACCAAATATTTTGTGCCGCGTATCCTGGGGGAATTTTGCCAAGATTACCCAGATATCGACGTGTCTTTGCAGGTAATCAATCACCAACAGCTTCATGATCGGATGGCGAATAATCTAGATGATCTCTACATCCTGAGTAATTTGCCCGATGATCTTGATGTCCATGCGCAAGCATTTTTGGACAATCCCTTGGTGGTGGTCGCCCGCGCCGATCATCCCCTGGCTCGCCAGAAAAATCTCCCTCTGTCTGTGTTGGACGGGGCCGATTTTGTGACGCGGGAAATGGGGTCGGGGACACGACTCGCGGTCGAAAAACTCCTGGCAGAACATGATGTGTCGGTGCAGGTGCGCCTGGAACTGGGGTCAAATGAGGCGATTAAACAGGCGATCGCCGGTGGTCTAGGGATTTCTGTCTTGTCCCGCCATACTTTGATCACGGAGCCTCCCCACGGCGAATTAACGGTGTTGGATGTGGAGCATTTTCCGATCCAGCGCCATTGGTATGTTGCCTACCTCGCCGGGAAACAACTGTCGGTGATTGCCCAAGCCTTTTTGGAGTTTATGGTCCGGTCTAGCCAGAAAACTCTCGAAAACTCAGGGCGGCGATCGCTTGCTCTGCAACCCTAAAAGCTCAAAATTGTTGGGCCATTTCCCGTGCCTTTGGTAGGTCGAAGTTGGTAATTGCCCAACTAGCAAAAAAGATGGGTCATCAGCCCGCTTTTCCCTAAGCAAATTATTTCAGCGTCATCGTCATATGAATACTTTTTTCAGTCAGAGTGTCTGGCTTGTTCCCTGCTATCCTTTGCTGGGAATGGGTCTATCGGCGCTATGGATGCCGAGCATCACCCGAAAAACAGGGCCACGGCCTGCGGGCTACGTCAATATGTTGCTTACTTTTATGGCCCTAGTCCATAGTTGTCTTGCCTTCATCGAGCGATGGGAACAGCCCGCCCTAAAACCATCGTTAACTTGGCTCCAGGCGGCGGACTTGACCCTCAGCATCGACCTCGATATTTCCAGCATTACTATCGGAGCGCTGATTCTGATCGCCGGGATTAATTTACTCGCCCAACTCTATGCTGTGGCCTACTTAGAAATGGATTGGGGCTGGGCGAGATTTTTCGCGACCATGAGCTTATTTGAAGCGGGGATGTGTGCCTTGGTGCTCTGTAATTCCCTTTTCTTTAGCTATGTGGTGCTCGAAATTCTGACCCTCGGTACTTATCTGTTAATTGGCTATTGGTTTAACCAGTCCCTGGTGGTCACGGGGGCGCGGGATGCGTTTCTAACAAAACGGGTCGGCGATCTGTTCTTGCTGATGGGTGTAGTGGCTCTGTTGCCCCTTGCTGGTACTTGGAATTTTGATGATCTGGCTGAATGGGCGGCAACGGCAGAACTCGATCCGACTTTGGCAACGCTGCTTTGCTTGGCCTTAATTGCGGGGCCGTTGGGGAAATGCGCCCAGTTTCCTTTACACCTCTGGCTTGATGAGGCGATGGAAAGTCCTGTCCCGGCAACGGTGGTGCGGAATAGTCTCGTGGTTGGTACTGGAGCCTGGGTGCTGATTAAGTTGCAGCCGATTTTTGCCCTCTCGGATTTTGCTTCTACTTTTATGATTGCGATTGGGGCAACGACGGCCTTGGGGGCAGCCATGGTGGCGATCGCCCAGATTGATATCAAACGTTCTTTGTCCTATTCCGTCAGTGCCTACATGGGCATGGTCTTTATGGCGGTGGGTTCCCAACAGGATCAAACGACATTGGTCTTGCTACTCACCTATGGCGTGGCGATGGCGATTCTCGTGATGGCGATCGGTGGCGTTGTTTTAGTCAATATCAGCCAAGATTTAACCCAATATGGCGGCCTCTGGTCGCGGCGGCCGATTACGGGGATTTGCTACCTTGTCGGTGCTGCTTCCCTCGTTGCCCTACCGCCGTTTGGTGGATTCTGGAGCCTGGCCCAACTGACAACAAATTTTTGGAAAACAAGTCCGATTCTGGCCGTGATTTTGATTACGGTCAATGCCTTGACTTCCTTTAGCATCATGCGAGAATTTGGCCTAATTTTTGGCGGTAAGCCGAAGCAGATGACCGTGCGATCGCCAGAAGGATTATGGGCCTTAGTCTTGCCGATGGTGATTCTTGCGGGTTTCGCCCTCCACAGTCCTTTTATTCTGGCGAAACTGAATTTTCTACCGGATTGGCACCAGTTGAATCTGCCCCTGGCTGCAGTTTTGATTATTTCGACCATGGTCGGTGGCGGTACCGCGATGTATCTCTATCTCAATGAAAAAATCAATAAACCGATCCATATTTTTTCAGATCCGGTGCGGGAATTTTTCGCCAAGGATTTGTACACAGCGGAGTTGTATAAAAACACAGTTATTTTTGCCGTTGCCTTGATTTCCAAAATCATTGACTGGTTAGACCGCTATTTTGTCGATGGGGTGATCAACTTTCTCGGTTTAGCAACCCTTTTCGGTGGCCAAAGTTTGAAATATAACAACTCTGGGCAAAGCCAATCCTATGCCCTCTCAATTGTGGCCGGTATTCTCCTCTTTATTGCCGCTTTATCGTATCCCTTGCTGAAGCATTGGCAATTTTAAAGGGGGATGCATTAACGATTTTCGCTGAAATATTTATGACCTTCTCCGAAAGATTATGCTGAGTTTCTTACTGTTTTTACCGCTCGTCGGCATTGGGGCGATCGCCCTTTTCCCCAGGCCCCTGACCCGGATTGTGGCAACGGTGTTTACGGTTGTTACCCTGGCGATCAGTAGTGGCTTATTGATTAACCTCAACCTCCAAGATGCTGGTATGCAATATACCGAATTCCATAATTGGTTAAGCATCCTGGGCCTCAATTACAACCTCGGTGTGGATGGTTTATCTTTGCCGCTGATTGTCCTAAATAGTTTGCTGACATTGGTCGCGATCTATAGCATTGGTGAAAGCAACCACCGTCCGAAGCTTTATTACTCCCTCATTTTGTTGATTAATAGTGGAATTACAGGGGCTTTGATTGCTAATAACCTGTTGCTCTTTTTCCTCTTTTATGAAATTGAGTTGATTCCTTTTTATTTACTAATTGCCATTTGGGGCGGCGAGAAAAAAGGATATGCCTCGACTAAATTTTTGATTTACACTGCCATTTCTGGACTCTGTGTATTGGCGGCATTTTTAGGGATTGTGTGGCTTAGTCAATCGAGTAATTTTGACTTTGAGAATTTAACCCTAGAAAACCTTGAATTTAACACCAAGGTAATCCTGCTCACGATTTTGTTGATTGGCTTTGGGATTAAAATTCCCCTTGTGCCCTTACACACCTGGCTGCCCGACGCCTATGTAGAAGCAAATCCAGCGGTAACAGTTCTGTTGGGTGGTGTTTTTGCGAAATTGGGCACCTATGGCTTGGTGCGCTTCGGTTTGCAACTGTTCCCGGATGTGTGGTCTACGGTTTCCCCCGCCCTCGCAGTCATCGGTACGGTGAGTGTGATGTATGGTTCCCTGGCGGCGATCGCCCAACGGGATCTCAAGCGGATGGTGGCCTACAGTTCCATCGGTCACATGGGTTATATCTTGGTTTCGACCGCCGCCGGAACAGAGTTAAGCTTGCTCGGTGCCGTGGCCCAAATGATTAGCCACAGTTTAATTCTGGCGCTGTTGTTCCACCTCGTCGGCATTATCGAACGCAAAGTTGGCACAAGAGATCTTGATGTGTTGAATGGCTTGATGAATCCGGTGCGTGGCTTGCCGCTGACCAGTAGCCTGTTGATTTTGGCAGGAATGGCCAGTGCCGGGATTCCTGGCTTGGTCGGTTTTGTCGCGGAATTCCTGGTGTTCCAAGGTAGCTTTAGCCGCTTCCCGATTCCGACGCTGTTCTGCATCATTGCCTCTGGGTTAACGGCGGTTTACTTCGTGATTTTGCTTAACCGCACCTGTTTCGGTCGCCTCGACAGTCACACCGCTTACTACCCCAAGGTGTTTGCTAGTGAAAAAATTCCGGCGATCGCCTTGACGGTCATTATCCTTTTCCTTGGTTTACAACCCGCCTGGCTCACCCGCTGGATCGAACCGACCACTAGCCAATTCATTGCCGCCATTCCCACGGTTCAGACCATTGCCTTGACTCCCGCTGAATTGTCGAAAGCACCCTAGTCAATCAGACGTTCTCGCTTGACCGATTCGCCCAGCATTTTCCTCAGGAACAAAGCACTATGATCACCACGAAAATTCCCCCTTCAACCCATCCCCATGCCGATGTGATCCATCGCCTCGAAGCCGGGGGGTCAATGTTGCCCGACACCCCCGAAAACCTGATGCAGATTATCGGCATCTACAAAGCCTATGCCGTGCCGATGGATTTCTACTGGCGGGATCTGCTGTACATTGCGGAACAAGTTTTCTTAGAGCCTTTTCGCTTCTTTAAATACTTCATTTCCGACGAATATCTAGAACGGCAAAACCATTACGCCGGCGACCAAGCTGATCTCCGCATTTGGCGCGGTACAGGCTCCGCCCACCCGGAACTGTTGGAATTTATGAAAAAAGGGGAAACCTTTAAATCCTCTAAACTCTTCCATCACTTGTTCCACGACCGGATCAACATGGAATTCGCCGAAGCTTGTATGCGGGCAATGCTATGGCATGGGCGGGACATGGGCCTTGGTAAATTTGATGCCTATCTCGATTCCGACGAATATAAAGCCAACGCCGACCGCGCGATCAAAGCCTACTTCAAGAAAAACCCGGTCATGTTGGGCTTATATAAACTTTTCCCCGATATGTTTTTGGAGCAGGTGCGCGAACTCTCCTATTACGCCAACCTCGGACTGTTTTGGGAGGTGATGGCCCCCGTCTTCTTTGAAATGTCCGATATCTACGATGAAGGCGGCTTTAAAGGTGTCCCCGATGCGATGAATTTTTTGGTGAATGGCATTTTTGCGATCGCCGGTCGCCCCATTTACCACCACGTTTATATTGATGGCGAATGCTTTGAAATTATCCCCAAATCGAAGGGTTTTACTTGGCTCTATGAGGCTGCCTTACCCTACGTCGAAGCTGTGTTTTACCGCACCGCACCTTTCCGGGGGACAAAATCCTACAACGCCCAGGCCCACGAAGTGCCCGACGCGCAAAAGGACTTTCATTACGGCATTTTGTACGCCGATGTTTTCCCCGTCGGCACTGCCGGCATTCCGCCGACATTGTTGATGGATGATATGTATCACTTCCTCCCCCAATATCTCAAAGACTACTACAAGGAACATTGCCGGGGCGAAGATGATGAGCTGATTCAATTGGGCATCACCTTTCAGCGGTCGATGTACAACGTCACCTCTGCGGTGATCCAAGCCCTACGGACAGCCTTGCTTTATCCATTAGATGATCCCAATCCGAAACATTTACAGAAAAATCGTGAATTTTTTGAAGCTCAAATGGATCGTTTTCTCCGGCCAGAAGCCCGCTTACGGGACATTCAAAACGCAGAATATCGTTAATCTATTTTGAATTTTTTTATTGATTCAATCGGAGCTTAAACAATGCCAAGTATTGTAGATATTGCGGTGAATAATGAGGGTTTTTCGACCCTGGTGGCCGCCGTGCAAGCCGCAGGTTTAGTGGAAACTTTAGCCGGAGAAGGGGATTTTACCGTCTTTGCGCCCAACGATGACGCTTTCGCCAAATTGCCCCCCGGCACGGTGCAAACCCTCGTACAAAATCCGCCTCAGTTAGCACGCATTCTCACTTATCACGTCGCGGCGGGGCGGTTAACTAAGGATGATTTAATCAAACTTGGAGAAGTGACTTCCATCGAAGGTTCTCCCATTCCCATTAATGGTGAAGATGATTTTGAGGTCAAAAATGCAACGGTTTTAGCGGCTGATATCGAAGCTGACAATGGCATTATTCATGTAATTGATAATGTTATTTTGATGGGCTAATTTTTCTAGAATCAAAAAACAAAAAGGCTTCTATCTATAACGGATTAAGAAGCCTCTTTTTTTGGACTATTTAAGCTGATTTTAAGGAGTGGTGATCGCGGCGAGTTTTTCTTCGTATTCCTGCAGATCTAATGCCCCGGAGAAGGTTTCAAATTTCCCAGTTTCCGTCGATGCCAAAATAAAGAAAGGCGTACCGTTTAGACCCAACTGTTGAGCCAGTTCAAGATCCTGTTGAATAGCCGGTTGGGCATCTTGGCGATCGCCTTCAAACTTTTCTAGATCTAGGCCCAGATTTGCCGCAATTTCTTGGTAGAGTTCTTCCCCAAGGCGGTCTTGATTTTCAAAAAGCTGATCATGGTATTCCCAGAATTTCCCCTGTTGTTGGGCGGCCCAAGATGCCTCTGCTGCCGGGATTGCTTGGGGGTGAATTTGAGCCAAAGGCAAGTGCTTATAGACAAGAGTAACAGTGTCACTGTTTTGAGCCATAAACGTTTGCAAAGTGCTATGGGCGCGGGCACAGAACGGACATTCAAAGTCAGAAAATTCGATCAAGACCACGTTTAGATCCTCAGCACCCAGGGTGGGGCTATCGCCAATGACCGTCTGTGGTTCCGTCAAGACCTGCTGTTGAAAATCCTCAGCCGCCTTTTGTTGTTCTTCCTGTTGGGCCTGTTGTTGGGAGAGTTGGTAATTTTGTACCGCATCAATCAACACTTGGGGATTGTCCCGAATCACCTGGAGGATTTGCGCTTCCAGTTCCGGATCGACATTGACATCCGCTTGGGCTGTCTCTTGATCGCCATTACAGCCCCAGAGACCAAACCCAAGACAAAGGGCAGAAAAAAGGACAAGCATTTTTCGGGAAAAACCTTGCCCCATAGATAACGAAAGAATCATTAGATCTTCAATAAAAATTGCGCTTCTAGTCTATCTAAAAGAGAACCTGTTTTAGGGCAGCCAACAGAAGCGTCACATTTTCCTTGCGGGCGTTATAACCCATCAGGCCAACACGCCAAACCTTACCCGCCAGATCCCCTAAGCCCCCAGCAATTTCGATGTTGTACTCTTTCATCAACTGGGCAGCCACGGCAGCACCATCGACCCCATCGGGAATGCGCACTGTGGTGAGGGTCGGCAGACGGATTTCACGATCCACATGGCACTGTAACCCCATCTCTTCGAGGCCCGCCCAGAGGAGATCTGCTGCCTCCTGGTGCCGTTGCCAACGGGCTTCTAATCCTTCCTCAGCGACGAGCATCAAGGCTTCCCGCAGCGCATAGTTCATATTAACCGGGGCGGTGTGGTGATAGACCCGTTTCCCAGTACCCCAATATTTGCTGACCATGGACATATCTAAATACCAGTTTTTCACCGGCGTCTTGCGATTATTCAGGACATCCAGGGCGCGGGGGCTGAGGGTCAGGGGGCCAAGGCCAGGGGGACAAGCGAGGGCTTTTTGGGTGCCGCTGTAGGCGAGGTCAACGCCCCATTCATCGAGGAAAAGAGGCACACCGCTTAAGCTGGTCACGGTATCGATTAGGAGCATCGTGCCGTGCTTTTCACAAATTTCCTTGACACCTTCGAGGGGTTGTCTGGCTCCCGTAGAAGTTTCGGCGTGGACAAGGGCCAGGATTTTCGGCTCGTGCTGGGCAACGGCAGCACTGATTTCTTCGAGGGTGAAAGCCTTACCCCAAGCAGTGGAGAAAGTATGCACTTCGGCGTCATAGCGGCTGGCCATATCCACGAGGCGGTGACCGAAGTAACCATTGATGCCGATCAAGACTTTATCGCCGGGTTCGACCATGTTGGCGAGGGTGGCTTCCATGGCGGCGCTGCCAGTACCACTCACAGAAATCGTGAAGGGGTTTGCGGTCTGCCAAGTGTAGCGGAGGAGATCCTTGACGTCCTCCATAATTTCAAGATACTTCGGATCGAGGTGGCCGATGGGAGGCATAGCGAGAGCGGCTAAAACCCTGGGGTGGGCATTGGAGGGGCCAGGGCCGAGGAGGAGCCGGGGCGGCAGGTCGAGTTGCTGAACAGGTTTACGGTAAGTATTTTGGACGGTGGGGCGATCGCTCATGGATAGTTAAGCTCTAAGGACTGTATTTAATCAGATTTTTATCGGGTTCAATTTTCCCATATTGTCGGGGCCATCAAGCGAGGGAAGTCTGATGTTTAAAGAATTTAAACTTTGAAAATATTTAATTGTTCCGACACCCTTTGGGGATCTTCTGGCGTGGTAGTGGTTATTTTCTTGGGGATGCCTTTGCGTAGGCCGACGGCAATTTTACTATGCTTTTCAATTTGGGTCATGACTTGTTTTGCCCGTTGAATGACGCTCTTGGGTAAACCGGCTAAACGACCAGCTTCAATCCCGTAGGAACGGTCAGCGCCACCGGGGCGAACTTGGTGCAAGAAGATAATTTCTTCGGGCATTTCTTGAACCGTTACTTGATAATTGGCGACATTTTCTAATAATGAAGCCAACTCATTTAACTCATGATAATGGGTCGCAAAAATTGTTTTCGCTTTGATTTCTGTGGCGAGGTATTCTGATACTGACCAGGCGATGGAAAGGCCATCAAAAGTTGCGGTTCCCCGGCCAATTTCGTCGATTAAAACCAAAGATTTTTCGGTGGCATGGTTGAGGATATTGGCGGTTTCATTCATCTCCACCATAAAGGTTGATTGGCCCGTAGCCAGATCATCGACGGCACCGACCCTGGTGAAAATGCGATCACAAATGGGAATTACAGCGTTTTGGGCGGGGACAAAACTGCCCACCTGGGCCATCAGTTGAATCAAGCCCGTTTGCCGGAGATAACAACTTTTACCGCTGGCGTTGGGGCCAGTAAGGATAATCAAATCAGGATAGGAATTCTGAGTGCGGCCGAGGTAAGTGGAGTTGGGCACAAAGAGGCCCATGCCCAGGGATTTTTCGACGACGGGGTGGCGGCCTGCTTCAATTTCTAGGGTTTTTTCCGTTGTGATTTCAGGACAACAATAACCTTGATAAACGGCGGTTTCCGCGAAGCTCGTCAATACATCCAGGGCGGCGATCGCCTTAGCAGTGGTGCGAATTTGGTCGGTGTGTTCGGCCACCTTGGCGCGGAGGGTGGCAAAAATTTCGTATTCCAGGCTGCAAATGTCGTCCTTAGCAGTGAGGATTCGGCTTTCTCGCTCCTTTAACTCCGGGGTGATGTAGCGTTCTTCGTTAGCGAGGGTCTGTTTGCGCAGATATTCGTCGGGAGCCTTGTCCGCCTGGGAGCGGGGCAAACTAATGTAATAGCCGAAGGTCTTGTTATAGCCGACTTTGAGCTTACTGACCCCCGTCCGTTCCCGTTCGGTAATTTCTAAATTCGCCAACCATTCCCGGTCTTCCACTTGGGAGCGACGCAGAAAATCGAGGTTTTCATCGACCCCATCCCGGATCAAACCTCCTTCTTTGATGTGAATCGGCGGCGAATCCACCAGGTATTGCAAAACGTGCTGTCCCAGGGCTTCTAATTCCGGCGGAAAATCTTTCACTGCCTGAAGATAAGGCGATCGCCCCTCGGTGGCCAATTCAGCGAGGTAGGTTAATTTCGTTAAAGATTCTGCTAAAGCATATAAATCGCGGGCATTCGCACTACCAGAGCCAATTCTCCCAGCAATCCGCTCTAAATCGTAAATTTGCTTCAGTAATTGACGAATATCTTGGCGGAGATTTGTATTCTCTACCAGCTCTGCGACGGAATCCAACCGCTTGGCGATCGCCTTTGGATCTAATAAAGGTTGCAACAACCACCGCCGCAGGGCGCGGCCCCCCATGTTGGTACAGGTTACATCCAGCGCCCAGAGTAGGGAGCCGTAAAAACTGCCGTCCCGCACCGTCTGGGTAATTTCGAGGTTACGCCTCGTCTGGTGATCCAGTTGCAAAAAGGCATCGATGCTGTAGGTTTTGAGGCTTTCAAAGGGCACCTTGTAGGCCTGCTGGGTTTCCTCTACATAGGCCAAGAGTCCCCCCGCCGCCCGCACCGCCAGGGGTAAATGTTCGCAGCCAACCCCCTCCAGGGAACGCCACTGGAAAGTCATCAAAAGCTTGGGTTTCGCCTCATTGAGGTCAAATTCCCTGGGCGATCGCAACGCATAACAAAAGTCCGACGGCAGACAAGCAGGCAGGTGGTTTTGCAATAATTTTTGGCGATCGCCTGGCCGCATCAAACGGTTTAAATCCGGAGCATCGCTGGGATAGAGCACCTCCGAAGGTTGCAAACGCAGGAGTTCCAGATTTAAGGCTGCCAAATCCTGGGCCTGGGTGGTACAAAATTCCCCCGTAGAAATGTCGGCATAGGCCAACCCCCAATGGTTGCCGGCGATCACCACCGCTGCGAGGTAATTATTTTGCCGCGCTCGCAACATCCCATCATCGGTGAGGGTGCCTGGGGTCAAAACCTTTTGCACTTCCCGCCGCACCATTCGTTTTTCCGCGTGGGCGGTGGCGGCGTCTTCTACTTGGTCACAAATGACGACCCCATAGCCTTTTTCTAAAAGCTGGGTGCTGTAGCGTTCGAGGGCATGGTGGGGCACCCCTGTCATCGGTACGCGGCCAATGCCTTTGCCGGATTCTTTGCTGGTGCAGACCAACTCCAATTCGCGAGAAACGGTGATCGCATCCATGAAAAAGCACTCGAAAAAGTCGCCGACCCGGTAGAGCAAGATATTGTTGGGATACTTATCCTTAAGGTCTGCGTAGTGCTGCATCATCGGTGTGAGGAGTTCCCGATTGAGCTGGCGATAATCTGCGTTGGGAATGTCTTCGGCGCTGGGGTTACGGTTGGCAGCAGGCATGAAACTTGGCTTCAGTCACGGACAAGTATTCTATCTTAGCGGCGATCGCCTTTTTCCTTAGGAGTCTCCTGGGAGATTGCCCCAAAAACCTGGGTAATAAAGTTTAAGCCAGATATCCAGCTAATTTTTCTTCGAGTTTAGCCACGGCCATGCGGGGCGGAAAACGGGGCAATTCTTTTTCCTGACCATTTTCGAGCAGACACAAAACCGGAATTTCGTACTGGTAGCGTGTAAACCACTGGGGATTTATCGTAATGTCGCGCATTTCGAGTTGGAATTCTACCTGGGTCACCTGGGCCAATTTTTCGGCGAGGCCCTCACAGAGATGACAACCGGGTTTTGTGTAAAAAATAATTTGCTTCACAGTACGATCGGTAACAAAAACGTTTAAGAAAAGTAAAGATCCGATGAGAAATGTAGAGAATTTAGGGGGTGATTACATTATTGTTCCTGGCTATCCTTGATAATTTTTTTAGTATTTCAGCTTATTGACAAACTGAATTGATCTTACATCTAAGGAAATTGTGGCCTTGTTTCCATGGGAAATCGGGTGGCAAAGCTAAAGCGAGAAGCATGGAATGTCAGCAAATGAACCCTTTATTAGAAACCATTGATCATGTATTTTCTTCAGGTACTTTAACCAAGCAGGATGCAAGGGTGATCAATCAATGGCTCTGGAAAACTCCCATGAGTGATGCTCTGTATCAAGCGTTAGACCAGTTGTTGCAAGGCATCGAAGCGGGTTATATCGCCGTACGTGGTACCTAAGAAACTAAAACAGCACGATTACATCAATTACAAAGCCGTCGTGTCGAGGCGATCGCCACCCAAGCAAACGGGCAAAAAGAGAGAGCCCGGGTCAAGCAGCGATCTAAACGTCGTTTTTTAGAAGTTAGGCCGGGTAAATTCGCGACTGACAAAGCCGATTTCTAGCAGTTGTTGGTAGGCCTTTTCGCCGAGGTCGCTGGTAGGACTTTGGGAGCGAATCACCTGGATCAGGAGGGGCACTGCCAATTCGGGTTTTTCTTGGACACGGTGGACGAGGGCCAAACGGTAGGTGGCGGTGTCGCGCATTTCCCCAGCGGCGATCGCCGAACGTCGCTCTGTATCATAAACAGAATTGTCTAAACCCTGGAAACTATTGGCTAGATCTAGGTGAAAATTAGAAAGCTGATTATAAACTTGACGCGCTTCCTGGAGTTTAGAGACGGCAACCTCGTAATCTTTGGCGGAAATGGCGGCGATCGCCTCATCCATTACCTGGGAAGCCCCGGACATACTGAGGATGCTGCTTTGGAGGGGGCGGAGTTCGCTGCTACTCCCTTGGACAGCCTCAGGCTGCGCCGAAACGGATGGCATCATGGCCAAGGAACACCCCATTGCCAAACTAGCGAGTGGAATCAAACGGTCGATAAAATTCATAATGTTCGTCAAGTCTTGTTTTGACACAATAACAGTACTGATTATGTTGTACATCTTGATCCCACAGTGGGAACAGACAAGGAGAGCTTAGGCCTATGGCACGCCCAGGGGGGACACCACAGCAACAAGGTCTTATTTTACAACGGGGACATACGGAACTTTTACTTCATCAGTTAGAGGATCGCCTCCTGGTGGCATTTCGCAGTTCTGATGTGGATCTTCTCGATATTGTTCCAGGATTAATGTATCGTCCCTTACCATCGGGGCAGCCAGATATTTTATTCGAAGAAATTCTTGTACCGCCAGAGGATTTCGCCACCTCCTTGAGGGCCGCGTGTCAACATCCCGATATTCTCTTTGCTTACCCGGTTTATCAGCTAGCAGACTCGGCTGAGGGCTTTGTCTATCTGACCCAGCAAATCACCCTCCAATTCGCCCCGGAGGTTTCCCCAGCAGCCCAAAAAGCGATTGGCGATCGCCACTACCTTAAAAAAATTCGTCCGCTTCCGGGGGCCGATCAAACGTTTATTTATGAACTAACGGCGCACACTGACCCCGATCCCCTCCGGTTAACCCAAATCCTCCAGCAAGATCCGGCGATCGCCCTCGCTGAACCCAATGTTTTGCTTCCCCTTGCGGTGCGGCAAATGTCCTTGGCGACAAATCCCCAAGGCCGCCACTGGTACCTAGACGCCATTCAAATCCCCCAAGCTTGGCAAATGACCAAAGGCGATCGCCAGACGACCATTGCCGTGTTGGCCCCTGACCTCGATTTAGAAAATTCTGCCGAGCCAACCGCTGCAACAAGCGAAACTCCCTATGGTGCCATTCCAGAAATTCGGCCCACGACCTGGGGTAATACCATTGCTCAGTTGGCGATCGATGTTGCCCCAGAATGCACCCTATTGCTCCTGCAACTGCCCCAGTACTTAGATGATGCACTCCTCGAAAAAGTCATCGAAGCGGCGATCGCCCAGGGGGCCGCAGTGATTCTTTTGGCTTGGCAACTGGCGACGATCAACGGGCCTCTCTCCCTGCGGCAAAGTTTAGCTCTCCACCGGGCAGCTACCCAGGGAAACCGGGGTCAAGGGTGTCTGTTGGTAACGGGAGCCGGGGATGCCAATCGCCCCTTAGCCGGAATCATTTATGAACGTCACTGGCCGAATCAACTTTTTCAGGGGCCGACCGCTTGGCTCGACGGGAAGGGTAATCATCCGGCAGTTGTGACCGTTAGTGGTTGTACTGAGGCGAATAAAAAAGCTAGCCATAGCAACTGGGGAGAGGCCGTTAGCCTTTGTGGGCCAACGAATCCAGGTACACCAACCCTTTGGCTACCAGAACAGGGCATGGTCGCCGTCCCACCGGAAATTAGTGATGACTTGGGGGCCGAGATAGATCCGGTTGAAGCTTTAAATCAGCAGGGTAGCACCTTAGAAGCTGCCGCTTTAGTGGCGGGAGTCGCGGCATTGGTCTGGTCAGTGAATCCGAAGCTGACGGGGTGGGCCGTGCGGGAGATTTTACAAACCACAGCCGAAAAAATTGTCGATTTAACTGGCGATCGCCAATTGCAGCTAAATCTGGGTACCTATGACGCCCAGGGTCATTCCCCATGGTTTGGTTACGGTCGTGTGAATGCCTTGGCAGCAGTTGCCTTAGCCCAGGGCAATCAGCCGGACTGACAGAACAACAGGCATTAACTATTTTGGCCATCGATTAATGTCAAAGCCAACAATGGGACTTGAACCCACGACCTACGCATTACGAATGCGTTGCTCTACCGACTGAGCTATGTTGGCGCTTTTGCGAGAATTTATTGTACTACATTTTTCTGCGGCGCTTGGGGAAAATTTTTTCGGTTATTGGTGCATGAGTTGGGCCAGCTTTTGCTTGAGGCGTTTGGCTTCGGCGGGATTTTGGGTCTCATGGAGGGCGATCGCCTGCTTAAAGAATTTCTGGCTTTCGGCGATTTGGCCAATGCGGAACAGGAGCGCGGCTAAATTTTGGTGCGCCCAGGGATTGAGGGGGTTTAATTTCAAGGATTTTTCGTAGGCGTCAATGGCTTCGCCCACCCGACCCAGAGTTTTGTAGGCCAAACCGAGATTGTAATAGCCAGGGGCAAAAGTGGGATCAATTTTGAGGGTGATCTGATGTTGGGCGATCGCCGCATCGGGTTTGCCGAGGGTCTGTAAAAGCGCGCCGAGGTTGTGGTAAGCCCCAATTTTTAGCTTGTCTTGGAGGGGTTGTTCCCCAGCGAGTTGATAATGCTTGATCGCTTTTTCGGGTTCGTGGTTCTGGCGGAAAGCATTACCCAGGTGGTAATGAAGCTCATAGCGGAGGTTGGCGCTTTCGTTCGCGCTGTATTTCAAACCCTGCTTGAGAATCTTGAGGGCCTGTTTGGGTAACCCCTCACCCAAGTAAATACCCCCCAACTTACTGCACACATAGGGGTCATTGGGATGGCCTTCGTAATAGGTCTCCATCGCCAATTTGGCCCGGGTGCTCTTTTCTAATTTGGCGATCGCCGTCCGTTGATAGCCCGTATGGAAAATGGCCACCTGGGGTAACTCTGTAATCTGCCATTGGGGTTTTGTGGCCAACAAAGTTTGTACGCTGTCATCAATCATCGCGTGGTAGGGCCGCGAAAATTCTAGGGAGGGGTGACGGCGAAATAACCGTGACACCAGGGAGTAGGGGGATTGACTCGCGCCAATTTCATAGCGGAGCAAATTGACAACCAAAGTATCAGGCTTGGCGATCGCCGCTTCGATGGCCGGAATTACCTTCGAGTTTAAGGTCTCATCGGCATCCAAAACCAAGACCCATTCTTTCGTCACCAGCTTGAGGGCTTCGTTCCGGGCCGCCGCAAAATCTTGATTCCAGTTGAAATGGCCCACCGTCGCGCCAAATCCCTTGGCGATCGCCACCGTTTCATCCGTTGACCCCGTATCGAGAATCGCGATTTCCCCCACGAGATCCTGCACACTCTTGAGACAATCCCCCAGGGCATCCGCTTCATTCTTGACGATCATGCACAAACTTAAGCGATCTTTTATGGCGGCCACTGGTTTACATCCCAAACTCAATACAACATTCAGGCAAATTGTACCGGAAAGTGCTTCACTCTCTTTTCCAATCGCTAGACAAAAAAATAAGGGAGTTACCTCCCCTTGGCGAATCTTGAAATCATTCAGCAAAAGCTAGTTGGTATATCAACTGCTCAGCACTACGCCTGTAAAATCTTTAAGCTAAGAGATTCACCGTAATGGCCGCACCAATCAATAGAACTCCCACAGCTAAGGCAATTACCCCTAGCATCGTGTAATCCAGTCGTCTCTGCGCCGAGGACTTTTCCTCTTCATAAACCTCAGGCGTTACCGCGTAGTTATTGACTAAACCCTGCTCACTGACTGTATAACCAGCCGTTGTATCAACGCTCTTATCTGTTTCTTGTTTCGGGTCTGGGGTGAATTCGCCTTCCCGCGCTTTCCTTGCTGCGACTTCTGCCGGCACAAGCTCTTCACCACTACTAATATCTTCAGGTTTTAGGTTTTCAGGAACAGAAATATTTTGGGTATCCTTATCCATAAAATGAAATACCTCGCTTTCTTGCAATAAAGATTAAAATTGACGATCTTCCAAAGCTTTGAAGCTTATTTCAATTTTAATCAACACTTTCATTATAACAATTCAATAACAGGCCATCATCTATCGAACGTAAGAGATTAGTGCCAATCAATAATATTTATTATTCTGCTTTTTCTCTTTTAAGAAGAGTTACCTTAAATAATTCTTAGGCTTGATTTAAATGACTCAAATAACTGACTTTCACTAACCTTAATCCGGTAGTTACCGTCGTGGAATCAAGCTACAAACAAACTTTCGTCGATCATTTGCCAAGTCGAGGTTGTGGAGGCAATCAAACTTTTGTACCGGAATTTTTTTGCCATTAATGCGTAATACAGCGCGATACTCCCAATAATACTTTGCACTGCGCTTCAGAGATACCAAACAAATTTGTTGCTCTCCGTAAACACGGCATAACTCACCGTAGGCTGGTGCTGCCCACCAACAAAGCCCGATTAGAATAACGAAACAAATAACGCGCCCCATACTGCCCTAAACAAAAAAAAGCCGAATACCAACTATAGTATCCAGCCCTCGGAGATTGACAATGAAAATTGAAGAGGTTAGTGCAAAGACTTAGAGGAGACCGAAGAAGTGGAGTACCCCTTGACCTGTTGCTACTTCGAGAATGATCGCTGCGATGAAACCGATCATTGCCATGCGGCCGTTGAGGTTTTCAGCAGAAGCGGTGAAACCAAATTTCTTGTCGTCCATGATGGGTACCTATGTGAAGAAAATAAAATTGCTTGCTGGTATCAGCTTAACAAACTGTTACGTTAATCCGCCACAACTCTGGGGCCATGATTGTTTGATTTAAGTTTTAAAATTCATAAGTAAAAATTATATTTTGGCCTAAATAACCGTAAAGCAGGAGGGCCAAACAGACAAAAAAAGTAGCCGTAGGCTTGAAGCTACGGCCTTTGCAGTCAAGGGACAATCATGTTTGGCGGTTAATAGCCAGATTCTTCTTCGTATTCGTATTCTTTCTTTTTCTCCGGAATGTTAACCGCCGGAGGTTGGTAGGGAGTTTCGTCAAGGGTGTCATCGTCCCAAACGTCACCGGCGACGTCTTGGGGGTAGCTAGGGGCTGGTTCTTCGTACTCGTAGGCTGTGTCGTCGCCCCAGTTGCTACTTTCGTCGTAGTCGTCATAGCTCATGGCGCGGGCCTGCTGGCGTTGGGGTGGGGGTGGGGCGATCGCCTCTTCTTCCCACTCATCTTCCCAGGTATTAATCGGTTGGCGCGTTTCCACAGGACGGGAAATTGGCTGCTGGAGGGGCACCCCCGTACCCAGTTGATTTTCCGGGCGGGCAGTGGGCGCGTAGTAGATATCTTCCTGTTCCCGTTCCCAGGGAGGACGACCAATGCCTAGGCGTTCGAGGAAACCCACACTAATTTGACTGAGGCGCTCTTCGGCCCCCTCAAAGACAATGAGCCGGTTGGGGCCGCTACTCACGACTTCTTCAATGGGCAGTTCGTAGGTGCTGATCACCTGTTCTGGAATTTGGGGCAAGCCAATGGAAGCGATAATGATCGAAGAGACGGTGCCGCTCTCGAGGTCAAACTGAAAATCACGCACCCGGCCTAGGGGTTCACCCGCTTCCGTAATTACTTCACTGTTGATCAGAGGACTGTAAGCTTCGACATCCACATCAGCCAGCACATCCTCATCTTCAACGAGAATGACATCTCCGGTTTTGGTGATCGCCTCTAGATACATATATTTGGGCATTCCAGAGACCGAGAAAATACTATCCCGTAGCCCCAAGGAAACAACTTCGCGACGGTCAATGTCCACTAATACATCCTTGACGACCCCTAGGCGCGTCCCTCGATTGCGGGTGATCACCTGGGTGTTAATGAATTCGTTGCGTAGGCGGATAGAATCAATGCTCATATTGTCTAAATTAATGGCGATGCGTTAGTGGAAACAGGAAAAATCAGCTTAAAGGTAACGGGGACATGTGAAGGTTCAGGGGAAACAGCACCGGAAAGTTCCGTACAATAGCAAAAGCAAAATGTTGAGAGAATTGATCTCGACTGTGCACCGTAGCCTAGTGGCAATTATTCAGCAGACTCTATCATTTCGGGGTATTCTTGACAACTTTTCCATTGCGTGGGTGGTTTTATTTTAGCGAATCGCGCCGGAAATTTGAGATGATCATTTTTTTCCAGCAAGGGATTTCGTTATAATTATCTGCCGATATTGCCGGCTGTCTCTGTACTTTTTGCGTATTTGCCACAACTTCCAAAGATCTATGGTGGAATTAACCGATTTAAAGCGTTTCCTCGAAACTGTCCAAGCGCACCTGGGGAAAACCCAGGACTATCTTTGACCTAAAAACCTTAGACGCGAAGATTTTTGACCTCGAACAACAGGCGGCCCAGCCAGAATTTTGGGAGGATCAACAAGGGGCCCAGGACATTCTCCAAGAGCTAACGGAGCTAAAGGGCACCGTAGCCCAGTATCAACAGTGGCAGGGTCAGTTTGAAGATGCGGCGGCGATCGCCGAATTATTGACCGAAGCAGAAGACCCGGCCCTCCTCACGGAAGCGATGGAAAACCTTGATGGTCTCCAGAAGGAACTAAACCGCTGGGAACTACAGCAGATGCTCTCCGGGGAATATGACAACCTCGGTGCTGTGCTGACGATTAATTCTGGGGCCGGGGGCATCTCCGCCCAGGACTGGGCGGAGATGCTGTTGCGGATGTACACCCGCTGGAGCGAAAAACAAGGCTATAAGGTGCGGCTGGCAGAAATTTCCGAAGGGGACGAAGCAGGCTTAAAATCGGCCACCCTCGAAGTGAGCGGGCGTTACGCTTTTGGGTATCTCAAGCATGAAAAAGGCACCCACCGCTTAGTCCGAATCTCACCCTTTAATGCCAATGGCAAACGCCAAACCAGTTTTGCTGGGGTGGAAGTGATGCCCATTTTGGGAGACGATGCTGTTAAAGTCGATATTCCCGAAAAAGATTTAGAGATCACCACATCCCGTGCAGGCGGCAAGGGCGGCCAAAACGTCAATAAAGTCGAAACGGCGGTACGGATTGTCCATTTACCTACGGGGGTGGCTGTGCGCTGTACCCAAGAGCGATCGCAGTTACAAAACAAAGAAAAAGCCCTGGCGATCCTCAAGGCAAAATTATTAATCATTGCCCAGAAACAACGGGCCCAGGAAATCGCTGAAATTCGGGGAGATATGGTGGAGGCCGCCTGGGGAAATCAGATCCGGAACTATGTTTTTCACCCTTATCAAATGGTCAAGGATCTGCGCACCAACCACGAAACAACCGACGTGGATGGGGTCATGGATGGCGACCTCGATGCTTTTATTGAAGCTTCCCTGCGCCAGGACACCTGGGTGGGAGACTAGCACCGGGGAATGGGGAACGGTGAGCTAAAATGCAAGGTGGCAAAATTTCGTGGCTTCTTCAGTTTTGGATATTTTTCGCCTCAAACGCTTCGATCAAGTCGTCCTCGCTGCCTTTTTTAGCCTTACGTTAGCGGTGGCACTGCTGTGGGGATTTGGCGATCGCACCCCCACCCAAGTGCAGGCCTTTAGTTGGGAGGGGCAACAAATTGGGGTAACGGACGAACAATTTCAACTGTCCTTTAACCAGGCCCTCGATCCAGCTATCGTCACGGAAAATTTCACCATTGAACCACCCCTGGCAGGCCGCTGGAGTTGGGTCGGCAAAACATTTTTCTATAGCCTCGATGAACGCCCCATCTACGGCCAGGATTATCAATTTAAACTAGCTGCTCCTACCCCAGAAGCGGCAGAGAAGCCCAATATTGTGCCTTTCTTGAGTCGGGTAAAAAGTCGAGACCGGGCCTTTGCTTACATTGGCACCGACGGCACTGACCGGGGCCGCTTGATTTTGTATAATCTGACTCGCCAGGAAAAAAGTGTCCTCACCCCAGCCGACCTCATCGTTCTTAATCTCGATGTGTATCCTGAAGGCGATCGCCTATTATTCTCTGCCATTCCCCGTGGATCGGCCCAGGCTGAGATTGGCGACCAACAACTTTATACCGTGAGCACAGGCTTAAATTTCCAAGGCTCTACCGCCACCCCCCCACCTGCCGGGCGCATTCAGTCTGTCTTAACAGCCACAGACTATCGCAATGGGGCCTTTCAACTTGCGGACAATGGAGAACGGATCATTATTCAGCGCACAAATCGAGAGAATCCCCGCGATCGCAGTTTGTGGGTCATTGAAGGCCAAGCCGAGCCCCGCGCCCTAGGGATTCCCGCCGATGACTTTCTCCTCGCCCCCAATGCCGAAGTTGTTGCCATTTCCCAACAAAATAAACTCTCCCTCGTTCCCCTAAATCGTAATGGTGGTGCCGTCCAAGCCAAGGAAGAATTTACGAAGCTCCTCGCTTTTTCCCCCGACCAAACCCAACAAATCGCTCTTAAACAGGCCAATGGCGTTTACTCCCTCCACCGCATTGACGCCCAGGGAGAAGCCACAGAAATTTTACGCACCCTCACGCCGATTATTGATTGTCGCTTTGAACCCCGCGCGGCGGAACTTTTGTATTGCCTCAAGCTGGATCGAAATGAAACCTCAGGCCAAGTGCTTGAGGAACCTTTTCTCAGTGCTTTGAATCTCAAAACGGGGGAAGAAACCGCCCTCCTCGCTTTACCGAATTACCGGGATGTGGGCTTGAGCATTGCTGCCGATGGGGTTGCCCTCCTCTTCGATCAAGTGGTCACGACTCCACCAACCCCCACCAGTGATCTGTTTACTTCCACGGGCCTGGCGGTGGAAGGAGGCCGACTTTGGCTATTGGCGCTCCCGGAATTGGAGACAGATACAGAAATTCAGCCTGTTCCACCGGAATCTCTGCTGCCGGGCTATCAACCCCAGTGGATTCCTTAACGACTTTTTTGCTGCACTTTCCTTTTTTAATGGGAGCAATCAGCCCCCGTAGATCCTATGACCGTTTTGAAAACCATGACCCGCATTGATCGTCTTGCCCTCCTGTTGATTGTGATCTTTAGTCTGATGATCGGCATCGGTGTCGGCGGTGAGCAACTGTGTGGCGTGGATTGTCCGATTAATACCGGGCCGAGGGTGCGGGAATTTTCTTGGCAGGAACAACGCATTGGTGGTGATGATACGGCCTTTATTTTGACCTTCGACCGACCGATGGATGCGGTGGGGGTTGAGGATAATTTAGTCATTGATCCGCCGCTCCCTGGCAAGACCAGTTGGGCGGGTAAACGTTTGGCCTATACGTTGCTGGCACCGGCTCCCTATGGCCAGGATTATCAATTAACCTTACGGGGGGCGCGGGAAAAATTTGCGGCTTCGGGAAATCTAGGCAAGACGATGCAGCCATTTTCCAGTAGTTTTCGCACCCGCGATCGCGCCCTGGCCTATGTGGGCACCGATGAGACACAGCAGGAAAAGGGACGGTTAATTTTATACAACTGGACAAAGGACGAGAAACGCATTTTAACGCCGCCGAATTTGGTGGTGCTGGACTTTCAGGTGTATCCGGAAGGGAAAGCAATTTTGTTTAGTGCGGTGGATCGGACGCGCCCAGCAGAAGGGATTCAGGATAGTCAACTTTATCGGGTGAGCACAGGCCTTGGGGAAGACGACACTTCTTCAGATTTAGAACTGGTTTTAGATAATCGCACCTACCAAAATTTGCAGTTTCAACTCGCAGCGGATGGAGAGGCGATCGCCGTGCAACGGGTCAAGCGGGATGATCCAGCGGACTTTGGGCTGTGGCTCGTGATGCCTGGGGAAGAACCGCAACCGTTGGGCTTGTCGGGGGGAGATTTTGCGATCGCCCCGGATGGGAAAACCATTGCTCTACCCCAGGGGAAAGGGATTGGTATTTTTTCCCTAGAAGATATCCAAGAAGAACCCCTCGACTTTTTGCCCCGTTTCGGTCAGGTGGTGACGTTTTCGCCCGATGGGACAACGGCGGTATTGGTGGATTTCAACAGTGATAATCCAGAATTGCGCTACCGGCGATCGCTTTATTTGGTCAACAGCCGCAACCAGGAACAAAAATTACTGGATACGGACGGCTCGGTGCTAGATTGCGACTTTAACCCCACGGAAACCCAGCTTTATTGTTTACTGACAGAATTAATCCCTGGGGACGAATACCGGGAGCAACCCTATTTTGCCCAGATTGATCTCGAAACCCAGACGGTCTATCGCCTCGCCCAGTTGACCCAATACCAAGATATTGCCCTCAGCATGGCCCCCGATGGTCTGGGGTTGCTCTTTAGCCAGGTGGTGACGGACATTACCGACGTGGAAGAGCCTTTTTTCCGGACGGCATCCGGGGAGGCGATCGCCGGCGGGCAACTCTGGCTCATTGTTCCTGGTGAAACCCCCGACCAAACTCAGTTGGAGGCCCTACCCTTTGCGGGAGTTTATCCCCGTTGGTTGCCCTAGAATCAGCTTTTAAAGCAGGATTGAGGCCCGTTCTGCCAATGGCGATCGCTCACCTTTGAGGAGGGTAATGTGACCGGCGATCGCCTCCTGTTTAAATTTTTCTACCACATAGGTCAGCCCATTACTGGACGCATCCACATAGGGATTATCAATCTGCTCAACGTCCCCGGTGAGGATAATCTTGGTGCCCTCCCCGGCCCTGGTCAAAATGGTTTTTACCTCGTGGGGCGTTAAATTTTGCGCCTCATCAACGATCAAAATTTGTCGGGGAATCGTGCGGCCCCGGATGTAGGTCAAGGGTTCGATTTGCAATAAGCCTAATTCCATCAGTTCCTCGTAGCCGTGCCGCCAGTGGCGCGGTTTGTCTTTGAGGTCTTGGGTATTGAAAATGAGATCTAAATTGTCGTAAAGGGGCTGCATCCAGGGGGTAAGTTTCTCTTTTATTTCCCCCGGCAGATAGCCCAAATCTTTGCCCATGGGCACAATGGGCCGTGAAATGAGCAGTTGATTATAAAGACGTTCCCCGGCCACTTTCGCTACCCCAGCAGCAAGGGCCAAGAGGGTTTTACCTGTGCCCGCTTTCCCGACCAACGTCACCAGTTGAATCTCATCCTGTAGCAATAATTCCAGGGCAAATTTTTGTTCACGGTTGCGCGCTTGGATATTGGAAACCGGGGCTTTCGTTGCTTTATGGAGGGGCACCACCTGATGCTCGTCGCCGCGACAAATCCCCAGGGCAGTGTGGGTTGGCTTTAGGCGATCAACGAGGGTTACCGCCTGATTGGGAAAAAAGCTTTCGGGTAGGGTAATGGTTCCGTCTTGGTAAAATTTGGCGATCGCCTCTGCATCCACAAAAACTTCCGCCGTCCCCCCATAAAACTCATCGAGGTTGACCTTGCCCGTTTCATAATCTTCGGTGGTCAGACCTAAAACTCCGGCTTTAATGCGTAGGTTCGTGTCCTTACTGACGAGGACGACCGGACATTGACAATTATTTTGTTCCGTTAGGGCCACCGCCAAAATTTCATTATCGCCAGAATCCCCTGCCAATTCCGTCGGCAAAGTTTCGAGAATTTCTGGTTTACAGAGGGCGACCCGCAGCAAGCCTCCCTGATCGAGGGTGATTCCCTGCACCAAAGATCCCCCATGGCTGAGGGCATCAAGGGTACGGGAAACTTGTCGGGCATTGCGACCGATGGAATCGACTTGTTTCTTGAAACGGTCTAATTCTTCAATAATCGTGATCGGCAAGACCACTTCGTTATCCGCAAAGGACAGCATCGCCTTGGGATCATGGAGCAGGACATTCGTATCCAGGACAAAGACTTTTTTCATAGAGATCTGCCAAAGGATCAATAGCTCATAGTTCTATCGTCCTTTGTTTGATCCCGTCAGTGTTACCTTTGCAATAAAAATTCTTTTAGGAAGAACCGAGCTTATGGGTTAATAAAGTATTTAGGCAATTAATTCTCAACAAAGTTAACCCGTTTATATAATTCTGAAAGTTTGATTTCTAACGCAGCAAACTTGAATTTGATGACAGCATTTTCCCCCATTAATTCAGTTAGTAACCATTGGCGATCGCCTACCTTTTGATAAAGCTCTACCCGTGGGTAAGTCTGATCGATTAATAAATACTCCTGTAACTGGGGAATCGTGCGATAAAGGGAAAATTTTTGATTTTTATCAAATCCTTCGGTGGAGTTAGAAAGTACCTCAGCGATCATAGAGGGGTTTGTCACCGCCATTTGGCTCTCGTCTAGAAAAACTGGTGCGCCTTCAATCATCATCACATCAGGATAAAGATAACTAGCCACATCTGGTAACCAAAGACGCATATCACTGACGAAGATTTCGTATTGGCGATCGCTGATTTCAAACGGCAATAAGCGACTTAGATTTAAAGTCAAGCGATTGTGATTTGCGGAAGCCCCTGCCATGGGAATAATTTTTCCTTGAATAAATTCATGTCTTAAGACTGATCTCGCTTCCTGTTCGAGATAATCTTCTACCGTAAAAAGTTGAGGGACTGTAGAAATCATTATCGATCTCCGATTTCATTGAGCCGATAGACGGTTAACGTTGCTTTGAAGCCAATATTAAGAGTCTTTTTCTATTTTTAACAAGATGGTCTTTAAAATAAAAAGTAACGTTGGGCCATGGGTAAAACAGTGGCCGGTTCACAGACGAGCATTTCCCCATCGGCCCGCACATGGTAGGTTTCAGGATCTACTTCCATTCTAGGCAGGTAATCATTCAACTTCAGGTCGCGCTTCGTCAGGTTGCGGCAGTTGGTAACAGGTAAAACGGTTCTCTGGAGACCCAATCGTGTCGCCACATCTGCTTCCATGGCCGCTTGGGAAACAAAGGTGAAGGCGGTAGATTGCATTGATTTCCCAAAATTGGCGAACATTGGCCGCATGTGGATTGGTTGCGGTGTGGGGATGCTGGCATTGGGATCGCCCATCTGGGCGTAGGCGATCGCCCCACCTTTGATCACCAGTTCTGGCTTGACGCCGAAGAAAGCGGGTTTCCAGAGACAGAGATCGGCGTATTTTCCTTCCTCAATGGAGCCGACGTAATTGGAAATGCCGTGGGTGATCGCTGGGTTAATTGTGTATTTGGCAACGTAGCGTTTAATGCGAAAATTATCGTTCTCCCCAGTGTCCTGGGCCAGAGCGCCCCGTTGAACTTTCATCTTATGGGCCGTCTGCCAGGTGCGAATGATTGTTTCCCCAACGCGCCCCATGGCCTGGGAATCCGAGGAAATCATGCTAAAGGCCCCCAAGTCATGCAAAATATCTTCGGCGGCAATGGTTTCCCGACGGATGCGCGACTCGGCAAAGGCGACATCTTCAGGGATACTGCGATCGAGGTGATGGCAAACCATCAACATATCCAGGTGTTCTTCTAGGGTGTTGAGGGTGTAGGGACGGGTCGGGTTTGTTGAAGATGGCAATACATTCGCTTCACCACAAACTTTGATAATGTCCGGTGCGTGGCCACCCCCAGCCCCCTCGGTGTGGTAGGTGTGGATGACGCGATTTTTAAAGGCAGCGATCGTATCTTCCACAAAACCTGCTTCGTTTAGGGTATCGGTGTGGATTGCGACTTGCACATCAAATTGATCGGCGACCGAAAGACAATTGTCGATGGCGGCGGGTGTTGTACCCCAGTCTTCGTGGAGTTTGAGGCCGATTACCCCGGCACGAACCTGTTCGATTAGTCCTTCCGGTTTGGCACTGTTGCCCTTCCCTGTAAATCCTAAATTTATTGGAAACCCTTCGGCGGCTTCGAGCATCCGAAAAATGTGCCATTCTCCAGGGGTGCAAGTGGTCGCATTGGTGCCCGTGGCGGGGCCAGTGCCGCCACCAATCATCGTCGTGATCCCAGAGGCGATCGCCACCTCGATTTGTTGGGGACAAATAAAATGCACGTGGCTATCGATGCCCCCAGCGGTGAGGATATGGCCTTCACCGGCGATCGCCTCGGTGCCGGGGCCAATAATAATGTCGATATTGTCTTGGATGTCAGGGTTGCCAGCTTTGCCGATTTTGTAAATTTTGCCATCTTTGATGCCGACATCGGCCTTGACGATGCCCCACCAGTCCACGATCAGCGCATTGGTAATTACCGTATCTACCGCCCCATCAGCGCGAGTAACGGCGGACTGTCCCATACCATCGCGGATCACTTTCCCGCCCCCAAATTTCACCTCATCCCCATAGGTGGTGAAATCCTGTTCCACTTCCAGCCACAGTTCCGTATCTGCCAAGCGCAGGCGATCGCCCACCGTGGGGCCATAGGTTTCTGCATAGGCACGGCGCGACATCCGGTAACTCATGGGGACTCCTTCTTGCGTTGAGGCTCAAATTCTCAGTCCAGATTACCCCATCTCCCAAGCCCTGAACCGTAGCTGAGACAACTTGTTAGGAAAGAGGATAGTCTATTTATATTTATGGAATTGAAGGTTGATTTGTAAGAATAGATCGATACTCTCCAGAATATTTAAATAATCTGAGTACCATACGTATCAAGAGATCATAATAATTTTCAAAAAGACTAATTTGCTCTTCTATTGGCAGGTTTGGAATTTCTCCTTCATGAAATAATGGATTACGTAAATTTCCACGAAAAGTATCACCAGTCATCTGTTTTGGTATAAATCTAAAAACTTTGTTGATTTCACCTAGTTTTTGTTGGATGTTTTGATTGTTTATTTTATCTGACGAAATTCCATGATCAAGCAGGCATTTAGACATAAAGTATTCATATGCTATGATCAATGTCGCAAGTTTTACATCCATATATCTTTGTCTATTTATTTCGACCATAAAACTAATCAGGCGATTTATATTTAGAGTTGCTTGTTTAGTATTGAATTTTGCTTGCAAATCAACATAATTAGAATAAATGCAACTAAAAGCATTCGGTATTCCTCTATGGATGAAAGAGTTGTCAATGACGGAATAATTTCTATTTAAAGGATGCTGTGGATAGTTAGTTATTGAGTATTGAATAGCTTCTTTTTCGGATTGGTATTCGATGACAAAAGGAAGAATTGAATTCAATCTTAGAAAACTCAAAAATTTGCTAATAGACTGTATTTGGTATTGAATATCTTCCGTGGTTTCATGCTTTTTAAATGGAATAAGCATTTCTGAAAGAATCGCCCCACTCAGTCTTTCCATCTCAATAAAAGCCAAAATTTCTTTCGTATTTTTAAGTGACTGAAAGTGTATTAATTTTTCTTGAATTTCAACATAAATTTCATTATCATTTTGATGAAAATTGCTCAAAAAAACTTTTGCGTAATCTGGCTGTATTAGACTACATGATTCTTGACTTAGTTCAACGTAGAATGGACGACAATACAAGAAATCAATATTTTCTTCCGTATCTGAGCAACAAGATTTAACGTTTAAGACCTTGATCTTTTTACAGGCTATGTTCCAAGTGTTATCAGAAGATACTCCTATAAAAAAATTAATCCTACGGGGGATTAGTCCATAATTTTCTTTTGATGTTAAAACAAGTATGGACTTACCACAAACATCAACACATAACTCCCAAGAATATAGAGGGGATTGATGAACTTCTCGGTAAAAATACAATACCAGTAATCTTGAATATTTATTATTTAATATTTTGAGGATAAACAATAAAAAAATGCTATGAAGGCCATACCCTTCACCATACATGTATGGTATTACCGAAAATTTGTAAGTTTCTCCTAGGCGATTTTTAAAGTATTTTTTCCCAATCATGCTCTTGTTGAATAATTGTTTTTTGGATTGTTAAAAAGACTTCCTGTTACAGTTTTATCTCCACTAAACACAGGCGATCGCCCACCGTGGGGCCATAGGTTTCTGCATAGGCACGGCGCGACATCCGGTAACTCATGGGGACTCCTTCTTGCGTTGAGGCTCAAAATTCTCAGTCCAGATTACCCCATCTCCTAAGCCCCGAACCGTACTGAGACAACTTGTTAGATCAGCGATATTTCACCCGCAAACTTCAGGATTTGAACTTTCATTACCCAAAATGATGGCAGGGTTCTTTTTCCCTTGGGGAGGCGCTACCTTAAACGAAAAAATAGCAAGCAATACGCCCCCATGGATTTAACCTGCCCGCTTCCCTTACAAAATACTTCCCATGTACTGTTAGCCCATGGCGGCGGTGGCAAACTGATGCAAGACCTCATCGACAAAATGTTTGCCACAGCCTTTGGTGAGCCTTGCACGAGCCATGATGCGGCGGCCTTACCAGTATCGGCGGAGAAACTCGCGTTTACGACGGATTCCTATGTGGTGCAGCCCCTTTTTTTTCCGGGGGGAGACATTGGCAAATTAGCGATTTACGGCACGGTGAATGATCTGGCGATGGCGGGAGCACGGCCCCTGTACCTTAGTGTGGGCTTCATTTTAGAAGAAGGCTTATCCTTAGAAACCCTCTGGCGGGTGGTGGTCTCGATGCAGCAGGCGGCCCAGGCCGTCGGCGTACAGATCGTCACAGGGGATACGAAGGTGGTGGAACGGGGTAAGGGGGATGGTCTGTTTATCAACACATCAGGCATTGGCATTATTGAATCTGGGCTTAATATTCAACCGAAGGCGATCGCCCCCGGAGATGCGATTTTAGTCAGCGGAGATCTCGGTCGCCATGGCATCGCGATTATGGCCCAGCGGGAGGGGTTAGCCTTTGAAAGTCCCATTGAAAGTGACTGTGCTCCCTTGGTGGAGCCGGTACAGGATTTGTTAAAAGCGGGGATTGGGGTGCATTGTCTGCGGGATGTGACGCGGGGTGGGTTAGGGGCGGTCTTGAATGAGTTGGCGATCGCCGCTGGATATCAGTTTAAAGTCCATGGCAATCAAATTCCTGTAATTGAAGCAGTGCGCGGGGCCTGTGAAATTTTTGGCTTTGACCCAGTACATATCGCCAATGAGGGCCGCTTTGTGGCGATTTTGCCAGCAGCAGAGGCGGCGGAAGGCCTAGCGATTTTACAGCACCACAACCCCAACGCCCGTCAAATTGGTCTCGTGACAACCCAAAACTGTGGGGAACAACATTTGGCGATCGCCCCCGTGATTGTAGAAAATGATCTGGGGATAACACGCATTTTAGAACGTCTGAGTGGTGAACAATTACCGCGAATTTGTTAAGTATTTTTTGTACATTGATTAAAATTATTAACTGTCAAATTCCCTGGAATTAAACAACAAAATAATTGTTTTATAACGCGATCAAATTTATATTAATTCGCAAAAAGCTGGTGCTGATTTTTATACAATCAAGGTTCGTTTGTAAGACTTAACATTTTAGAGAAAAAGCTTAAATTTTTCTGTAGAATTCTGAGGTTTCAAGGCGTTTAATTGATCCTTGGGATTAATCCTTTTTAAGATGAAAGCAAAGGCGATCGCTGCCTGATTTTTACTGTCATTTGAGACGATTACCATGGCCATTTCCCATGCGGTTCCTGCGGATAAACGTTTTCGGGTGCTGGAAGTCGCCATGAAACGGAATCAATATCGCCAAGATACCCTGATCGAGATTCTGCACAAGGCCCAGGAAGTCTTTGGTTACCTCGAAGATGAGGTGCTTGAATATGTGGCGCGGGGGTTAAAACTGCCCCTCAGTCGAGTGTACGGGGTGGCGACGTTTTATCATTTATTTTCCTTAAAACCGAAGGGGAAACATACCTGTGTCGTCTGTTTGGGGACGGCGTGCTATGTGAAAGGCTCCCAAGAACTCCTCGATAAAATTGATGAAACTCTCCACATTAAACCGGGGGAAACAACGGCAGATGATCAAATTTCTTTGGTTACGGCGCGCTGTATTGGAGCCTGCGGCATCGCGCCAGCGGTGGTTTATGACGATGAGGTGTGCGGGAAACAGAATGCCGATCAGGTGATGGCAAGGTTGCGGCAGTTGTCTGAGGGAAGTTGACGGGGATCAGGGATCAGATTTCGGAGTTTTTTTATTTGTAGTCAGGATTTGCGGGAAAGATGACGGATTTAGCGGAATTGTTTGAAATTGCTGAGGCGGAACAGGATAGCCATCGGAAAATTCAGATTCGCTGTTGTACGGCGGCGGGTTGTATGTCTTCTGGGAGTTTGGTGGTAAAAGAGGAGCTGGAAAAACGGATTAAAGAAAAAAATTTGGGCGATCGCCTGGAGGTGGTTCCCGTCGGTTGCATGAAACTCTGTGGCTTTGCGCCGTTGGTGGATGTGAGCGAAGAGACTTGTTTTCAGCAGGTGATGCCAGAAGTTGCCCCAGAGATCGTCGATGTAGCATTGGGAGAAACGCCCTCGAATAAGCTGGAAATTTGCGATCGCCAAGCGCCATTTTTCACGTTACAAAAACCCGTGGTACTAGAAAATAGCGGCAAAATTGACCCGGAACGGATTGAGGCGTACATTGCGCAGGGTGGCTATCGGTCATTGCACCAAGTGCTCGAAGATCTGACCCCGATGGCGGTGGTGGAAGAAATTACCCAGAGCGGACTACGGGGGCGTGGCGGCGGCGGCTATCCCACGGGATTGAAATGGGCGACCGTCGCGAAAATGCCGGGGGATCAAAAATATGTCGTCTGTAACGCCGACGAAGGGGATCCGGGGGCATTCATGGATCGGGCGGTGCTGGAAAGTGACCCCCACCGGGTACTTGAAGGGATGGCGATCGCCGGCTATGCCGTGGGCGCAAACCACGGATATATTTACATTCGGGCCGAATATCCCCTCGCGATCCAACGCCTCGAAAAAGCAATCAAACAGGCTAAGAGCAAAGGTTTACTCGGCAGCCAGATTTTTAATTCCCCCTTCAACTTCACCATCGACATCCGCATTGGCGCAGGAGCATTCGTTTGTGGCGAAGAAACCGCCCTAATTGCCTCCATCGAAGGCGGACGGGGAACCCCCAGACCCAGACCTCCCTACCCCGCCCAGTCCGGACTGTGGAGACATCCCACCCTAATCAACAACGTTGAAACCTACGCCAACATCGTCCCGATCATCCGTGAAGGGGCAGACTGGTTTAGCAGCATCGGCACCGAAAAAAGCAAAGGCACAAAAGTCTTTGCCCTCACCGGAAAAGTTACCAACAACGGCTTGATCGAAGTGCCGATGGGAACCCCTGTCCGGCAAATTGTCGAGCAAATGGGCGGTGGCATCCCCGACGGCGGCACAGTCAAATCTGTCCAAACCGGAGGGCCCTCCGGCGGTTGTATTCCGGCGGACTACCTTGATACACCCATCGAATATGATTCCTTGATCAAACTTGGCACAATGATGGGTTCCGGCGGCATGATTGTCATGGACGAAGCCACTAGCATGGTTGATGTGGCGAAGTTTTACATGGAATTTTGTCAGTGCGAATCCTGCGGTAAATGTATCCCCTGCCGTGCCGGAACGGTGCAGATGTCGGGACTGTTAAGCAAAATGCTCAAGGGACAGGCTGCCCCCAAGGATATCGAACTGCTCGAACAACTTTGTCACATGGTCAAGGACGCGAGTTTATGTGGGTTAGGACAGAGTGCGCCGAATCCAATTTTAAGTACCCTGCGCTATTTCCGTGATGAGTACGAGTCCCTCGTGGCGGGTAATACCGATTAAATTTTTTTAAATTCCCATGCAGTTCTTGCAGAGAGAACCTTAAGCAAAATCGCAAAACTATGGCAGTTAAAACTTTAACGATAAATGATCAGCTAATCAGCGCCCGCGCTGGGGAAACGATCCTTGAAGCCGCCCGTGATGCAGGGATTCACATTTCGACCCTGTGCCATCTGGAGGGGGTTTCCGATGTGGGAGCTTGTCGTCTCTGTCTCGTGGAAATTGAGGGGAGTAATAAACTCCAGCCCGCCTGTGTGACGGAGGTGATGGAGGGAATGGTCGTCCAGACCCACACAGAAAAATTAGAAGAATATCGTCGGATGACGGTGGAATTGCTCTTCGCGGAAGGGAACCATGTTTGTGCGGTCTGTGTGGCGAATGGCAATTGTGAGTTGCAGGATATGGCGGTGGAGGTGGGGATGGATCATTCGCACTTTCCGTACCAATATCCAAAACGGGAGGTGGATATTTCCCACAAGCAATTTGGCATTGACCATAATCGCTGTATCCTTTGCACCCGCTGTGTTCGGGTCTGTGATGAGATCGAGGGGGCGCACGTCTGGGATGTGGCAAATCGGGGCGGTGAATCGAAAATTGTCTCTGGTTTAAATCAGCCTTGGGGGGCGGTGGATGCCTGTACGAGTTGTGGCAAATGTGTGGATGCTTGTCCAACGGGATCGATTTTCCGCAAGGGAGCCACCGTAGGCAGTAAACTCGGCGATCGCCAAAAACTAGAATTTTTAATTACCGCACGCACAAAAGGGGAGTGGACAAGATAATGGCGCAAGAAACCCAACAAAAAATTCGATTTGCAACAATTTGGTTGGCGGGTTGTTCCGGTTGCCACATGTCATTTTTAGACCTCGATGAATTTTTAATTGAGTTGACAAAATATGTGGATGTGGTCTTTAGTCCCGTCGGTTCCGATGTCAAAGATTACCCTGAAAATGTCGATGTTTGTCTCATTGAAGGGGCTGTTGCCAACCAAGAAAATTTGGAATTGTTAGAAAAAGTTCGCCAAAATACCAAGCTATTAATTGCCTTTGGGGACTGTGCCGTAACGACCAATGTCACGGGCATTCGTAACCAAAAAGGTGATGCCCAAACCATTTTAGAACGGGGCTATAAAGAACTCACTGAAGAACACCAATTACCCCAACAAATTATCGGAGGAATTTTGCCGCCCTTATTACCCAGAGTTTTGCCCATCCATGAAGTCGTTGATATCGATTTATTTCTCCCCGGTTGCCCCCCCGATGCCGACCGAATCAAAGCGGCGATCGCCCCCTTATTAGAAGGAAAATTGCCGGAGATGGTCGGGCGAGAAATGATTAAATTCGGCTAGATTTTATGTCCCAAACATTTGCCATGCTGACTGCCGCCGATATCATGAATCCCAATGTGGTGACCATCAAAGGTTTAGCGACCATTGCCAGTGCCACCCAATGTATGCGCGTGAATAAAACCCGTGTATTAATGGTTGATCGTCGCCATGTTCACGATGCCTACGGCATTTTGACCGCCACCGATATCGTCAGTAAAGTGATCGCCTATGGTCGTGATCCAAGGGCAATACGCGTCTATGAAATTATGACCAAACCTTGTATTTTCGTGAGTCCCGATCTGGCAGTTGAATATGTTGCTCGTTTATTTAGTCAATGGAATTTGCACAGTGCCCCCGTCATGACTGACAAACTTTTAGGGATAATTACCGTTGAAGATTTAATTAGCAAAAGTGATTTTCTAGAACGTCCCAAAGAACTATTATTTGCCGCAGAAATGCAAGCCGCAATTCAAAAGGCAAAATTAATCTGTCAAGAAAAAGGACATGATTCGAGTGACTGTATTCAAGCATGGGCAATGGTGGAAGAACTACAAACTGAAACCGCCTACCAACAATCCCAAAAAGTAAATAAAACCGCCCTTGAAGAATATTTAGAAAAAAATCCAGAAGCCATCGATCATTTAATGGTTGATAATTGGTGTAGTGGTTAACAGTCATAATTCGTTAAAATAAAAACTATTTTAATCAACACATTTTTAGCGTTCGTTTGAAAAATCATCTAGGAGTAAAAAATGTCTAAAACAATCATTATTGATCCCGTGACGCGCATCGAGGGACATGCCAAAATTTCCATTTATCTAGATGATCAAGGGGAAGTCAATGAAGCCCGTTTTCATGTCGGGGAATTTCGGGGGTTTGAGAAATTTTGTGAAGGTCGTCCTTTCTGGGAAATGCCCGCCTTAACTTCCCGAATCTGTGGCATTTGTCCCGTCAGTCACCTAATTGCATCCTCAAAAACAGGGGATCAATTATTAGCTGTAAAAATTCCTGCAGCGGCAGAAAAATTACGGCGAATGATTAATCTTGCCCAGATTACCCAATCCCATGCCCTCAGTTTTTTCCACCTCAGTAGTCCTGATTTAATCTTTGGTTGGGACGGCGATCCAAAGACGAGAAATGTATTTGGTTTAATTGCCGCTGATCCTGATTTAGCACGGGGTGGAATTCGTCTAAGAAAATTTGGACAGGACATTATTAAAATCCTTGGGAGCCAAAAAGTTCACCCCGCCTGGTCAATCCCCGGTGGTGTGCGATCGCCGTTAACAAAAGAAGGACAAACTTATATTAAAGAGGGTTTACCGGAAGCAAAAAATACCGTTAAAAATGCCCTGAGTTTATTTAAAAAAATTCTTGACTCCCATCAGGAAGAAGTGGCAGTTTTCGGCAATTTTCCGAGTCTTTATCTGGGTTTAATAGGCGAGTCCGGCGCATGGGAACATTATGGCGGCATTTTGCGGATGATCGATAGCCACGGCAATATTGTGGGCGATCGCCTTGATCCGAACAATTACCGTGAATTTCTTGGGGAAAAATTACAGGAAGATTCCTACTTAAAATCCCCCTATTACAAACTTTTTGGCGAAACGGGTGTTTACCGCGTCGGGCCTTTAGCACGGCTAAATATTTGTGAACATTTTGGCACAGAAGCCGCCGATCAAGAACTGATTGAATATCGACAACGGCACGGCAGAATTGTGCAGGCTTCCTTTGTTTATCACCATGCCAGACTGATTGAAATATTAGGTTCCCTCGAAAGAATTGAGCGGATGATTGATGATCCTGATTTATTTTCTAATCGTTTACAAGCAGAGGCGGGGGTCAATCAAACCGAAGCTGTTGGTGTGAGTGAAGCACCACGAGGAACCCTATTTCACCATTATCAAGTGGATGAAAATGGACTGCTTAAAAAGATAAATTTAGTGATTGCGACAGGACAAAATAACTTTGCCATTAACCGCACTGTCACCCAAATTGCCAAACATTATATTCACGGTGAAACTGTTGCAGAAGGCATTTTAAATCGGGTGGAAGCTGGGGTTAGAAATTATGATCCTTGTTTAAGTTGTTCAACTCATGCCGTCGGACAAATGCCGATGATTTTACAATTAATTTCCCCCGATGGTTCTCTTGTTAAAGAAATTCGTCGTGACAGTTAATGAAACAGACTCTAATTATTGGTTATGGTAATACCTTACGTTCTGACGACGGGGCAGGACAAAAGGTTGCGGAAGCTTTTTTTAATCAGGAAAATATAAAGGCGATCGCCACCCATCAACTCACCCCTGAATTAGTGGAAGATTTGGTACAAGTGGAGCAGGTTTATTTTATCGATGCGGCTCCCGTTGAGACCTTAACGATTAAACCTATTCAACGGAGAGATAATGAACACAATTTTGGACATTTTGTTGACCCCAAAAGCCTTTTGAATTTAGCCCAAGAAATCTATCATTATGCGCCCGATGCTTACTTAGTTTTAATCCCTGCTCAAGATTTCAAACTGGGAGAAAACTATTCTGAAATAACCAAAAATGCCATTCAAAAAGCAATTCAACTTTTGCAAAAGCGACTTACACCATGCATGAAGTAGCCATTATGACAGAAACCGTGGCGATCGCCTTTTTTCCGTGATTCAATTTTTTAATGTCATAATAGATTAAAAGCTCAAACCAAACGTTATGTTATTAGAACTCAAACGTGTTCAAGTTCCCCCTGGTCAGCATATTATCTTACGGGATATTACTTGGCAGGAATTCGAGCAAATTTTGACAGACTTAGGCGAACATCGTGCGGCTCGGATCGCATATAAAGATCAATTTTTAGAGATTATGACTCCATTAGCCGAACATGAAGATAATAAAGAAATTGTTAGTGATTTAATCAAAGTATTACTGGAAGAACTCAACATAGAATTTCGTTGCTTAGGCTCTACCACATTTAGAAAAGAAACATCCCAAGGACTAGAACCCGATCAATGTTTTTACATTAAGAATGAAGCAAAAATACGGGGCAAAAGTCGCATTGATTTAAGCATTGATCCTCCACCTGATCTTGCCCTTGAAATTGACATTACATCTCGCACCTATCCTGATATTTATGCAGCATTAGGCGTTCCTGAACTGTGGCGATTTGAGCGAAATACTTTACAAATTAATGTTTTAATTGATGGTCATTATCAAAGCATTAGTGATAGTCAAATTTTTGCGGGTTGGAATCTAATTCAAGTCATACCTCAATTTTTGGCAGATAGTAAAGTTGAAGGACGCACCACTATTCTACGAAAATTCCGTCGATGGGTGCAACAGCAGAGGTCATAATTGTTATGCATGAAGTCGCAATCATGACAGAGACCGTGGCGATCGCCTGTGCCTCAGCCGAGCAAAAAAACGCTGCAAAAATTGTAGGTTTGACAATGCGGATTGGGGTAATGAGTGGGGTGGTGCCAGAAGCCCTGAGTTTTGCCTTTGAGGCGGTGGCAGGCGGAACCCTTGCCGAACAGGCTCAACTAATTATTGAAACAGTTCCTGTGACCTGTTATTGTGCCCAATGCGATCGCCCCTTTACACCCTCTGATTTATTTTATGAATGTCCGTTATGTAGTAGTTTAAGTCAACATATTTTAAGTGGTAAAGAAGTCGAATTAAAATCCTTAGAGGTGATTTAAATTATGTGTGGAAATTGCGGTTGTAACGCTGTTGAAAAACCTGTGGAAATTCATACCCACGCCCATGATCATTCCCACGGGCATCATGACCATCATCACCCCCACGACCATGAACATCACCATCACTATGATCACAATGGGAACCATAGCCATGCCATTGATATTAATCAATCCATTTTTGCGAAAAATGATCGTCTAGCTGAGCGTAATCGTGGCTATTTTTTGGCGAAAGATTTATTTGTTATTAATGTCGTTTCGAGTCCCGGATCAGGGAAAACGGCATTATTAGAATGCACCATTGAGCAATTAAAAAATAAACTGAATTCAGCCGTCATCGTGGGCGATTTAGAAACGGATAACGATGCCCAACGGCTACGAAAAAATAATATTTCGGTTGCCCAAATTACTACAGGAACTCTTTGTCACCTTGATGCGGCAATGGTCTTAAATGCCGCCCGAAAACTTGCCCTTGATGGTGTTCATTTATTAATCATTGAAAATGTAGGCAATTTAGTTTGTCCCGCTGCCTATGACCTTGGTGAACATAAAAGGATTGTCTTACTGTCTACGACAGAAGGGGAGGATAAACCATTAAAATACCCGACAATGTTTAAGTCTGCTGATGTTGTCATTATTAATAAAATTGATATTGCTGAAGTGGTGGGTTTTGACCGTAATTTGGCATTAGAAAATATCAAAAAAATGTGTCCCCAAGCAGAAGTTTTTGAACTATCGGCGCGCACAGGGGAGGGCATGGATAACTGGTCAAACTATCTTCAAAGCCAGTATCAAATGATTGTTGGGCAACCTGTATTAATTCCTTGAATTTCTTGTGAAACGACGGTTAAGGTTAGAGATTCAAGGCACAGTGCAGGGGGTTGGTTTTCGTCCCTTTGTTTACCAATTAGCGACAGCACTCAATTTATTTGGTTGGGTGAATAACTCGGCTGCGGGGGTCACTATTGAAGTAGAAGGTGGGCGATCGCTTTTAAATTTATTTCTCGAAAAACTGCAAACAGAGTTGCCCCCCCATGCCAAAATTGATGCTTTAAAATATCAATATTTGGAGCCTATTGGGTTTAAAAAGTTTGAAATTCATGCCAGTCAAACTGGGGAAAAAATAGCGATTATTTTGTCCGATTTGGCTACCTGTTCTGAATGCATTGCAGAAATTTTTGCCCCCCAAAATCGCCGTTATCAATATCCTTTTACGAACTGCACCCATTGCGGCCCCCGCTATAGCATTATTGAAACCCTGCCCTACGATCGCCCCCTAACGTCAATGGCAGATTTTCCGATGTGTGCCGACTGTCAACGGGAATACGAAGACCCCGGCGATCGCCGTTTCCATGCCCAACCCAACGCCTGCCCAATTTGTGGCCCTAAACTTGAATTTTTGAGTCATTGCCAAGGGCAAGAAAATACAAATCAATCACCTTTAGAGGCAGCAATTCAATATATTCGTGATGGAAAAATTGTCGCCCTAAAAGGCTTAGGCGGATTTCAGTTATTAGTCGATGCCAGAAATAACAAAGCAGTACAACAATTGCGAGATCGGAAACAACGTCCTGATAAACCCTTTGCAGTGATGTATCCTGATTTGCCGTCCATTAAAAATGATTGTTTTCTGCCACAATTAGAAGAAGAATTTTTGACTTCCCAAGCCAGTCCGATTGTTTTATTACAGAAGAAAAAAGAATTTAATCTTGCTGAAAATGTTGCGCCGCACAATCCGAATTTAGGAGTAATGTTGCCCTATACTCCGCTACACCATTTGTTATTAAAAGGCCTGAATTTTCCAGTCATTGCAACCAGTGGTAACCGCAGTGATGAACCCATTTGCATTGAGGAAACTGAAGCGCTAGAGAGGCTCAAAAATATTGCCGATGGCTTTTTAATTCATAATCGCCGAATTTTGCGTCCGGTGGATGATTCAGTGGTGCAAGTGATGAACAATACGCCTATAATTTTGCGGCGATCGCGGGGCTATGCGCCAGAGCCACTCACCTTAAAACGAACGCTCTCGAAAAGTGTTTTGGCAATGGGGGCACATCTAAAAAATACGGTGGCGATCGCCCAAAAAAATCATATTTTTCTAAGTCAGCATATTGGTGATCTATCCAATCAATTAACACTACAATCGATGGAAAAAACATTGCAGAAATTAAGTCAAATTTATGACTTTCAACCTGATATTATTGCCTGTGATTTACATCCTGATTACCTCTCTACACAATACGCTAAAAATCTCGCGCAGAAACTGAATATTTCTTTGATTTCAGTGCAGCACCACCATGCCCATATATATGCTTGTATGGCGGAACATCAGCTTGAATCGCCGCTGTTAGGGGTGGCTTGGGATGGGACGGGATATGGCGAAGATGGCACAATTTGGGGCGGTGAGTTTTTCTGGGTGACAAAACAGGGTTGTGAAAAAATTGCCCACTTTAAACCGTTTCCGTTACCGGGGGGAGATCAAGCGAGTCGAGAACCCCGCCGTAGTGCTTTAGGTTTGTTGTCTCAATTTTATGATTTACAGGTATTGAAAAAGTTAAATTTACCCACAATTCAGGCTTTTTCTGCAACAGAATTGGAATTGCTTTTATTAATCTTTAAAAAAGACATTAATACGCCATTCACTTCTGGTGTTGGACGCTTATTTGATGGGGTTGCCTCTCTGCTTGATTTAAGGCAAAGGGAAAGTTTTGAAGGACAGGCAGCGATGGCTTTAGAATTTTCAATTGATGGTTTACAAATACCAGATTTTTATCAGTTTCAATACACAAAAAATGATTCAATATTAGAGATTGATAGTCATGGTTTATTTCAGGGTATTATTCAGGATTTACAAAATGACTTGCCTGAAAATTTTATTGCGGCAAAATTTCACAATACCTTGGTAGAAATTATTTTTGATATTTATCTGCATACCCTTAAGCTTGGTTTTAATTCTCGAAAAAATATTGTCTTAACGGGGGGCTGTTTTCAAAATAAATATTTATTAGAGAAAACGATCCAAAAGTTGGAATCTAGCGGGGCAAATGTCTATTACCCACAGAAATTTCCGCCCAATGATGGGGCGATCGCCTTGGGGCAGATTATGGTGGTTGCTGGACAAGCGATCTGATTTTTACTGTTGGAAAATCATCCAGAAGAGCCTCAACAAAAAGCTTAATAAAAAAACTTAAAACTAATAACATCAAGGCGAAAAATTCGTTAGGATAAACAGTAGCCAATCCAATCAAAATATTGCGAAAATATGTGCCTTGCTGTGCCGGGAAAAATTTTAGAAATTACAGGGGATGACCCCCTTTTTAAAATGGGTCGCGTTAGTTTTAGCGGTGTGGTGCGGGAGGTGAGCCTCGCCTATGTGCCGGAAGCCCAAGTAGGGGATTATGCAGTGGTTCACGCGGGGTTTGCCCTGAGTGTTTTGGATGAAGTGGCGGCAACAGAAACCCTTGCCACTTTGGCGGAAATGGAGTCCTTTGCGGGGGGGGATAGTGAATGAAATTTGTTGATGAATTTCGCGATCCCGCAGCGGTTCAGAAATATGTGCAGGCGATCGCCGCCCTTGTGACCCGTCCGTGGACAATCATGGAGATCTGCGGCGGACAAACCCACAGCATCGTTAAATACGGCATCGATCAACTGTTGCCCCCCGAAATTACCTTGATTCATGGCCCCGGTTGTCCGGTCTGTGTTACTCCCGCTGAACTTATTGATCAGGCGATCGCCTTGGCTCAGTTGCCTGAGGTGGTGTTGTGTTCCTTTGGTGATATGTTGCGCGTGCCGGGGACAAGGCTCGATTTACTCTCAGTGAAGGCGCAGGGGGCAGCCGTAAAAATGGTTTATTCCCCCCTCGATGCCCTAAAACTGGCGCAGGAAAATCCCGATAAAGAGGTCATTTTTTTTGCGGTGGGCTTTGAAACGACCGCACCGACGACGGCGATGGCAGTCTACCAAGCCGCCAAATTAGGACTAACCAATTTTTCCCTCTTGGTCGCCCATGTGTTAGTGCCGCCGGCGATGGAAGTGATTTTGTCCGCCCCGGATCGAACCATTCAGGGTTTTTTGCTCGCGGGTCACGTCTGCACGGTGATGGGTTATCAACCATACGAGGCGATCGCCAAAAATTACCAAATTCCCCTAATCGTGACGGGGTTTGAACCCTTGGATATTGTGCAGGGGATTTATCTCTGTGTGAAACAGTTGGAGGAAGGGCGATCGCATATCGAAAATCAATACCGTCGCGTCGTCCAAGCCGCAGGGAATGCCACGGCCCAGCAATTAGTGACCGAAATTTTTGCAACTGTGCCCCGCACTTGGCGTGGCATCGGTGAAATTCCCCAGAGTGGTCTCGGTTTGCGCGAAAAATATGCCGCCTTTGATGCCTCTCGCAAATTTAAGCTAGATTTGACGCATTTCCAGTCCCAAACATCTTCTTCTTGTATCAGTGGCGAAATTCTGCAAGGTCGAAAAAAACCCAAGCAATGTCCCGCCTTTGGCACAACCTGCACCCCAGAACGTCCCCTTGGTGCGCCGATGGTTTCCTCCGAGGGAGCCTGTGCTGCCTATTACCGTTACGGCTAAATTTCCCTTGGCGATGACATCAGAGAATAAGGAAAATTAACGACGTCGCCTGGATTTTTTGCGGGGCGATCGCCAAAACGTTTGCCAAGCCGTCTGGAATCCCGTCCAAGTGCTACGTCCCCCCCGTTGCACCTGTTGAATTTGTCGTTGGGTGTGCTTCAGTCCTTTTTCTGTCTGCTGGAGAATCCCCCGGGCACTTTTAAAACTAGCTTCGAGTTCATCGGTTAATTCCGTAATATCTCCCCCCGTACGCCGGAGGGCATCGAGGGTGCGCGGCAGTTCTCGGTTGAGGGTATCGAGGAGTTTTTCTGCGCTACGGGCCGCCCGTCCCAGTTCCAAAAAGGCCGGGAAAGCAGCGGCGAGGACAGCAGTGAGGCTGAGGGCAACGAGCAAAAAAGACAGGAGTAGCCAAAAAAGGGGATCTTGCACTGTAAATGAAACGGTTTAATTTTGGGACGGGTCAATCTCTTGGACAGGAAGGAGTTCCTCTTCTTCGGCATCGAGGCGTTGGGCTTCGGTTTGGCTCGCTTCAATCCCAGCGGCGATCGCCTCCTGTAACCGCTGCAGCGTATCTTCCCAATTGCGACGGGCCGTTTCCGAGAGTTGATCGGCGTGGAGTTGTAGACTATCCGAGAGATCCTCCGCCAGTTCTGGCAACGCTTCGAGGGATTTTTTGAGAATTTTTCGGGTATCTTTACCAGAGCGCGGTGCGAATAATAAACCGGCGATCGCCCCCACAGCGCCCCCAATGAGCACACCGCCCACAAAGGCCCCACCATTTCGCTCAGCCATACTGAAGTTCTCCCATTACACAAATCGCCTCCATTGTAGTATTCAACCCGGCTTCTACTAAAACCGATGAAAATTGTTCTCCAACGGGTGCAACAATCCCACGTCAACGTCAATCAGCACATTGTCGGCCAAATCAACCAAGGCTTAACGCTCCTCGTCGGCATTTCCCCCACCGACACCGACGCCGAATTACAGTGGCTCGCCCGCAAATGCCTTGATCTGCGCCTCTTTCCGGATCCTGAGGGTAATCCCTGGCAAGCCTCGATCCAAGATATTCAAGGGGAAATCCTTGTGGTTAGTCAATTTACCCTCTATGGCGACTGTCGTAAGGGCCGACGACCATCCTTTAGTGGTTCTGCCAAACCAGATCAAGCCGAACAGATTTACGAAAAATTTGTGGCTTTCTTGCGCCAAAGTGGGCTGAAGATCGAAACCGGACAATTTGGCGCCATGATGCAGGTGGAAATTAGCAACGATGGCCCCGTGACCCTCCTTCTAGAGCGCGAAGCTAAACCCGCCTGAATTGGCCCTAAATTTCAGTAAAGTTTTCCCCCAGGTTTTTACGAGAAATATGGCTTTGTAAAGCAGTGGGCAATATTGAGATACAAATATTAAAAGTTGGGCGATCGCCGTTTCAGTTCCCCCACGCAAAAGGCGATCGCCCCATGGCATAAGCCTTTGCCCAATTCAGCCCTCCCGTACTGCTTGCCCAATTCCCAGGACAAATTCCCCCCGACGAATTCCCCTGAAATTAAGGGAAAAGAACGATAGTAAGATTTTCAACAAGCAGTTAACGTGATGAATTTCCGCCAAAGCATAGAATCATGACAGATCAACAAAAAACAGCGATCATTACTGGTGCCTCGTCCGGGGTCGGACTCTATGGGGCTAAAGCCCTCGCCGATAAAGGCTGGCATGTGGTCATGGCCTGCCGCAACCTCGAAAAAACCGAGCGAGTCGCCAAAGAAGTTGGTATCCCCGAAGCCAGTCGGACGATCATGCACCTTGATCTCGCTGATTTCGATAGCGTCCGTAAATTCGTCGCCGATTTTCGGGCAACGGGTAAAACCCTAAACTCCCTAGTTTGTAATGCGGCGGTTTATCTGCCCCTCGCCAAGGAACCCCAACGCAACAAAGACGGTTATGAACTTTGCGTTGCCACCAACCATTTGGGTCATTTCCTGCTCTGCAATCTGATGTTGGAAGACCTCAAAAATTCCCCCGCTGCAGACAAACGCCTTGTGATTCTCGGCACTGTCACCGCGAACCCGAAAGAAGTAGGTGGTAAAATTCCCATTCCTGCGCCCCCCGACCTTGGGGATCTCCAGGGAATGGCCGCTGGCTTTAAGCCCCCTGTTGCCATGATCGACGGCAAAATCTTTAAACCCGGTAAAGCTTACAAAGACAGCAAACTCTGCAATATTCTCACCATGCGGGAACTCCACAACCGCTATCACAAAGACACCGGGATTATCTTCAATTCCTTCTATCCGGGTTGCGTTGCCGAAACGGGCCTCTTTAGAAATCACTATGGTCTATTTCGGAAGATCTTCCCTTGGTTCCAAAAAAATATCACCGGGGGTTATGTCACTGAAGAAGTGGCCGGAGAACGTCTCGCTAAAGTTGTTGCGGATTCTGGCTTCGATGTATCTGGTGTTTACTGGAGTTGGGGAAACCGCCAACAGCAAGGACGGGAAGCCTTTATGCAAGAAGTTTCTGATGAAGCTCTCGATGACAACAAAGCAGATGTCCTTTGGGATCTCAGCGCCAAGTTAGTGGGGATGCCGGCCTAATTTCTATCCTGATTCCTATTCCTTAAGAGAGTAATTTAATTGTTAACATCTCCCATCAAGGGAGATTTTTTTTCTCACGAAATATTCTCCATTGCCTATATTTTTAGGGTTTAAAGTCGCGTATTAGGGCAAGTATCAAGGGTCGAGGCGATCGCCTTGGGGAATCTCTGCCGAAAGGGGCGCGGATTCTTGGTTTCGCGTCTATATTGGACACTAGCGCAACCCTTACGTCTCTATGCTAAACAAAAACAATCTTTTCCTGGCCCTGCTCGTTTTTATCCCAATTTCCTTGGCTGGCCACTTCCTTGAATGGAGTCCCGTGACTGTGTTCTGCACAGCGGCGATCGCCATTGTGCCCCTCGCCGCTTTCATGGGAGAAGCCACCGAAGAAATTGCCGTTGTCGTCGGCCCCAACCTCGGTGGTCTGCTCAATGCCACCTTTGGTAATGCTACCGAATTAATTTTGGCTTTTATCGCCCTCAAGTCCGGCCTAGTCGATGTCGTCAAGGCCACGATCACCGGATCAATCATTAGTAACCTGCTCCTGGTGATGGGTTTTGCAATGCTCCTGGGTGGCCTCAAGTTCAAAGAACAAGACTTTCAGCCCACCGCTGCCCGCCTTAATGCTTCGTCCATGAACTTGGCGGTAATTGCGATCTTAATTCCCACCGCCGTAGAGTACACCTCCGCTGGTATCGGCCAAGCAACTCTTCAAAATCTTTCCGTTGCCGTAGCCATTGTGCTCATTTTGGTCTATGGCCTCACTTTATTGTTCTCGATGAAAACCCACTCCTATCTATATGATGTGGGGGTCGCAGAAATCGAAGAAGAAGGGGAAACAGAAGAAGAAGCTAAGGCAAAAGTTAACCTTTGGCTCTGGGTTGGAGTCCTACTGATTGTTACCCTCGCCGTTGCCATTGAGTCGGAACTCCTAGTCGGTTCCCTCGAAGCAGCCACCGAAAGCCTTGGCCTCAGTCCTCTCTTTACAGGGGTGATCCTCCTGCCCATCATCGGTAATGCCGCAGAACATGCCACCGCTGTTACCGTTGCCCTAAAAAATAAAATGGATCTGTCTGTGTCCGTAGCCGTTGGCTCTAGTTTACAAATTGCCCTCTTCGTCGCCCCAGTCTTAGTGATTGCTGGTTGGGTCATTGGTCAACCGATGGATCTTGACTTTAACCCCTTTGAGCTGGTGGCCGTGGCCGTGGCTGTACTGATTGCCAACTCCATTAGTTCTGACGGCAACTCCAACTGGTTAGAAGGAAGCTTGTTGCTAGCGACCTATACAGTGCTCGGATTGGCCTTTTTCTTCCATCCTGCCGTACCTGGATTGGCCTAGGCCGAGATATTCAACACAATCAAGCTGCTAATTTTTTTGGGCGAACCTTGGTTCGTCTTTATTTTTAGCCACCATAAATAATGCTGATCTAACCGGGAAATCTTCATTGTTCTTCCCGATTTTAAGTTTGCTGCATTAGCATAGGTATAGTGGCTGTCGTGCAAATTATTGATGGGGGCAGTCCCAATTTACTAATTATCTGAAGCCTTCCATGTCAAACTCTAAACCCTTTGTACTCGGTGCAACAGCTCTAGTGTTAACCACTGTGGCGGTTACAGGGGCAGGGCTGCACTACTCTAAAAGTCAAGCCTACCTCAAAGACAGCCCAAAGGAAATTGTGGACGAGGTTTGGTATGTCATCAACAAAGAATACGTTGATGCGACCTTTAACCAAAATGACTGGCGTCAGGTGCGGCAAGAGTTTCTCAGCAAAGACTATGCCAATACGGACGAAGCCTACGATGCAATTCGGGAAATGTTAGATCTCCTGGGAGATCCTTACACCCGGTTTATGCCCCCCCAAGATTTTGAAAATTTACAGGTTGATACGTCCGGTGAGTTGACCGGGGTCGGCATTCAGATCGCCAAAGATAAAGATACAGAAGAGGTGGTCGTGATTGCGCCCATTGAAGAGACGCCAGCCTTTGAAGCGGGCATTATGGCCCAAGATGTGATCGTTGCTGTGGATGAGCAACCCACCGAAGGGATGGAACTCAACGATGTGGTGAATTTGATCCGGGGTCAACGGGGTACGGAGGTCACCCTCACTATTCGCCGAGATGAGCGAGTATTAGAATTTCCCATTGTCCGGGAAGTGATTCAGATTCATCCGGTAAAGGCACGGATTAATGAGAGTCCCATTGGGGATGTGGGCTATATTCGTCTGACTCAATTTAGTGCCCAGGCGACGGCAGAGATGCGCGAGGCGATCGCCGATCTAGAATCCCAAAATGTCGATGGCTACGTTTTAGATCTGCGTTCTAATCCTGGGGGATTGCTCTATGCCAGCATTGACATTGCCCAAATGTGGCTTGATGGTGGTGGGATTGTTTCGACGGTAAACCGTGTCGGGGAAGTGGATCGCCAGGAGGCCAGTGACCGCGCCCTAACAGATAAACCCCTGATCGTTTTAGTGGACGGGGGATCCGCCAGTGCCAGCGAAATCCTTTCCGGCGCGCTCCAGGACAATCAACGGGCGGTACTTGTAGGGACGCAAACCTTCGGTAAGGGCCTAGTCCAATCTGTCCGTCGCCTAGGGGATGATTCTGGGGTTGCCGTGACGGTCGCCAAATATTTGACCCCCTCTGGTCGGGATATCAATAAAGAAGGCATTGCGCCGGACTTTATCGTGGAACTTGATGAAGCTGATCAAGAAACATTGCAAGAAGATCGCACAAAAATTGGTACAATGGCTGACCCGCAATATGCCAAGGCGATCCAACTGCTCGACGAACAACTCCGTACTGGGACGATTGTGATCCCCGAAAAACAGGCCAGCACTGAGCGACCGAGCCGCCCCGCCCAGGATAGCTAAACTCCCAAGTCCTCGGTGTCAGCGATCGCCTTTTAAAATGCCGTTACAAATCTTGTTGCGGTGGCGATCACTCCCCAGATCCCAGGCTCAACTTCCCTGGATTTACGGCCTTAAGATTTGCTTAAGATTTTTTTAAAAATAAAGTTGCGCACCAGATATAGAGTGGAGTATGCTTAGTTACTCTACATCTAGCGTCTGAGGTGCAACCCATGGATCATGTTCAAGAATGGCAGCAAAGCTGTGTTGATCCTGAACTCATCCAACTGAATGTTATTTCCCTAGAGGGCGATCGCCCTTTGGATTATTTGCTATATTCAGAGGCGTTGCCCCGACGAAATGATGGTCGTTTGGGGGACAGTTACCTCCAGCGCTATCAACACACCGAGGCCGGGGGCTGGTGGTGTTCTGGCGTCGATATTTTGACGGGAAAGGCTGACCTTTGGGGCTGTTTCAAACCGGAACAACCCCGTGTCAATCCAGAAAAAGGCAAACCCATCAAGTACGAACACCCTCCGAAAACGAGTACGGGCCTGTTTGCGTTACGCCTGCCGCCCCATGTGTGGGAACGGGTGGCCCGCCGCCATCAACTAGAATTTAGCCAAGACGATTGGGACGATACCCAACCCGATGGGGGATTTTGGCAATGGCTCAAGGAACATCCCCAAATTCCCCTGATTATTACTGAAGGGGCAAAAAAAGCAGGCTCCCTCCTCAGTGCCGGCTACGGGGCGATCGCCCTACCGGGTATTTATGGCGCGATCCGGACACCCAAGGATGAATTTGGCCACCGCATCGGCCAATCTCGACTGATTCCCCAACTGAAAAAACTGATTCACGGGCAGCGCACCATTTACATTGCCTTTGACCAGGACGAAAAACCCACCACCATCCGGGCCGTGCGCAGTGCCATCCGGAAAACAGGTTATTTGCTTAAACAAGCGGGTTGTCCCGTCAAGGTGATCACCTGGAACCGTCGTGCCGGGAAAGGGGTAGATGATCTCATTGCGAACCAAGGTCAAGCCGCCTTTGAAGCTGCCTTCCAAAACGCTCCCAGCCTCGATCTTTGGAAAGCCCAAGACCTTGAACAACTCACCTATCCCCGCCATCAAACCCTCCACCAGCGGTATCTCCCGGAGCAGTTAACAATTCCCCCAGCAGCCAAGTTAATTGCGCTCAAATCTCCTAAAGGAACGGGCAAAACCCGTTGGCTAGAATCAGTTGTTGCGGGGGCGATCGCCCGCCAACAGCCCGTCCTTGTGATTGGGCACCGCATTCGTCTCGTTGAAGAACTCTGTCAGCGGTTTGGCCTCGACTACATCCGTGATCTTCCCCGGGGCAAAGATCGATCCAAGGAACCCAACCTAAAAATTAATGGCTATGGCCTCTGCATTGATTCTCTGCATGGCAAATCCCAGGCCCGTTTCAATCCCCATCACTGGGGCGATGCCCTGATTATTTTTGACGAAGTAGAACAAGTGCTATGGCACGGGTTAAATTCCAGCACCTGTCGCGATAACCGGGTCAATATTCTCCAGAGCCTCAAGCACCTGCTGCAAAATGTCTTTGTCGGCGAGGGTCAAATTTACATCAGTGATGCCGACTTGAGCGATGTTTCCATTGACTATCTCCTGACCCTGGGAGGCCAGAAGCTCCAGCCCTATCTCATTGAAAATACCTGGCAAGCGGATACCACCACCCACTACACCCTCAATCACTATCCCGATGGCACACCGAAACGGCTAGTCAAGGACTTGGTACAACATATCCAAGGGGGCGGGCGGCCTTTTATCTGTCTATCTGCCCAAAAACTCAAGAGCCAATGGAGCACTTCGACCCTCGAAATTTACCTCAAAAATCAGTTTCCTGACCGCAAAATTCTCCGCCTTGATGCGGAATCCCTGGCGGATCCTGAACATCCTGCCTACGGTGCCATGGGCCAAATTAACCAAACCCTCGCCCAGTATGATGTGGTTTTAGCGAGTCCAGCTGTGGAAACGGGGATTAGTCTCGATTTGCAGGGACATTTCACCTCGGTGTGGGCGATCGCCCAGGGGGTACAAACGGTCAATTCCATCTGCCAGGCCCTGAGTCGAGTCCGTGAAAATATTCCGCGTCATCTCTGGGTAGCCAAATATGGCTTTAACACCGTCGGCAATGGGGCCACTTCCATTCCGGCACTACTCACCTCCAGTCAAAGGCTCACCCAAACGAATATCCGTCTGCTGCAACAGTCTGACTTTATCGCCCTTGATGATTTAGACACTGCTTTTCAGGCCGAATCCCTTCTGTGTTGGGCCAAATTTGCGGTGCGGATTAATGCGGGCATGGTGAACTACCGCGAGGCCGTGCTCGCCCATCTTCAGCGGGAAGGACATCAATTGTCAGCAGTGCCAAAACACCGCAAAACGACGGCGACTCAAAGCCAACCCGATAATCAATTGGCTACGGCGATTAATTCCATTCGCGATACCAACTACCAAGCAGAATGTTTGGCGATCGCCCAGGCAACCCCCTTGAGTACCAAAGACTACCAACGCCTGAAAAAGAAACTCCTGAAAAGCCCCTCTGAACGACAACAACTCCGCAAATACGAACTCCAGAAACGCTACAATCTCCCCGTCACCGCTTCCCTAGTGGCCAAAGATGACGACCACTGGTACCAAAAGCTGCGGCGTCACTATTTCCTGACCCTGGGTCGCCCTTACCTGGCGGATCGAGATGCCCTCATCGCCACTCACCTGATGCAACAGGGCGGCGGACAAATTTTCCAGCCTGATTTTAACCACTCCCAAATGGGGGCAATCATCGGCACCATGGAAATTTTGGGGATCACCACCCTCCTCGCCCAGACAAATCGACCGCTCCACAACCTCGACCCAGAGATGCAAAGACTGGCGGCGATCGCCTTAGAAAATCGAGACGCCATCAAGACCACCGTTGGCATTGGCCTCGCGAAAAATTCTACCCCGATCATGATTCTGCGTCGCTTCCTCGAACTACTCGGCCTTGAACTGAAATACCTCAAGATCACCACCATCCAGAAAAAACGCACCCGTATTTACCAAATCAGTCAGCCCCAGGATCAACGCCAAACGGTCTTCCAACATTGGCTACAAACCGACCAAAATTGCCCAGGCACCTCCGCTTTCTGGCAAGAAGACTGCCAAAAATACCTGGCTAAGCTTCAGGAAACTCGGCACCAAACGGAATCAAACTATGTCCAACTGACGTTTGAGTTACCGACCCCAGAGGCGTCCTAAATCTGCGGTGAAAAATAAAAAAAAGGGGCTATTTTACCCAAGCCCCTGATGTTCAAAAATTATGCGATCCGAAGGTCACTAGGATTTAGCTTCGAGACCCACGGGACAGCCGACCCCTGTACCACCGAGGCCACAGTAGCCCCCTGGATTTTTCGCGAGATACTGCTGATGGTATTCTTCCGCGTAATAAAATTCCGGTGCCTCCAAAATTTCCGTCGTGATCGCGCCATAACCCTCGGCCTTTAAAGCATCTTGGTAAGCTCCTAGTGACGCCTGGGCCAACTGTTTCTGGGCCTCGGAGTAGGTGTAAATACCAGAACGGTACTGGGTGCCCACATCGTTACCTTGGCGCATCCCTTGGGTGGGATTATGGCTTTCCCAAAAAACTTTGAGGAGAGTCTCGTAGGACACTTGCTTAGGATCATAGGCAACAAGAACCACTTCATTGTGGCCCGTCATCCCAGAGCAAACTTCCTGATAGGTCGGATTGGGGGTGTGGCCAGCCGCATAGCCCACCGCTGTACTAAAAACGCCGGGGGTTTGCCAAAATTTGCGCTCTGCCCCCCAAAAACAGCCCAGACCAAACATCGCAAGTTCGATCTCTGCGGGGAAGGGGGGAGCAATGGGATTGCCATTGACGAAATGCTGATCGGGGATAGGCATTGTTTGGGTACGACCGGGTAAAGCCTCCTGGGGCGTAGGCATCTGGGTCTTTTTACCGAGCAAACCAAAAAACATAGGACTTAATTTTTAACCATGGTGACTGCCTTGATTGTAGACAAAAAGATCTGGCGGATGGGGCGGCCTTTTTCTCTGCATGGGGGGAGGGGGCGATCGCTTTCTGATAAAATTCTATAGAATCTTAAAAAAACGTTACTTAACCGGAATTTAAATGAATTTACTGGTGGTCGGTGCTACTGGCACATTAGGCAGGCAAGTCGCGCGACGGGCATTGGATGAAGGACATCAAGTCCGTTGTCTCGTCCGGAATCCCCGTAAAGCTTCCTTTCTCAAGGAGTGGGGCGCAGAATTAATCGGCGGAAATTTATGCCAGCCCGAGTCTTTGCTTCCAGCCCTAGAAGGGGTTGATGCTGTCATTGATGCTGCCACGGCCCGGGCAACGGATTCTATTGGTGTTAAGGAAGTTGACTGGGAAGGGCAAGTAAACCTGATCCAAGCCGCCAAGGAAGCTGGGGTTGAGCGATTTATTTTCTTTTCAATTCTTAATGCAGAGCAGCACCGTGATGTGCCTTTGATGGATGCAAAATATTGCGTCGAGGAATATCTCAAGGAAGCGGGCATGAATTATACAATCCTGCGCTTGAGTGGGTTTATGCAGGGGTTGATTGCCCAATACGCGATTCCCATTCTTGAAAATCAAGCGGTTTGGATCACTGGGGAAAGTTCGCCGATCGCCTACATGAATACCCAGGACATTGCGAAGTTTGCGGTGCAGGCGGTGAAAATTCCGGCCACGGAAAAACAAACATTTCCAGTGGTGGGCACCCGGGCTTGGAAAGGGGAAGAAATTATCGCCATTTGTGAGCGTTATTCTGGCCAAACTGCCAGTATCGCCCGACTATCCCTGGGTTTTCTGCGGTTAATGCGCCGGGTCAGCCGCTTTTTCCAATGGGGGCAAAATGCTTCGGATCGCTTGGCTTTTGCAGAAGTAATGGCCACGGGTAAGCCTTTGGACGCGCCGATGGAAGATGTTTACAAAACCTTTGGGCTTGATCCCGCCGAAACAACGACCCTCGAAAGTTATTTACAGGAATACTTCAGCCGCATTATGCAAAAGCTGAAGGAAATTGACTACGAGAAAAATAAGGGCAAAAAGAAAAACGGGAAGAAAAAGCCGAATATTCGGACACCGTTTTAGGGACGTTTTACTACAGTTGTGTTCCCCTGGAGTGAGGCCTGGGGGATGCTGCTGAAGAATTAAAAACTTGACGTTTCATTGGTGGCGATCGCCAACCGTATAGGTATTAAGGGAAACGGTTTGAGTGATACCCTATTGTTTATATCCTTAAGTTTGTAGGACACTTCTACTTGTGCCCAAAGCCGGCATTATCTATAACGACATCAAACCCATTGCCTGCCAAGTCGCTCAGGAATTAGCCAAAACCTTGAGGAATAAAGGGTGGGAAGTGTTTACGGCCACTGGATTTGGCGGTCTACTTGGCTATGCAGAATGTCCGCCAACCCAGGAAACAGGCCACCAACAGCCCGTGTGTCACACCAAAATTGAGCAATTGGTGCCCCCCAACTTCGATGAAAATATGCAGTTTGCCGTGGTTCTGGGGGGAGATGGCACAGTCTTGTCAGCCGCACGCCAGGTTGCCCCAAAGGGAATCCCGCTGCTGACGGTCAATACGGGACACCTCGGATTTTTGACGGAAATGTATCTCCAGCACCTCGATGAGGCGATCGCCCAGCTTTTAGCCGGAGAATACGAAATTGAAGACCGTTCGATGATTACCGTGCAGCTTTTCCGCGACGGGGAACTCCTTTGGGAAGCCCTCAGTCTCAATGAAATGGTGCTCCACCGGGAACCCCTAGCCGGGATGTGCCACTTTGAAATCCAGATTGGTCGCCATGCCCCCGTTGATATTGCCGCCGATGGCATTATGATTTCAACCCCCACCGGCTCCACGGCCTATTCCCTCAGTGCGGGCGGCCCCGTCGTTACCCCCGATGTGCCCGTTTTCCAGCTCGCCCCCATTTGTCCCCATTCCCTCGCGTCCCGGGCCCTCGTCTTTTCGGACACAGAACCGGTGAATATTTTTCCGGCAACGTCCCACCGCTTGGTGATGGTCGTCGATGGTAACGGTGGGGCCTATGTCTTGCCGGAGGATCAAGTCCATTTAGAGCGATCGCCTTACAATGCCCGCTTTGTGCGCCTCCACCGACCTGAATTTTTCCGAATCCTCCGGGAGAAGCTGGGCTGGGGACTCCCCCATGTGGCAAAACCCACATCCCGCAAAGTTCTTTAGGGAAATGGCATCAGAAGCAAAGATTCATGAAAATTTGTCTTTCCCTAAATTGAGCCTTTCTAGAATCAAAAAGATTACCCCTTGAGCTTTTTTATTTAGCCACATTTATTTTTCTTTGTTCGGAAGATTTCGATAGCTTGATATGCCCCAAAGCCAATATGCCGCCGATGGTTTAGCCTATGTTCTCCTCGTTGGGACGGATCAAGAGTTTACACAACGGGCCACCCTAGATCTTGCCGATCTCGGCTATCAAACCATTACCGTTGAAACGGTAGAGCAAGCCCAACAACGCCTCCAACAGTTACCAGCAGGCATGGTAATTGTGGACTATCCCCTCCTGGGACAACGGGGGATCGACTTTTGTCGCAGTCTCCGCAAAGCGCAATTTGTGCGGCCCATTTTATTTCTGGTGACCCAGGATCGCGTTGAGGAAAGGGTGATCTGCCTGGAAGCGGGTGCCGATGATTATGTGCTGCAACCCTACCAACAGGAACGCTTTTTACGACTCCTCGAAATTTATCTCCAGCCCCAAACAGGCCAACGGGAGCAACTTTTTTTTGGGGATTTAATCTTAGATCTCAATACCCGTCAGGTGTGGCGATCGCCAGGCCAAAGTAGCGACTCGCCCCGTCCCATTGAACTAACAGTCAAAGAATTTGAACTGTTGAAATATTTGATGTCCCATCCCCAACAGGTCTTAACACGGGAGCAAATCCTTGAAAATGTCTGGGGCAACGAATTTCAAGGGGAATCTAACGTGATTGAAGTCTATATTCGTTATTTACGCCTTAAAATTGAAGCAAAAGGCCAGAAACGCCTAATTCAAACTGTGCGGGGAGTCGGTTATGTCCTCAAAAAAGATCCCTAGGTTTTAAAATGCCTGGCAACTACTTCCCTTCGATCTCCACCATTTAACTAAGCACCATGTCTTTTACTTCCCGTCTTTGTCTGGCTCTCTGTGGCACCGTCTTGGTTGGGTGTGTCCCATTTCCGGTTGATGATTCTGGCCTCAGTACGCCTCCCAGTGAGACCCCGGTAAGCCAATCCGCCCCCAGACCCCAGGGGCAAATGCTCCCGATTACGGCAACGGCCAAGATCGTGGGATCGGAGCAACGGTTTGGGTTAGAAGTTGCAGAAACCGCAGAACAACAGCGGTTAGGACTGATGTATCGGGAATTTTTACCGGATAATCGGGGGATGTTATTTGAATTTGATCCCGCCCGTCCAGTCAGTTTCTGGATGAAAAATTGCTTGATCAATCTGGATATGATTTTTCTCCGGGAGGGAGTCGTGCAGGCGATCGCCCATGATGTCCCCCCTTGTGAAAATGATCCTTGTCCCACCTATGGGCCGCCAACGACCGTCAATATTGATCAAGTGATTGAAATTCGGGGCGGTTTGGCGAAGGAAATTAATCTGCAAGCAGGCGATCGCATCGAGGTCACCAAGACTAACGAATAATGAAATTCCCATCGTCAAGTTGTGTGCATTGATCTGTTAAGAACTAGATGAACTACAGCCCCCGGATCCAAGATATTCCCGCTAGCGAACGACCGCGCGAACGCCTGGTGGCAGTGGGGGCCAAATATTTATCCAATGCCGAATTAATTGCCATCTTGATCAGCACTGGCGATCGCCACCGCAACCTCTCCGCCGTCGGCCTTGCCCAATTTATTTTGCAAACCTGCAGCCAGGGTAAGCGGGATCCCTTTGATGTGTTGCGCCACACGACCCCCCAGGAACTGACCAGCATCCCCGGAGTGGGCCTTGCCAAAGCTGCCCAGATCCTCGCCGGGATCGAACTTGGCAAACGAATTTTCCAGGCCAAACCCAGCGAAAAAATCATCGTTGATAGTCCCGAAGCAGCGGCGATCGCCCTCAGCAATGATCTCATGTGGCAAGACCAAGAACGCTTTGCCGTCCTCTGCCTCGATGTGAAAAATACCCTAATCGCCACGAGGGTTGTTACCATTGGTTTGGCCACCGAAACCCTAGCCCATCCCAGGGAAATTTTCCGCGAAGTCATCAAACATGGAGCCACCCGCTTGATCATCGCCCACAATCATCCTTCCGGTAATGTCGATCCCAGCCCCGAAGATTTACAACTCACCGAACGCTTACTACAATCTGCCCAAATTCTCGGCATTCCCCTCCTTGATCACCTGATCCTTGGCCGTGATAACTTCGGCAGCCTACGCCAAAAAACAGCCCTCTGGGACTCTTACCCCCAACCAGAATAAGAAATATTTTTCGATAAACTTTTCCAATAAAAATTGCTTCAACTCAAAACAATAATGTATGGAATCTGTCGACTTTATAGGCCTTTTGGTGACATTTATTTCCGTATTTTCTTCCATTGATCTTGGTCGCAACGATAAACTAAAAATTAGAAAAATATGGCCTAAAGCCTTGATAAACCGAGATAATCACCGTTTTAAAAAAGGCAAAACCACCATAGTGAAGTCTTAAATCAACCTTAAACCGTCACGAACTCACAATAATTTGAAGAACTTTTCACAGATCCTTGATCGATATTTAAGAAACACGACAAATAATGACCGAATTCTGAGCAAGATCAGACCCACACGCTAACGTAAAAGAAAAGAAGACCTCACACGCTTAGAAAAACAACTCAACACTCAATATGACTAAACGAACCTTTGGCGTCATCGGCCTCGCGGTAATGGGCGAAAACCTAGCCCTCAACGTTGAACGTAATGGCTTCCCGATTGCCGTGTACAACCGCACCGCCAGCAAAACAGAAGAATTTATGGCGACCCGCGCCGTCGGCAAGGACATCAAAGCCGCCTATAGCCTCGAAGAATTTGTCCAACTCCTCGAACGTCCCCGCAAAATTTTGGTGATGGTTAAAGCCGGGGCTCCCGTTGACTATGTAATCAATGACCTCAAACCGCTTCTAGAAGAAGGCGACATGATCATTGATGGCGGTAATTCCCTCTATGAAGACACTGAACGTCGCACCAAGGATCTCGAAGCCACAGGTTTAGGTTTCGTTGGTATGGGAGTCAGTGGTGGCGAAGAAGGTGCCCTCAACGGCCCTAGTCTGATGCCCGGTGGAACAGAAGCCGCTTATAGGGAGCTCGAACCGATCCTGACAAAAGTTGCCGCCCAGGTCAATGATGGCCCCTGCGTTACCTTTATTGGGCCAGGCGGTGCAGGTCACTACGTCAAAATGGTGCACAATGGCATTGAGTACGGTGATATGCAGCTGATCGCCGAAGCCTACGATCTCTTAGCAAACGCCGCAAAGCTAAACCATACGGAACTCCATGAGGTCTTTACGGAATGGAATCAAACCGATGAGCTCAATTCTTTCTTAATTGAGATTACCGCTGATATTTTTAAAAAAATTGACCCTGAAACCAATCAGCCCCTGGTAGAACTGATCCTCGACAGTGCAGGGCAAAAGGGCACTGGACGCTGGACAGTGGTGAGTTCCCTGGAGTTGGGTGTGCCAATTCCGACGATCTATGCCGCTGTGAATGCAAGGGTGATGTCAGCCTATAAAGATGAACGGAAAGCCGCATCCTTGGAGTTACCCTCACCGGAGCGCGTTTATCGGGGTGATATTAAAACCTTTATTAACCAAGTACGGGATGCGCTTTATTGCTCGAAGATGTGTTCCTATGCCCAAGGGATGGCCCTGCTGGGTAAAGCTTCAGCGGAGTATGGCTACAACCTAGACCTCGGTGAAACGGCGCGGATCTGGAAGGGGGGCTGTATCATTCGGGCGGGCTTCCTCGACAAGATTAAGGCGGCCTATGTGGAAAATCCAAATCTGCCGAATTTGTTACTGGCGCCGGAATTTAAACAGTCAATTATCGATCGCCAAACTGCGTGGCGGACAGTTATTTTGGCGGCAAATGAATTGGGGATTGCAGTACCAGCTTTTAGCGCCTCGTTAGATTATTTTGATAGCTATCGTCGGGCGCGTTTACCCCAAAATCTGACCCAAGCCCAGCGGGATTACTTTGGGGCCCACACCTACGAACGAACCGATAAATCCCGGGGTGAGTTTTTCCATACGGCCTGGGCAGAGTAAGTCTTGTATTGAGCCAACAGATTCAATGAGCGGCTATTCATTTAGATGACCTAAATATTTTCCGCCAAGCATTCTCCCTTCTATCGACTGCGGTGGAAGGGTTTTTATTGTTTTAATAGAAAAAGTTTCAATGGACAGCACTCGACATGGTAGCGACGGCATCGCAATTAATTTCCCAAGCTCAGGCCTTTGACTGGATTGAAAAAATTATTCGGGCGGCGGAATCGGACGGGGTAATGGTGGCGATCGCCGAACGGGAATCTACCCTAGGCCGATTTGGGGAGAACCAAATTCGACAAAATTTGCAGAAAAATCAGTTTGAAATAACAATTACAAGTTCTTTCGGCTCCCGTAGTGCCAGTGTCACCACCGTCGAACAAGACTGGGAGCAGATCCAGGTGGCATTACGGCGGAGTGAAGATTTAGCGAGGCTTGCCCCAGAGGATCCTGAATGGGTACCGCTTTTAGCGAAACAAGTGTACGCAGCGCGGACGGCAAAATTTGATGCCGCAACGTTGCAGCGATCGCCTTTACAGCGGGGGGAATTAATTCAGCAGGTATGCCAGTGGAGCGAGGCAGCCGGGGTAAACGGGTCAGGAATTTTAAGTACCAGTGCTAAGGTGTATGCCCTGGGAAATTCGGTGGGCTTACGGGCAGGCGATCGCCAAACCCAGGCAGAATTTAGTTACACGGCCAAAATTGGTAATGGCTCCAGTTGGCAGAGTCGCACGGCCTGGGGGATTGATGAGTTGCCTATCGAGCAAATGGTACTGACGACCATGGAGCGGGCAAAGCGATCACAAAATCCCCGTCGGGTTGAACCTGGTACTTACCCAGTGGTTCTGGGAGCCGGAGCAGTTGCTAATCTGATCCCCCGTTTAGTTTGGTATATGTCGGCACGGGCTGCCGCCGAGGGACGCAGTTATTTTGCCAAACATCCCCTCGGTGAACAACTTTTTAGCCCATTGGTGAATCTATACCGTGATCCGACCCATCCCCTGTTACAAACCGGAGCTTTTGATAGTCAGGGTTTGCCCTGTAATCCATTGGCGATCGCCACTGAAGGGATTCCGAGAACCCTGAGCTATGACCGTTACTGGGCGCAGCAAACCGGCCAGAAACCCACAGGAAGCCTTTTCCCTCTGGTGATGACGGGCAGTGACCAGACTGTCGCTGATTTAATTGCCCAGACAGAACGGGGAATTTTTATCAATCGTGCTTGGTATGTGCAGGCAGTGAATCCCCAAACCCTCGAATTTACAGGTATGACCCGCGACGGCACTTTTTGGATCGAAAACGGCAAACTCGCTTACCCGATCTGTAATCTACGTTTTAATCAATCTTTGCCCGATTTACTCCGGGATGTGGAGGCGATCGCCACCCCAGAACGCCACGGCAGCACCGTGGTTCCGGCCCTTAAGGTGAAAAATTTTCACTTCAGCAGCGTTACCGACAGTATCTAGAAGCTTAAATACTTCAAAACTATTTTTAGATGGGCAGAGGGGGACTTGAACCCCCATGACCGAAGTCGCCACATTTTGAGTGTGGTGCGTCTACCAATTTCGCCATCCGCCCTTGGATGAACCTTTGTGATTATAAACTGAATCTCTGTTTTGAAGCAAGAGGGAATATTCCTGGGAACTCGCCCACCGCCAGATTTCCTGGGCGCGCACCACCGGCAGGGGATGGGTGAGTTGGGTAGTTTGAGTTTCCTGCAACAGTTGACCCAACTGATTTTGACTCAAATGTTCGTAGGTTTTGGCCTGTTCCATGAAAGCATCCAGGTTCAACAACGGGGCCAAACTCGGCGAGCCTCCCGCTAATTTCATCAGCACCGACATCATAATTTTTGGATCCTGACTCACCAAAAAAGCAGCGCGATCGCAACTCAGTTCCGCACAACGTAACCAGGCCAACATCTGATTTTGCAGAGACTGGGACAGTAGGCTTCCCCACACCGGGAGGGCATTGGTGGCCAGCATCAGCAGATTTGCCAGGGTCAGATAGACGCCATGTTCGCACTTGAGGTGCCCCAGTTCGTGGGCCATAACCGCCTGGAGTTCTGCTTCTGTGAGGATTTCGACCAGGGCCGTGTGGATCACCATAAAGGGTTTTTGGCCCCGCATGGCAAAGGTATAGGCATTGGGCACAGGATTTTGTTGGATGTAGAGATCCGGCGGCGTCAGATCCAGTACTTGGGCGGCTTCCTGGAGGAGGTGATGGAGGTGGGGCAGTTGGCGATCGCCCACCAAAATGCTCGACGCGAGATTATTGAACTGAAAAACCTGCTCTGCCGTTGACCCCAAAAAAGAGCGTACCAACAGATCCAAACCAGGGAGGCGGCGGAGGGCGGCAGTGGCTTCTTGATCTAGGGGATGGCGAAACTGATCTGCGGTTAGGCCGGTAAAATAATGCTTCACGCCAATAATCACCTCTACTGTTGTTTACTCAGACAGCCAGTTTTTCACCTTGGCCAACTCTTTCCAATCCGGTCTCCGCTTGAGGCCATCGTCAATATTTTCAAAAATATCTTGGCGCACCTCTTCACTGAAATCCATCACCTTTTGCACCAGTTCGATGTGTTTGCGTACCCCTTTACCCCCAGTACCAAGGAGCGCGAGGGCGAGATTTACATGGGCTTGGGGATTACGATGGTCAATTTTGACACTGCGTTGGGCGGCGGGGAGGGCGAGGTCTGCTTTCCCCCGGAGTAAATGTAACCAAGCTACACAGCTCCAGGCGGCGGCATTTTTCGGGTCTAGCCGACAGATTTCGATAAATTCTGGCAGCAGGGCATCCGGGGACTCGCCGGCATCGTAACGCTTAAAACCAGCTTCAAACCGTTGTTCGATGGTTAATTCGGTCATAGTTGTCATTCGGGCTCATAAAAAACAGGCACCTTGCCGACCGCATGAGGGGCAAAGACGCGATTTTCTATTAAACCCCAAAAGATTTCCCACAACCACAGGTTTGGTTGGCATTGGGGTTGGTGAACTGGAACCCACCGCCAATCATTGCATTGCTGTAATCCAGGACGAGGCCATAGAGATAAAGCATACTTTTGCGATCGCAGATGATCTTAAAACCGCCTTCGTAGTCAAATACTTCATCATGTTCGCTGACATTGTCGGGGCGATCAAAGTCCATCATGTAGGACATTCCCGAACATCCCCCCTGGCGCACACCCACCCGCAACCAGAGGTCTTGGCCCTGTTGTTCGCGGAGCATCAGGACGTGCTTGAGGGCGGTTTCAGTGAGTTGGATGCCGGGGGCAGTAGTTGTTTGTGTCATGGCTGCTCGATGATTTCCACACAATCTATGGGCTGAACATGACCCTATTTTAACTGTTCTCTGGAAGCTCAGGCAGGGCAGCCGGGGCGATCGCCTGGGGAGAGCGGGGTAATTTTTCCACTTCCGGTAATGTTTCTAAGAGGAGGCGCGGCGCTTGCATTCCCCCCGAAAGTCGTTTTAGAAGCTGAGGTCGGGGGTCATGGAGGAGGTAAATAAGTTCGTCTTCGGCCTTGAGATCCTCTAGCGATCGCACGATCATGAGGCTGGCTTGGCGGCGGATGAGCAGGGGCAAAAATTTACCGGCATCAATGAGGGTTTGGAAGGGTAAAGTCTGGTTTTTATCCCTGGGGCCAATGGTTGTTTTTCCTAATTTGACCTGTTGATCAAGGATATATTGATTCCAAACTTTGACAGAAAAGCCGCCCCCAAAGACCTGACTGATCTTGCCCTTGTTGGCGATCGCATTGTCCGGATCCCCCTGTTCAAAAAACGCCGCTACCCTCGGCGGATGAAACTCTTCCATGATCCGTTGGGCCAACACTAAATTGACTTCCCCGTTGGTGGTGAGGGCGACAAAGGCTCCCATGGAGCTAATGCCAATTTCCTCTAGCACATCTCCATCTAGGGCGCTGCTTTGGTACACTTCCAACTGCTCCGTGCGGGCCGCTTCACAGGCTTTGGGGTCTGTATCGATGATCACCACCGACTCCCCCTGCTGCTGAAACAGCTGGGCCAACAGGCGACTGAGGGGACTAGAACCAACGATCACCGCTCCCCGCGCCTCAATGGAGGTAATTTTTAACTGCCGCGCAATCCATTTGGCCGACAAGCCTTGGATAAATACCGTCATCAAAATTGTCAAAAAAACCAAAGCTTTGATAGAAGCACCACCGTTAAACCCTTTTTCCGTCAAAATAATCGCAAATAGAGAGGCGACCGAGGCCGAGACGATGCCCCGTGGCGCAACCCAAGCAACAAAAAATTTCTGCTTCCAATCTAGATCGCTATTGGCCGTACAAAGGGCAACGCTAATGGGGCGTACCACAAACATCAGCACCGCCACCGTAAAGAAACTGCCCCAACCCAGGGCAAAGATACTGGCAATGGACAAATCCGCCGCCAATAAAATAAACAAAACGGACACACAAAGAACCGTGAGCTGACTCTTAAACCGCCGTAGTAGCCGCTCTTCTGGGATGGAAAAGGCCCGGAGAACAATCCCCGCCACCACCGCTGTCATTAAGCCCGATTCTCCTCGCACCGACTGGGCAAAACCAAAGAGGCCCCAGATTCCCGCCAACACCAACAAATTTTTTAAATCTTCAGACAGGAAGTTCGCCAGGCGCAAAAATTGACCCATTAGCCAGCCACCAGCGGCCCCAATAACGGCCCCGATCCCCAAACGGAGGGCCAAGCCACTGGCCACTTCCCCCAGGCCCGCATCAACGTTCAAAATCGTATCGAGTACCACCACCGCCAGGATGGCCCCCACTGGGTCGATCAATACGCCCTCCCCCTCCAGGAGGGTTGCCACCTTACGGTCAACGGCCACTTGTTTCAGGAGCGGCCCCACCACCGTCGGCCCCGTCACCACCACCAAAGAGGCATACAAAAAGGCGATCGCCCAGGGAAACTCAGCGAGGTAATGGGCCGCAAGACCTCCCCCCACCAAAGTGATTAAAGTACCGATGCTGACGAGGTTACGGAGGCTCCCGGAAACTTCATTTAATTCTTTGAGTTTGAGATTTAACCCTCCCTCAAACAGGATGACGGCCACCGCTAGGGCGACCAAGACCTCCAGGCCGACGCCAAATTCACTCGGATGCAAGATCCCGAAGCCATCTCCCCCCAGGGCAATGCCAAAAATCAGGAGGAGCACAATGCTCGGAATCTTTAAAAACTCACCACACACCTGGGCACTAATGCCCGCAAAGACGGTGATGATAATTTGCAACGTAAGATCAAAAGAATCTGTCATGCGGACGTTCTAGCTTGCCCCGGAGGGATCTGCAGCAATGCCATAAAATTAATCAAAGTATAGCTTCTCCCCTAATTTGTCCCTAGGGCGATCGCCTTTCCCCGTGGTGACTGCTCCGGATTTATCGCCGCAAACGAAAAAGCTGACTTTGCACTTTATACCGCTGGCCAGATTCATAAATTAAAGAAAGTTTACGGATTATGTCATAATTTTTCATAATTACTTCCTTGGTTTGCTAGTCAAATACCCTCTGAACGATGAGCGATCGCCCCATAGAAAAAACCCTCGCCGAAAAGGCTCCCGCCAGTTACGAATGCCCCAGCTGCGGTTACATTTACACCCCTGCAAAGGGAGAAAGCCGTACCAACACACCACCGGGCACCGCCTTTGAAGATCTGCCCCTCATTTGGAACTGTCCTGTTTGCAGCGTTGATCGCGCCCAATTTCGCAATATTGGTGCAGCGGATGCCCCCTCAGGTTTTGAAGAAAATCTGAAATATGGTTTTGGCGTGAATAATCTCAGCTCCAACCAAAAAAACCTACTCATTTTTGGGGCCATGGGCTTGGCAATCCTTTTCTTCCTGAGCCTTTATGGTCTGGACTAAAGACCCCCATAGCAAAGCCTTGTCTTAATTCCAAATTTTTACTTTTATTGCTTTTATATTGCGCTATGACTTCAGTTTTAGGTCTATTAAAACCCTTAAAAAAAGCCATTGCGGCGATCGCCGTTTTGGTATTGTGCATCGGCTGTGTCCAAGCACCAACCATTAGCGAAAATCCCTGGCAAGAAATCGACTTAAATACCGATTCGACCTTTGCCAATATTGCCTTTACCGACGACCTCCAACATGGCTGGCTTGTCGGTACCAAAGAAACCCTCTTTGAAACTACCGATGGCGGCAAAACCTGGGCCGAGCGAGTTATCGATCTCGGTGACGAAAAAGAAAGTTTTACCGGTGTTAGCTTCTCTGGCCAAGAAGGCTGGATTACCGGACGGCCTTCGATCCTGCTCCACACCGACGATGGTGGTGAGCACTGGAGTCGCATCGCCCTCAGCAGTCAATTGCCCGGTGCCCCCTACAACATCACCGCCCTAGGGCCAAACACCGCCGAAATGGTCACCGATCTTGGGGCTATTTACAAAACCACCGACGGCGGCAAAAACTGGAAAGCCCTTGTCGAAGGTGCCGTTGGCGTTGCCCGTACCATTGAACGCTCTGCTGATGGTAAGTATGTGGCCGTTTCTGCCCGGGGTAATTTTTATTCCACTTGGTCGCCTGGGGACACAGAATGGACGCCCCATAACCGGAATTCTTCCCGTCGCCTCCAGAGCATGGGCTTTAATGGCGAAGATAAACTCTGGTTGTTAGCCCGTGGAGGAGTTGTGCAATTTAGCGACGATACAAATCCAGACAATGCAGAAGCCTGGAGCGAACCGGTGACACCGCAGTATCGCAACAGTGTTGGTTTGTTGCACATTGGCTATCGTACCCCCGCAGAACTATGGGCCGTCGGTGGTAGTGGCAGTGTTGTTGTGAGTAAAGATGGTGGCGACACTTGGTTCCGGGACGCTGCCCTAGAAGAGATCCCGACAAACTTTTACCGAGTCGTTTTCTTAAATGAGAATAAAGGCTTCATCCTTGGGCAACAGGGGGTGATTTTACGGTACGATACATCCACGGAAGCGGCCTAAGGGCAACTCATTCTATTGTGGGAGTGTCTGTTAATTCCGTATGATATAGGCTAATTTGTTTAATAAGTTTTTTTTCATTAACAATTGAGAGGAGAATAGTCGCATGGCAGGTTCTACCGGAGAACGCCCGTTTTCTGACATTGTGACCAGTATTCGCTACTGGGTTATTCACAGCATCACCATTCCGATGTTATTTATTGCTGGCTGGCTCTTTGTGAGCACTGGCTTGGCTTACGATACTTTCGGGACACCCCGTCCTGACCAATACTTTACTGAAACTCGTCAAGAGATTCCCATTGTGACTGATCGTTACAAAGCGATTGATCAGATCAATGAGTTTAACAATTAAGTAACGCGCGTTTTTCTTTGCTGTATTCACTAAAAGGTTTTGTATTATGACAAGCGGTCCTAACCAACCTGTTTCTTATCCGATTTTTACCGTCCGTTGGTTGGCGGTGCACACCCTGGCTGTACCCTCGGTTTTCTTCCTAGGGGCGATCGCCGCTATGCAGTTTATTCAACGTTAGGAGCTTCCGATGGAAAGAAATCAAAATCCCAACAGACAGCCTGTGGAACTAAACCGGACTTCTTTGTATCTGGGTTTACTCCTGATTGCTGTGCTCGGTATTCTATTTTCCAGCTACTTCTTTAACTAAGCTGGCAGCCCTTTAATTTCAGCCCTTTAATTTATTTTTTTCGGAGGTTGTTCTCATGTCTGAAGGCGGAAAAATCCCACTTTGGATCGTTGCAGTTGTCGCTGGTATGGGCGTCATTGCGGTTGTCGGTATCTTTTTCTACGGTGCATATGCAGGGGTAGGCTCTGCGGTTTAGATGCACCATTTGCTCTAATTAATTGTTGAGACACCACCTACTCTAATCGAGGGGTGGTTTTGTTTTGGGAACTTCTAAGATGAAGGCAGGTCTGGGCAAGGCTGGGGATAGTCATTAAATTTGGATAGATATGCAAAAGCAGTTGCGAAATCTGAAGGTATGGGGCATTGCTGGCCTCTTGTGTTTGGGCTGGGGAACCAGTGAAAAGGCGATCGCCGCCGAAACCCTCCGGCTAAAATTAGGGCCACTTCAACAAACTTTACAATTGCGGGATTTAGAAACCTTTGCCGAAACGGGTCAGGTTCCCCAAAGCCTCCGACCCTACGGGGTGTTTTTGGATGGTAATTTGCAGAAATTTCTCCAGCGACGCTTAGAAATTGAACCAGAGATGGCGGATCAATTTTTTGATCAGTTGTGGCGATCGCCGACCGGAAAACAAATCCTGGCGCAAATTCAAACGGCTCTACCGGGGACTTCTGTCCAGGATCTCCAGGCGACGGTGAATCTGGTGTTGGGTCAGGGGGTCGAAATTAGTGCTCTGAATTTGTTGCAGGCTTACCCCAAGGAGGAACTGACCATTGATCTCACGGCGGTGGCCAGCCTCTTGTTGCAACTCAATTTACCGAATATTCAGAATCAATTGCTTGCCCCCAGGGTAACTGACGCCCTCGAAAGTACGGAACCGCAGATTTTTCAACGTGCAAACCTGAACCCCACAGCCCCCGGCTCCCAAACGGTGCGGCGTCAAAGCTTAATTCTGCAAGATGAAAGGCGCGATCGCACGATTCCCATTGATATTTTTGATAGCCCCCAATCCCAGTCTCAGTTGGTGGTTTTGTCCCATGGATTTGCGGCAAATCGTCATTTTCTCGATTATCTGGCGGTGCATTTGGCCTCCCATGGTTATACCGTCGTCACCCTCGATCATCCGGGCAGTAATATTCAGTCACTGTTTAATCCGGGCTTAAATCTTGATACTTTGCTCCCGGCGACGGAATTTGTCGATCGGCCCAAGGATATTCAATTTGTGCTGGATCAACTGGAGCGCCTCAACCAGGATCAAACCCTCACAACCCGCTTTGCGACGGACAATGTGACGGTGATTGGTCATTCTTTCGGGGGCTATACAGCCTTGGCGATCGCCGGAGGAGTTGTCGATCCCATTGCTATCCGCACCCACTGCCAGCGGGCAACCCCCTTAACCAGAGCACCGGGGGACTGGCTCCAATGTGCGGCGGCAAAACTCCCCTATGACCAGTTGAATTTGCGGGATGAGCGGGTCAAACAGGCGATCGCCCTTAATCCCCTCAGCGATCAAATTTTTGGGGAGCAGGGTTTAGAAAAAATCAAAATTCCGACCCTGATCGTTGCCAGCACCAAAGATACTGTAACCCCAAGCTTGGCCCACCAGTTAAAGCCTTTTCAACAGTTGGGCGGTGAAAAATATCTCGTCGTCGCCGACGGCGCAACCCACATGAGCGTCACCGATGTCAGCAATCGCGACAGTGCCTTAGCCCAAAGTACCCTGGTGCCAGAGGTAATGGGCAACGCGGCAGAACCAGTCCGACAAATGGTGCGGGGGGTAAGCTTGAGCTTTTTGGCGCGCCACCAAACTAGGGGGCAAAATTACCAACAGTTTCTCACGGGAGCCTACGTGCAATCCTTGTCCCAGGGGGCGATCAAGCTGCGCCTCACGGAAACGATTTCTCCAGAATTAGAACGATTTCTCAGTCGCTTACCCCAGGCACCCAGTTCTACCGCAGCAACGGCCCCGACCCAACAAGCTGCTTTTTTGAACATGGGGCGATCGCCAAACCCAAGCCCAAACCGCACCTATCCCCAGGGCGTTCTCACGGAAAGTCTCAAGCCATTGATGACGAACTTGGAAGCCGAAACCTTTCTCGCAATGAAACCGGAGAATTTTGATGTCTTGTATCAAAAACCCGGAAGAATTTCGGAGAAACGGTAAGATGAAAAAGTTCAATTTTCAGGCCACTTAAATAACAATGTCTCAGGCACCTCTGTTATCGAAATTTGGGACGCAAATGTCGCGTTTAACCGGCGTGCGGGCGATCATGAAAGACATCATCGATACCCTAAAAGCAGGGGCAGGCCAAGATTTTATTAACCTCAGTGCGGGCAATCCGGTGATTATCCCGGAAGTGGAACGGCTCTGGCGTGATTGCACTAATGATCTCCTCAATAGTCCGGAATATGGGGAAGTGGTTTGTCGCTATGGATCGTCCCAGGGTTATGAACCCCTGATTGAGGCGATCGCCACCGATTTTAACCAACGCTATGGCCTGAACTTAACGGGCGAAAATATTCTCATCACCCCCGGCTCCCAGTCCCTCTATTTCCTCGCGGCCAATGCCTTTGGTGGATATGATAATGTCGGCCAACTGAAATCGATCATTCTTCCCCTCAGCCCCGACTACACTGGCTATGGGGGCGTGAGTTTATACCCAGAGGCCATCCGCGCCTTTAAACCGAGCCTCGACATTGACCAGGCGAACCACCGTTTTAAATATCGCCCCGATTTTAGTCAGCTTAATATCGATGAAAATACAGGCTGTGTAATTTTCTCGCGCCCCTGTAATCCGACGGGAAATGTCCTCAGCGACGAAGAAGCCGAAAAGATTGCTGATCTGGCTGCCGTCCATGATGTGCCAGTATTTATTGATTCGGCCTATGCCCCTCCTTTCCCAGCTCTGAATTTCACGGAGATGAAACCCCTCTTTGGCGGCAACGTGATCCACTGCCTGAGCCTCTCTAAAGCGGGCTTGCCGGGAGAACGGGTAGGGATTGCCATTGGGGAACCGCGTTTTATCGGGGTTTTACAGGCTTTTCTTACCAATGCTTGCATTCATTCGTCGCGCTATGGTCAGGCGATCGCCGCCCGGGCGATCCAATCGGGAGCCTTGGCTAATATCGCCAAAACGGTGATCCGACCCTACTACCAAAACAAAATCCAAATCCTCGAAGCTGCCTTAGATCGGGCGATGCCCAAAGATGTGCCCTGGTATCTCCATCGAGGCGAAGGAGCCATTTTCGCTTGGTTGTGGTTTGATGAGTTGCCGATAACCGACTGGGAACTGTACCAAGAACTAAAAGCAGTGGGTGTCATTGCTGTGCCCGGCAGTCCCTTTTTCCCTGGTCTCCGGGAAGACTGGCCCCACAAGCAGCAATGTCTCCGCATTAGCTTGACAGCTACCGATAGTGAAATTGAAACCGCAATGGCCCGCCTCAGCGATGTGGTTAAGAACGTCTATCGTTCCTCGATGAAATGAGCTACGACAACATTCTCAAGTTTTTACTAGAGACGGATCCCCATCCTTTTGTCCATTGGCTTCTGGGGGAATCAGCCCTTGAGAGTGTGAGCTTTCTTAATACGGAATTGAACCTTGAACCAATTCGGGCGGATGGGGTGTTTTTCTTGGAGACTGCTGGAAAAATTCTCCATCTTGAATTTCAAACGGTGGCTACTTCTAACCCACCAATGCCCCTGCGGATGTTGGACTATTGGGTGAGGCTTTATCGGCGTTATCGCCTTGAGATTGAGCAAATCGTTATTTTTCTTCAAGCCCACTACGATGCCCGAAGTGTTTCAGGATTATTTTCAACAACAACAAACCACTCATCGCTACCGGGTGATTCGGCTCTGGGAGCTAGAACCACAGCTCTTTTTTGAGTTGCCGAGTTTGTTGCCTTTGGCGGTGCTTGCAAAAACCCAGGCTCCCGAACAACTGTTGCAGCAAGTCAGTCAGCAATTGGATAGGATCGAAGACAGGACAGAACAATTAAATCTCAAGGCTGCAACGCAAATTTTAGCTGGGATTAAGTTTACAGATGCGATGATCGAGCAATTTTTCCAGGAGGAACTTATGCAGGAATCGGTGATCTATCAAAAAATTTTCAATCGGGGTATCGCCCAAGGGGTAGAGCAAGGCTTACAACAGGGATTACAGCAGGGGATTGAGGAGGGAGAATTCACACTACTTACAAAACTTTTATCCCGCCGTCTTGGTTTGTTAGATGCCGCTGTACTCAAACGTTTGCGTCAGTTGTCTCGGTTGCAGCTGGAGGCTCTGGGGGAAGCGTTATTGGATATGCAGTCCCGTGCTGATTTAGATCAATGGTTAGCGACCTATGGCAACGAACCCTAAGCGGTTAACTTCCTGGAAAAACCTCGAAATTTTTGTCCTTGGTGATTCCTTTAATCACTCGCGTGCAAATAGCGGAAAACTTCCTCGGCGAGACGCGGCCCAATTCCTCTAACCTCCGCAATTTGTTCGGGTTTGGCTTCCCGGAGATAGTCGAGGGAGTGGAAATGGGCCAGAAGTTGTTTTTTGCGGTGGTGGCCTAAACCAGGGATGTCATCCAATTGCGATCGCCTGCTGGACTTGAGACGCTGTTGGCGATGGAAACTGACCGCAAAACGGTGGGCCTCATCCCGCACCCGGCGGAGAAGTTGAATGCCAGGCTGTTCCTTTTCACTTTTAAGGGGATTGGATTCGTAGGGTAGATAGACCTGCTCTTGTTTTTTGGCGAGGCTAATCACGTTCAACTTATCGGCGAGGTTCAGTTCCTCTAAAACTCCCATGACTGTGGATAATTGGCCTTTCCCGCCATCAATCATGATCAAATCGGGGCAGTCTTTTTCCAAGCCTTTTTTAAAGCGCCGCCGCATAATTTCCGCCATGCTGGCAAAGTCATCGGAGCGGCCAATGTGAATCTCAGGATTCTTGATTTTGTAGTGGCGATAGTCTTGTTTAGCAGGGATGCCATCGATAAACACCACCTGGGAAGCCACCGCATTCGACCCCTGGATGTGGGAAATGTCATAGCCTTCGATGCGTTTGGGTAATTCCGGCAAATCCAACAAACTGGCTAAGTCTTCCAGAGCTTCCAGATTCCTAGTGGCAGTGCGTTGGGTACGGCTCAGTTCATATTGGGCATTGCGCTCCACCATCGCAATCAGATCCGCTTTAATTTGCCGTTGGGGGTGGCGGATTTGTACTTTACTACCCCGGCGATCGCCTAAAAATTGCCCTAACCATTCCTGATCCCGGAGAGGATATTGCACCAAAATTTCCGCTGGAATTTCTACCCCATCCACATTGGCATAGTGGGCTTCCAAAACGTGCTGGAGGATTTTGCCATACTCCACCGTTAAATCTGGCCCCAAATTTTCCGGCAGGGGCGTAAAAAAGCCTAACCGACCCACCAGTCGTCCCGCCCGTACTTGAAAAAGTTGAATCGCACAGTGACGTTCATCGGCAGCCAAGGCGATCGCATCCCGGGACACCCGATCATCCGGTAAGCTTACCTTTTGATCGGCATTGAGCGCACCAATTGCTTTGATTTGGTCGCGGATTTGGGCCGCCTTCTCAAACTGCAAATTTTCGGCGGCTTGGGCCATTTGGGTCGTTAAAGTTTCAATTAGTTCACCACTGCGCCCCTGGAAGACCATCGCCACCTTTTGTACCGTCTGCCGATATTCCTGGGGGGAAACCAACTGCTGACAAACCCCCGGACAGCAACCAATGTCGTAGTTCAAACAGGGTCGATGTTTAAACAGCGGTTGTCGCCGTTGCCGCAGCGGAAAAATCCGTTTCATTAAGCCCAGAGTATGCCGCAGTAACCGTGTGTCTACATAGGGGCCATAGTAGCGATCGCCTTTGCTGCCGATGTGGCGTTTGCGGGTAATGAAAAAACGCGGATAATCCTCCGACCAGGTGATACACACATAGGGATATTTCTTGTCATCCTTGAGCAGCACGTTGTAATAGGGCTGGTGCTGCTTAATCAGGTTTGCTTCGAGGGCGAGGGCTTCCGCTTCCGTATCCGTGACAATGAATTCAATGTCCGCCACCTGCTGCACCATCATTTCGATGCGGGGCGAATGCAAACGGGCATCGCGAAAATAAGAGCGCACCCGATTCCGTAGAGTTTTGGATTTGCCAATGTAGAGAATATCTCCCTGGCGACTGTGCATAAAATAAACCCCAGGCTCCGTTGGAATTTCCCGGAGACGTTGTTGCAATCGCTCTGGATCTTGCAATAAAGGCACTGAATTCAAGGTAGCCATGGCCAAGACAAGACATTGTTGAAGGGAGTTTAGAAATTGTAAGCAATTTTCCATCAAGACAGCCCCGACACAAAAAAACGAGGCCTCCTTAGGAAGGTCTCGCCGTTAATTGTTTCTCAATGAAATGGGCCGTTTACAGACTCGTGTTGGAGTTGATGGTTACGGTGCCATCGGGGGTAACAGTCACAACGCTTTCAATGGTGTAGTCAACGGAGCCGGGTCTACGCCCCTCGAAGGTGAACGTGTAGCTCCCATCGGCATTTAGTACATAGGGAGACTCATTGGGATTGCCGTGCATTGCCGGTTCAGCCCGGTAGTTATTCAAACCGCCATTTTCTTGTTCTGCAGCTTGGCGGGCGAGGTTCTTCGCCTGATTGAGATCAACAATAGTCGCGCCGGAATCTACGGTACTGTCACTGGTACGCACGTCGCCATTGTAAAGAATCTGGGTACTCCCATCCGTCAGCACCTTGACCTCTGTTTCGTAGGTGTAATCAAGGGATTCGGGACGGCGGCCTTGGAAAGTAAAGGTATAGCTGCCGTCACCGTTGCTAACGTAGGGAGATTGCTCTGCTAGACCATGCATGGAGGGTTCAGCGCGATATTGACTCAGACCACCATTCTCCCGTTCTGCAGCTTGGCGGGCGAGGTTCTTCGCTTGGTTGAGGTCGAGGCTCGCCGCAGCGATATTGGTGCTGTTGAAATTATCAGAGCGAATTGGCCCGTTGTAATCAATGGTTGCGGTGCCATCGTCAGTGACCGTTACAACGGTTTCGTAGACATAATCCGTGGATGCCGGTTGCCGTCCCCGGAAGGTAAAGGTATAGCTGCCATCGCCATTGTCCACATAGGGGGACGCCAAGGGATCACCATGCATGGAAGGTTCGGCCCGATATTGACTCAGGCCACCATTGGCATCCTCTGCGGCTTGGCGGGCGAGATTTTTTGCTTGGTTCAGGCCAAAGGCAAGGGTAAGATTTCCTTGGGCCAGGAGGGTCTGGGCTTGGTTGGGGGAGGGAGCAAGCAGGATGCCACCACTACTGAACAAACCAAGTAGCAGCATCGATCGTAAAGCAGTGATTTTCATAGTCAATAACCGAAAACTCCAAAGGGCGATCGCCTTGCCTTTCATGCTACCTAAAGAAGCGATCGCCGGGAAAAAAGTTTCCGTCAAGGGGGAAGCAAGGGGGATAATGGAAGAGTTTTCTTGCTTTCGGGAAAAAATGAGCCGATCTTTACCCCTCTCAGCCCATTATCACCAACGCACCAAATACGATCCCCAAACCCTTTCCAAGCGGGGCAAATCCCTAGACTGGTCCCAGCAGCCGAGTCCCTTCAAAGGCTACAAAATTGGCACCAGTTACGATCTCAAGCCCTATTTAGAACTTGACCGCAATGAGCCCCAATGGGAAAACCTGTCCTATCTATTATTGTTGAGCTACGGGCTGACCGCCAAAATTCCGACTTTTGGGGGAGATTTTGTTTACCTCAGAACCGCTCCTTCAGCGGGGGGGCTGTATCCGGCGGAATTGTATCTCATCTCCCGGGGTACTGAATTGCTCCCGGCGGGCCTTTACCACTACCAGCCCCAAACCCATACCCTGTTGCGCTTTTGGGATAACCACTGTTGGGTCGATCTCCAAGAAGCTTGCTTTCGCCATCCGGCCCTCGAAAAGACCCAACTCGCGCTAGTAACGACAGCAATTTTTTATCGCTCGGCTTGGCGCTATGAAGCCCGGGCTTACCGTCGCATTTTTCTAGATACGGGCCATTTGCTAGGCAATGTGAACCTGGCAGCCACAGCCCATGGGTTTCGTCCGCATCTCATCGGTGGGTTTAGCGATCGCCTGATGAATCAACTCCTCTATCTTGATGGTGAAACAGAGGCTGTGACCAGTATTATGGCCCTCAATCCACAACCCCAAGCAACCAGTCACGGCAAAACCGCCTTACCCTCCCCTGTGTCCTTCAATTACCCTGATTTGGCAGAAGACGAGCTACTCAAAGCCCTCCATGCAGCTTCGATGATTCAGGCCAAGGCTCCGGTACCCCCCCACCAACCGAATCTGTTGGAAGATAAATATAATTTTCCATTTTGCTTAAAGGTTTCCCTCGCCAATACTGATGCCGAAAATCGTTATCGTCAGCGCATTGACTGGGGCGAAGACCAGGAGGATTTAGAAGAAACCCTGTTAAAACGGCGCTCGACCCGGGCCTACACCGGGGAAGACCTCACCCTCGAAGAATTGCAACTGATACTCCACTTTACCTATCATCCTGAGGACTATGGAGAACAGGGTCTACTAGGCGATCCGGACTATTTTGACTTGAGTTTGATCGAGACCTTTGTGGCGGTTTCTGGGGTCGAGGGTTTAGAGGCGGGTTGCTACTACTATGCGCCTAAGGCCCAGGCACTGCGGCAAATACGCTTTAAAAATTTTCGCGAAGAGTTGCATTACCTTTGTTTAGGTCAAGATTTAGGTCGGAATGCGGCGGCCTTGGTCTTTCACACGGCAGATTTAGGGGCAGCAGTCAGTCGCTATGGCGATCGCGCCTATCGATACTTACACATGGATGCAGGCCAATTGGGACAACGCTTAAACCTCGCTGCAATCCAGCTAGACTTGGGGGTCAGTGGCATTGGAGGCTTCTTTGATGATCAAGTCAATGAGGTTCTCGGCATTCCCGATGATGAGGCGGTGCTCTATGTTACGACCCTCGGTGTACCAGAGCAAGGGTGACATACTCCCGACTCTGATGCTTACGCATACAGAGCGGGCTTCTCAAGATCGCTCTCGATCAATTTCCTGCTTCATCCGTCCTCCCTAGAATGTTGCCATTCCCCGTTATGGATACGTCCACAGGCAGTTTAGAGTCTCCTGATGCCCCACGGAGACTATGTACAAGGAACCAAAGTTCTGTACAACGCAACCAAATTGGTTTTACGCATCAGTGGCTTCAGACAGTATTGTCATTCTTCCTGATGCAACGCCCTACCAATTATCAAGGTTCAATACCGTTCCTAGAGTTTGCGCTGTTCACCACGCTACTAAGACGTGTTTGTTTGAGTCAATCTAGTCAGTGGTTAGCTGATACAGTCATTGTAGTACAAGGAGACTGCAACAATAGCAAGAAGTAAAGTTTTTCGAGTTCGATTGACTCAGCAAGAATTGGACAAATTAGAGCGAAATCCAGAAGAACGGGGGAGCTCTAGCGCTGAACTGATTCGAGACCATATCAAAAGGCTACCGAATCTGGCTGCTTCGAGGGCATCGAACCCCACTCAGCAACCTTGAGGAGTCCATGTTGTTACTGAGCAGCTCGAGTGAGCGAGCCTCGCCGAACTCTTGCCGAAGTATTCCGGCGCTCATCGAAGCGATAGAGCGCGGGACTTATAGCCCCTCAAATTCCCCAACGGTTAAGATTGGGAAAAAAGGCGATCGCCTATGTTGAAAATTAACAACCTCACAAAAGCCTATGGCCAACGCCCGGTGCTCCAGGGCCTCGATTTGTGGATCGACACCGGGGAAATTTATGGTCTCCTGGGGCCGAACGGAGCCGGGAAAACCACAACCATCAATATCCTGTGTAATTTACTCCAGGCCGACGGTGGTGCCATTGAAATTGCCGCTTCTCCTCTTTCTGAAGCCACGAAAAAGATCATCGGTGTCGCCCCCCAGGAAAATTTGCTCTACAAAACCCTGACCTGTGCAGAAAATCTCCGGTTTTATGGTCGCATCTATGGGCTGTCGAAACAGGATTGTCAGGCGCAGATCGGCGCTTGTTTGGAGGCAGTGGGTCTCGGCGATCGCCACGGTGCTCCTGTCGAAACCCTCAGTGGCGGGATGCAACGGCGGATGAACATTGCCATTGCCCTGATGCACCGACCCCAATTGCTGATTTTAGACGAGCCGACCACGGGCCTAGATATCGAAACCCGCTATGAAATTTGGCAACTGATCCAGCGGCTCCGGGATGAAGGCATGACGATTTTGCTGACAACCCATCTTTTGGATGAAGCTCAGCGACTCTGCCAGCGCATTGGCATTCTGAAAGGGGGACAAATTATCGCCGAGGGGACGCTCCCGGAACTACGCCAACGGATTCCCGCCAAGGAAGTTGTCCTGCTGCAAACGACGGACAGAGAAGGGGCGATCGCCAAGGGCACCGCCGCCGGCTTTACCCAACGGGACTATGGTGGTGATCTCGCCTTTTGGCTACCAGAAGCCTTAGAACTTTCAGACATTCTCGATATTTTTCAGGGCATTCCCATCGATTCCATTGCCCGCCAAGGCATTCAGCTCGAACATATCTATGTCGAAATCACCCAAAACCACCAGCAAGCCGTCCCCGAAGCCCAAATGAGCTAGGGTGAGCCAAAACTTTTTCCCCCAAAGCTTGACAAGCCTAAAATAGTTAGGGCAATATATTATCCGTGCCTAAGGGGGTATAGCTCAGTTGGTAGAGCGCTTGCATGGCATGCAAGAAGTCACCGGTTCGAGTCCGGTTATCTCCATCGAAAAAACTATCTTCAGAAAATCAAAGACCTCTGGTGCCCAATCGCCCAGGGGTCTTTTGTCGTGGTGCATTGTGCCCAACTGTCGCAGTAAAAAATCAGGTTTTGGCGATCGCCCCACAGCGGATCAGGGTGCGGATGTCTCTACCCAGGGTCGGTAAATGTTCATGCTAAGATCTCAATCAGTACGTTCTACGAACAACTCTCACTTCAGAATCTTCCTGAGATAGGAAATCTCTGAAGCATCCTGCAAACTCCAACGAGGAAAACACCACCATGGGATACGAACTACCTGCATTACCCTACGATTACACTGCCCTCGAACCCCACATCTCGAAGAGCACCTTAGAATTTCACCACGATAAGCACCATGCGAGCTATGTCTCCAAGTACAACGATGCCGTAGCTGGCACCGACATGGATAGCAAAAGTATCGAAGACGTAATCAAAGCCGTAGCTGCAGATCCCGCCAAAGCAGGTTTGTTTAATAACGCTGCCCAAGCGTGGAACCACAGCTTCTACTGGAACTGCATGAAGCCCGGTGGCGGTGGTCAACCCACTGGTGCCCTCGCCGACAAAATCAACGCCGACTTCGGTAGTTTCGATAAATTCGTTGAGGCTTTCAAAACCGCTGGTGGCACCCAGTTTGGTAGTGGTTGGGCCTGGCTCGTCCTCGACAATGGCACCCTCAAGGTCACTAAAACTGGCAATGCTGGCAACCCCATGACCGAAGGCCAAACTCCCCTCCTCACCATGGACGTTTGGGAACACGCCTACTACCTCGACTACCAAAACCGTCGCCCCGACTACATCAACACCTTCCTCACCAGTCTTGTGAATTGGGATTTCGCGGCGGCTAACCTCGCAGCGGCCTAACGTCTTGTTTGAATCCTAAGATTCATTTGGTTTTTCAGAATATCTAACTTAACTGACAAGGGACTTACCACGGGTAGGTCTCTTTTTTTGGTGATGGGGAAATTAATTAGAAGAAGGATCGCAAAAATACAAACGATAGCGATATCCGGTCACTTTTTGCCCTGCTTCTGGTTGCAACGGACAGATGGATTCTGGGGGCGCAAAATGGGTATTAAACATCAAGATCTGGGTTGGTGCCGTGAGCTGAGTCGCAGTTTCAGCAAGGACTTTGGCGGCTGTATCTTGTTTGAAAAAGTTATCGAGAATTAAAAACCGGGGTTGCAGGCTGGGATCGAGATGATGCAAAGCCCAGGCAAGGCCCATCTGGGTGCGGGTTACGGCAATTTCGTAGTAATGGGTCGCAAAAATTTGAGGGTCATTCCAGTCTAAATTTTGTTGGAGGACTTGGGCGATCGCCTGATTATTTTCGGGTTTCCGGTAAGCAAGATCGACATTGACACACAAACTACTCAAACCCATTAAACCCACAATCATTAGGGCACTGAGACGACAATTTTTGGGCCAGAATAACTTAGAACAGGCGATATTTTTTCCCATCTGCGCCAGGAAAAATCCCAATAGAATCGTTAACGCTGGGAAATAAATGAAATGGTAGCGGGGAGCTAGGGTAATATCCAATTTCAGCACATAGGTAATGCCAAGAATTGTGACCAGATTCGCAAGAATAATACCTGTGAAAATTTTGACTTCTAATTGTGCCCAGCTTTGTTGGAATGCCGCTGTCAGATTAGGAATAAACCAGAGCAAAATCAGCAAAAGGGCGATCGCCGCGGCCACCACTAACCAAGTTTGATCTGCTTCGATGGGTAGCATAAAAATCATCCCCAAAGCCCACCCCAAGGAACGGAGCGGTGGCAGCAGATTTCCTAACCCCCAACCGTAGTCTTGATTGAGCCAGGAAGTCAGTTCGTCATTATTTTGGCTTTGCCAGTGGTTGAGCAGCAGAAAAACGACAATTGCCGAGGCGATCACCCCACAAAAAATCCGTTGCCAATAGCCTGGAAAAAAGATTTTTGCAAGAGATTTTTGGGGCCAATTTTTTCTTAAATCCTGACCATAAAAAAAGAGTAAAACGAGTCCTTCCGCAAAGAGCGATAGCACCATGAAATAATGACTGGCTACCCCTAAAGTATTTACAATTAGCCAGCCTAATAACACTTGAAACGGAATTTTGTGCGACCGTTGTTGAGCTTGGATTATTTTTGCAACGCATCCATAGGACAGGGTCATCCAGATCATGGCCAGGGTATAGTGACGGGCCTCCTGGGAAAGATAAACGGCGTAGGGGGACAGGGCCATGGCGATCGCCCCACCGTGGGCCGCCCATTTATTTTTAAAAACCCAGGCACTCACTCCGAACACCACCAGAATGAGTAAAACCCCAAAAAAAGCAGCCGGCGATCGCCCCATAAAAATACTGATTAATTCCCCGTCTGTACTCCACAAATCGAGCCAGAGGTGGGTCAGCCAGTAGTATAAAGGCGGATGGTTACTCTCACTGAGGAGCATCTCGCTGACTGTCGCAAGATTCGTGCCAGTTTCATAGCGGAGTGGTGCCAGGAGAAGATCCGCAGAAATTAACTGGTCTAAGGGAATCTCCCGGAAACCGTGGCCCAAGCTAAAGACTAAAGTAGCCCACTCATCTCCCCACACAGACTTAAGGGTGAGGTTCCAGAAGCGCAATAACGTTCCTAACCCCACCCAAATGCCGAGTAGATAAAAATCTTTCTGAGAAAATATTCGGGAGCTTGCCATGGTGCCTTTCACCGATCAGTCTTGAAAGGACAATAGCAGATTACTCTTTATTGTTGTTCGGGCAATTCAAAGTCTTCGTAGCTACCACCAACGCTGATGTCGGTATTAAACAATTCCGCATCGGTTAAGGTTAAATCTTCCATCACAGCCCCAAAAACATGGGTGTCATACATCCGTGCTGCGGTGAAATTTACCCGGTTAATTCGCGCATAGTTTAAGACCGCATTGGTGAGAAAAACATCGGTAAAGTCGGCCCCAGAAAGGTTCGCACCCGTTAAGTCAGCCCCTTCGAGGTTGGCCCCTTCGAGGTTGGCATAACTGAGATTCGCATCCCGCAGATCGGCCCCAATTAAGTGCGCTTCCCTGAGATCCGCACCAATGAGGTTACAGCCTTGGCAGGCACCCGTTTCCAACAGACGTTTGACGTGGTCTGGGTTTTCGCCCCTAGCTGGCTTGGCGATCGCCAAGAGCATTGTGAGGGTTGCGAGGGCTAATAATAGGCGTTTCATATTGATTTCCTCCTGCCAATTTTGCACAAAACCGAGCCAGTTTTTCGACGGTCTTTTTGTTGCCTAGGTCATCGGCTTTCGGCGGGTACTTGTTCACATCATTGGAGCTGACGTCACAGTCGATTATTGCCCCAAAAAATTTAGCGAAAAATCAATTCTGATGCAGAGTACAAAGTCCCTTACTTTTATTATTTCACAACTTCTATTGCCTGCTTGACTCTCGCCAAAAGCCGTTACATTTTGTCTTGCTACTGTCGAAAAATGACCGTTACTAATAGTATAACAAAAATTCATAATTTTTGCCAGTTTAAAGCAATATTCGAGCGATAACCTTTATGATTACGGATAATATTTGAGCGATATTTTTTTGGATTGTAATTGTGAGTGATCTCCACGAAAAGACTTCTTTACCAGACCCAGCGGCCCCTTGGCACCATCAGGCGATCGCCCATGTCCTCCAAGTATTTCAAACGGATGAACAACAGGGCCTAGAAGGGCCAGAGGTAGAACGACGTCAACAGTTTTATGGCCCCAATGAAATCGAAGCCGGTCGGGGGCGTAATATTTGGGAAATTTTCCTCGATCAGTTTAAAAATGTGATGCTGATCATGTTGATTGTCGTGGCCCTAATTTCTGGGGTAATTGATTTTGTAGAACTCCGTGCCAATGCCTTACCGGAAGGAACGGTTCCCTTCAAGGATACGATCGCCATTATGGCCATTGTGGTTCTCAATGGACTGTTGGGATTCATGCAGGAAAGTCGCGCCGAAAAAGCCCTGGCCGCCCTCAAAAAAATGTCTTCTCCCCAGGTGCGGGTGTGTCGTGGGGGGCAATTTTCTGAAGTCAAAGCGGCCCAGTTGGTGCCCGGAGATCTGATGTTTATCGAAGCTGGTTCCCAACTCAGTGCCGATGGTCTCGTCCTCGAAGCGGCCCAGCTCCAAGTGCGCGAGTCAGCCTTAACCGGAGAAGCCAACCCCGTCACCAAAAGGATTTGTCCAGTGGGGCTCGCAGCGGATACGCCCCTAGGCGATCGCCAAAATATGGTTTTTTCAGGCACAGAAGTCCTCCAAGGCCGGGGCAAGATCTTGGTCACTGCCACTGGAATGAGCACCGAGCTCGGCAAGATTGCCCAAATGCTCCAAAGCGTCAAAGCTAGCCAAACCCCTCTCCAAAAGCGGATGGCCCACCTCGGCAAAATTCTAGTCACCGGCTCACTTATCCTCGTGATTTTGGTGGTGGTTTTCGGTAGCCTCCAGGTGGGCAATTTTAGTCGCATCAAAGAATTAATCGAAGTTTCCCTGAGTATGGCCGTGGCCGTCGTCCCAGAAGGTCTGCCCGCTGTTATCACCGTTACCCTCGCCATTGGCACCCAGCGCATGGTGAAACGCCAGGCCCTGATCCGAAAACTGCCTGCCGTTGAAACCCTTGGTTCTGTCGATACCATTTGCTCCGATAAAACGGGTACCCTCACCCAGAACAAAATGGTGGTACAGCGCCTAGAAACCCAAGACCAGTCCCTCCGGGTTACCGGGGAAGGGTACGCCCCCATTGGCGAATTTTTGTCCCAGGATCAAAACCTCAATCCAACTCAACATCCCGAAGTGCAGCAATTATTACGGGCTTGTGTCCTCTGCAATGATGCCGTTTTAAAACAAGACGACCAGGATTGGCTGATTATTGGCGACCCCACAGAAGGGGCTTTACTGAGTCTGGCTGGCAAAGGGGATCTTTTTGCTGAAGCTCTCCAGAAAGAATGGCCCCGCTTGGGAGAATTTCCCTTTTCCTCGGAACGCAAACGTATGAGCGTTATTTGCGCCATGCCAAACCCTGACCAAGCTGAATCAACGGCAGCTTATTTGCTCTGCTGCAAGGGGTCGCCGGAGTTGGTGCTGGAGCGCTGTCAAACCTACCAAACCGCCACAGGTATTTTTCCCCTCCAAGCAGAAGACCGGGCCGCGATTCTCCAGCGCAACAATGAAATGGCCCAGGCAGGTTTACGGGTTTTGGGCTTTGCTCAACGTTGTTTAACCCATATACCAGAAGCCCAAGCTGAGGTAAATGCGGAACAGGAAATGGTTTGGCTGGGCCTAGTGGGGATGATGGATGCGCCCCGTCCGGAAGTCAAAGAGGCCGTGGCGAAATGTCGTGCCGCCGGGATTCGGCCCGTGATGATCACCGGTGATCACCAACTTACGGCTCAGGCGATCGCCCAACAATTGGGCATTGCAACCCCAGACGCCAAGGCCCTCACAGGGTTAGAGCTCAGTAAACTTTCCCAGATTGATCTAGAAGCCATGGTCGAAACCGTGAGTATCTATGCACGGGTGGCCCCAGAACATAAGTTGCGCATCGTCCAGGCTCTCCAAAGTCGCGGTAAATTTGTCGCCATGACCGGAGATGGGGTTAATGATGCCCCTGCCCTTAAACAAGCTGACATTGGTATTGCCATGGGCATCACGGGCACCGATGTCAGTAAAGAAGCCAGTGACATGGTGCTCCTTGATGATAATTTCGCCACCATTGTCGCCGCCACCGAAGAAGGCCGGGTCGTTTACACGAATATTCGTCACTTTATCCAATACATTCTCGGTAGCAATATCGGCGAAGTAATTACCATTGCCGCTGCTCCCTTGATCGGTTTATCCGAAGTGCCCCTCATTCCCCTGCAAATCCTCTGGATGAACCTCGTCACCGATGGTTTACCCGCCCTGGCCCTCGCCATCGAACCCGCTGAACCTGACGTGATGCAACGCCGTCCCTTTAATCCCCAGGAGAGTATTTTTGCGCGGGGGCTAGGCGCTTATATTCTGCGCATTGGCTTGATTTTCTCCGTGATCAGCATTGCCCTCATGGCCTATAGCTACAATGCCCACCCCGATAATTGGAAAACCATGGTCTTCACGACCCTCTGTCTTTCGCAAATGGGCCATGCGATCGCCGTCCGTTCCCGCACCCAACTGACCCTAACCAGTAATCCCCTAAGGAATCCCTACCTAATCATTGCCGTGGCCGCCACAACAATCCTCCAACTCATGCTGATCTATGTCGAACCCCTACGGCTATTTTTCGATACCCAACGTCTCTCTGGCCAGCAACTGTTAATTTGTTTGGGGGTCAGTACCCTACTCTTTGTTTGGGTAGAATTAGAAAAACTTGTGATCCAGTGGTATTGGGCTTGGAAAAATCCCCCAAAAAGCAGATGAAAAAAACAAAAGTGAATTCGATTTCTGTATAGATCTTATCTGTTTTTAGGATTAGTCTTGGGTAGTATGGTGCGGTTAGATCTACGGAAAAACCTATGACTGGAAACGCCGCCCGTGTTCAAGCGATTCAGCAAATTACCAATCGTACCCCCATCAAGTGTGAACCGCCCATTAAGCTCGAAGAAGCTTGGGCTACTAATGTTTTTGATCTGAGTAAGATGCAGGCCAGTCTCCCAAAGGCCGTTTTTAAATCTATCAAAAACACCATCACTTCTGGTGAAAAACTAGACCCTTCCGTGGCCGATGCTGTGGCCACAGCGATGCGCGATTGGGCGATGTCTAAGGGCGCTCTCTACTACGCCCACGTCTTCTACCCGATGACCAACCTCACCGCAGAGAAACACGATGGTTTCGTCTCTGTCCAGAGCGATGGAAAAGTCATCTCCGAATTTTCCGGTAAGGTACTGGTACAAGGGGAGCCCGATGGTTCTTCTTTCCCCAACGGCGGGATCCGTGACACCTTTGAAGCACGGGGTTATACGGCTTGGGATGTGACCAGTCCGGCCTACATCATGGAAACCGAAAATGGTTCGACCCTTTGTATTCCTACCGTTTTCGTCTCCTGGACTGGGGAAGCACTCGATAAAAAAGTGCCCCTACTGCGCTCCATCGATGCCATGAATAAGGCAGCCCAGAAAGTTTTAAAACTGTTGGGTCACACCGAAATCGCCCGGGTCAATTCCAGTTGTGGGGCAGAACAGGAATATTTCCTCGTTGACTCTAACTTCGCCCACCAACGTCCGGATCTTCTCTTGGCTGGTCGTACCCTTTTCGGTAAGTCTCCGGCTAAGGGCCAAGAATTTGATGATCATTACTTTGGGGCCATCCCTGAGCGGGTACAAATCTTTATGCAGGATGTGGAAGCGCAACTGTATAAGCTCGGTATCCCCGCAAAAACCCGTCACAATGAAGTGGCACCGGGTCAATTTGAAATTGCGCCTGTGTTTGAAGCGGCAAACGTGGCCAGTGATCACCAACAGTTGATCATGACCACCCTCAAAACCACGGCGAAAAAGCACGGTTTTATGTGCTTGCTCCACGAAAAACCCTTTGCCGGGATCAATGGTTCTGGTAAGCACGTGAACTGGTCTGTGGGGAATGCAACCCAGGGTAACCTGCTGGATCCGGGCGATTCTCCCCATGACAACGCTCAGTTCCTCGTCTTCTGTGGGGCGGTAATCCGTGGTGTCCATAAGTTTGGGCCTTTGATGCGGGCGGTAATTGCCAATGCCAGTAACGACCACCGCCTTGGTGCCAATGAAGCCCCCCCCGCCATTATGTCTGTGTACCTCGGTTCTCAGTTGGAGGAAGTTTTTGAACAAATCAAAAATGGCACTGTTTCTGAGTCGAAGAAGAAAGGGGTTATGGATCTCGGTGTGGCGGTACTGCCTGAACTGACTAAGGATGCGGGCGATCGCAACCGGACTTCTCCCTTTGCCTTTACCGGGAACCGCTTTGAATTCCGGGCTGTGGGTTCTAGCCAGTCTGTGTCTGGGCCTTTGGTGGCACTCAATACGATTTTGGCCGATTCCCTAGAGTGGATTGGCGATCGCCTTGAGAGTGAATTAGCAAAGGGATTAGAAATCAGCGAAGCCATCCTCACAGTTCTCAAGGAAATCATGAACGAACATGGTTCTGTGATCTTCGGTGGCAATGGCTACTCCGAAGAATGGCACCGGATGGCCGTTGAAGAGCGCGGTTTACGTAACCTCCCCACGACGGCGGATGCCCTACCTGTGCTCAAGGAAGCAGAAGTTGGAGCGTTGTTTGACCGACTCAAAGTCTTGACCCCCGTGGAGCTTGAAAGCCGCTTTGAAGTGTACGCCGAGCAGTACATTAAATCCATCGAAGTGGAAGCCAAGCTGGTGATGAACATGGCAAAAACCATGGTTTATCCTGCCGCTGTAGAATACCTGTCTAAGTTGTCAGGTACCATCACTGCCCTTGTGAATCTCGGCATTTCCCTCGAGAAGAAAAGTGCAGAAACCGTTTCTAGTCTTACCAATGACCTGATGGCTGCCACCGAAAAGCTCAGTGCTGCCTTTGAAAAAGAAGATTTTGCTTCCACAGAAGAGCATATGCACTATTGCGCGAGCACCATTCGTCCTCTGATGGATGAGGTTCGTAGCTACGCAGATCTGTTGGAAAATGAACTACCAGACAGCTTCTGGCCCCTGCCCACTTACCAGGAAATGCTGTTTATTAAGTAGATGATTCATCTCGATTGAGTCAATCATTAAATAAAATTCAAAATCCCTCTATGTTCTCTGGCAATGTAGAGGGTTTTTTTTGCATGGAAAAACGAGTTCAAACCGAATGGATCACGTTGGCAGGGAGATCTTGATAAAGGGGAGTACTCAGGTATCTTTCCCCGTAACTTGGTTGGATCACAACAATGAGTTTGCCACTGTTTTCTGGACGTTGGGCAACTTTGATCGCGGCACAGAGGGCGGCCCCCGTTGAAATGCCCGATAAAATACCTTCTTCCCTAGCTAGACGACGACCAAAATTAATCGCGGCTTCGTCGGTCACCGTCACCACTTCATCGATGATGGTTTGATTGAGCACACTGGGGACGAAACCCGCACCGATGCCTTGGATTTTGTGGGGGCCGGGTTTACCACCAGAAAGTACGGGGCTATTGGCTGGTTCAACGGCGATCGCCTGGCATTCGGGCTTATATTTTTTTAGCACCTCGGCGATTCCGGTAATTGTGCCACCGGTACCGACTCCAGCAATGATCATATCGACTTTCCCTTCCGTATCCTCCCAAATTTCGAGGGCTGTAGTTTTGCGGTGGGCATCGGGGTTCGCCAAATTATTAAACTGCTGCAACATATAGGCATTGGGCAGGGTATCGACGATTTCCTGGGCTTTGGTGATACAAGCACTCATGCCCGCATCCCCAGAGGTCAGTTCGAGTTGTGCTCCATAGGCGAGGAGCATGGCCCGTCGCTCCATACTCATGGTTTCTGGCATCGTCAAAATTAACTGATAGCCTTTGGCGGCGGCGGCCATCGCTAGGGCAATGCCTGTATTCCCGGAAGTCGGTTCCACCAAAATCGTTTTACCGGGGGTAATTTCCCCAGCGGCTTCGGCAGCTTCGATCATGTTGACGCCAATGCGGTCTTTAACGGAGGCGGCTGGATTCATCCCTTCTAATTTGATCACAACCTGGGCAACACAATTTTCCTGCTCAGGAATACGATTTAACTGCACAAGGGGCGTTTTTCCTACTAATTCGGTAATGTTCTTGGCAATTTTCATGGTGGGTGAGATTGTGCCGCTAGGGGTGAAACAGAATGGCGAACCGATGTTCATTATAGATGCCGACTCCCCTGAAAAGATGTTCCTTCAACTGTTTGAGAAAATTTGGGGTAATCGGCCCTTGGTTTAGGGGCAGAGACTGGCCTGAATTGGAGGCAGTAATCCAAGCTCCGTTAGGAAACCAAGGCATGGTGCTGTAGATCTTCGAGGCGAACAATTTCTAGGGCTTTTGCGTGGGTGGCTTCGAGGTGAACTGGGGGCGCAACACCGACCTCAAAGGCTTCTTGCCAGCGGGCAGCGCAGAGACACCAGCGATCGCCAGGTTTGAGGCCAGGGAAATGGTATTGGGGCACGGGGGAACTCAAGTCGTTGCCTTGGTTTTTGGTGAATTCCAAGAAAGCTGGCGTCATTTTTGCACAGACCACATGGCGGCCAAAATCATTTGCGCCAGTGGTGCAGCAGCCATCTCGATAAAATCCAGTTAAGGGGTCGGTACTGCAAGGCTGGAGGGCAGTTCCTAAAACGTTTTTTGCGTCTGTCATCGGGGTTAAAAAAATCCTCATTGCAAGGGTGGACAATTCCAATGATAACGACCGACACGACGGGTAACGCAGATTAGGCCATAGGAAAACCCCCTCCCCAATTTAGTGATTGGAGAAGGGAAAGCCAAGGGATTTAATCTAGGAATCTAGCGGCCAAGTTTTTGTTCTAAAGCGGCGATCATCGTTTATTTTTAGTTTAGTAATTTGAAGTTTTTCAATATATTTGGACAAATAAAAGGAGTATCACAGCATGAAAATTAGTGCAGAAATCGAAAAACTATCTTTTGTCGAGTGGTCGGACTTAAGGCAGCTTCCAAATTGTCCAGCTATTTACTTTGTTGTTGATTCGAAAAATATCATTCAATACATTGGTCAGGCAAAAGATTTAGAAAAAAGGTGGAGAAACCATCATCGTAAGTTTCAATTGGATCAAATCAATGAAAAATATCCAATTAGATTATATTGGATTATTTTAAATCTAGATGATTTAAAAACTGCGGAAAAACATTTTATTGAGAAATACAAACCATTACTCAATTCTACAATTGTTGAAACACCTGAAGTTATTCCGTCTGAAGTTATTTTGAAGCAGTTGTTGCGAAAAATTGCACGTAAAATCTGTGTTATTGGGATATCTGAAAATCCTAGTAGTCGCTTAAAGACAGTTTATGCTAAATTCGACGCTCAAAATTGTACAAAAAAAGGAGCAGCGGCAATCATCAAAAAGTTTCAAGCAGAAAATAAAGGTTCTTCTTTAAAAATAAAAAGAACTAAATATGTAAGCAAAATCTATGGCGAAGTTCATCGTGTTGGCAGTAGAAAAGCACGTAGGCAAGCATTAGAAAATCGCACCTATAATAATCATTGGGAAATCGGATGCAATGGCGTAATAATTGACATTACTCCAGAAAATGGTCTGCATCAGTTGGCTTTCTTTAAAGAGAGAGCTATTCCTTGGAAATTGGCAAATGTCACCATTCGCGCATTGAAACCTGAAGATTTTTTAGAAATACAAGAAAAAACTCTTATCTCACATTATAAATGTCAAGAATTATCTCCAATAAACATCAATATTGATCCTATTCCTATTCTGTGGAAGAACTAGAAGTCTAAACTTAAAGAATGAATTTTATAATTCAGTTCCAATAATACCGACCGACAGGACTGGCAATGTAAATTGAGCTATTGTATTGGGCCGTAGGAAAATCCCCTCCCCAAGACGGTGGTTGGAGAAGGGACATTAATACGGGATAAAAAGATTCAACCTGTAACTCTATCGACCGAGTTTTTGTTCTAAAGCGGCGATCGCCAACTTAGTTTTCAGGAGAGAATCAGGGTTCAAACTGATGGAATCAATGCCCAATTCAACGAGAAATTCAGCAAATTCTGGATAATCAGAGGGAGCTTGACCACAAATACCGATCTTGCGACCATATTTTTTCGCCCCTTCGATCGCCATGCGAACCATGCGTTTTACCCCTTCATTCCGTTCATCGAAAATGTGGGCAACCAGCGCAGAATCGCGATCCAAACCTAACGTTAATTGGGTGAGGTCGTTGGAGCCAATGGAGAAACCGTCAAAGACTTCACTGTACTCATCCACGAGAATCACGTTAGAGGGCAATTCGCACATCACGTAAACTTGCAGTCCATTTTCCCCACGGCGGAGGTCATGTTTTGCCAATTCAGCTAACACTTTACGACCTTCTTCGGGGGTGCGACAGAACGGAATCATCGGAATAATATTCGTCAGACCCATTTCATTGCGGGCAATCTTAAAGGCTTCGCATTCCAAACCAAAGGCTTCAGAATAATTAGGATCGTAGTAGCGGGAAGCACCACGCCAGCCAATCATCGGGTTTTCTTCCGTCGGTTCAAATTGACGACCGCCGAGCAGATTTGCATACTCATTGGATTTGAAGTCGGACATACGAACCACAACCGGATTCGGATAGAATGCGGCGGCAATCATGGCGATGCCACTGGCGAGTTTATCCACGAAGAAATCAGCTTTATTTTCATAGAGATGGGTGAGTTCGGCGATCTCTTTTTTCACCATGAGATCTTCGAGTTCATCAAAGTGGATGAGGGCTTTGGGGTGGGCTTTAATGTGGTTGGCAATGATGAATTCAAGGCGAGCTAAACCAACACCATCGGCAGGTAAAGGCGAGAGCGAAAAAGCCTGTTCGGGGTTACCCACATTCATCAAAATTTTGGTCTTGGTGGTGGGCAGATTTTCAAGGGACGTTTCTTCCACTTCAAACTTCAGCAGACCCTCGTAGATCTTGCCGTCTTCCCCTTCACAACAGGAGACGGTTACGTCTTGACCAGACTTCACCAAGGTCGTGGCATCACCGCAACCCACCACGGCAGGGATCCCCATTTCTCTGGCAATAATCGCCGCGTGACAGGTGCGTCCGCCTTGGTCGGTGACGATCGCCGACGCTTTTTTCATGATCGGTTCCCAATCGGGATCGGTGCGGCGGGTGACCAGCACTTGACCGGGTTTGAAGAGTTTAATTTGATCCACATCAAGGATTACGTTGGCTTCCCCCTGACCGACCATTTCCCCAACGCTGCGACCGTGGGCAATGACGCTACCAGTTTCTTGGAGCTTGTAGGTGCGGATCACGTTGGCAGCTTTCTGGGATTGCACCGTTTCCGGACGAGCTTGGACGATAAAGAGTTCACCCGTTAACCCATCTTTTGCCCATTCAATATCCATCGGCGTGTATTGGCCCCGGACGTTGGAATAGTGTTCTTCGATGGTGGTCGCCCAACGTGCCAAAGTGAGAACATCTTCGTCACTGACACAGAATTTATTTTGGAGTTCTTCGGGAACATCGACGTTTTTGGTGAGTTTTGCACCATCGGCATAGACCATTTTAATCTTCTTGCTGCCGAGACGACGTTCGAGAATCGGTTTAAAGCCATCTTTCAGGGTGGGTTTAAAGACGACAAATTCGTCGGGGTTGACTGCGCCTTGCACCACGTTTTCACCCAAGCCATAGGCTCCAGTAATGAACGCTGCATCTTTAAAGCCGCTTTCGGTATCGATGGAGAACATTACGCCGGAGGTGGCGAGATCGGAGCGCACCATTTTTTGGACACCGACGGATAGGGCCACTTCAAAATGATCGAAGCCGTTGTGCTGCCGGTAGGCGATCGCTCGATCCGTGAACAGCGACGCAAAACACTTGTGGCAGGCTTCGAGAACGCCCTTGACACCGTGGACATTCAGATAAGTTTCCTGCTGTCCCGCAAAACTGGCTTCCGGCAAATCCTCTGCCGTGGCACTGGAACGTACCGCCACATCGACGTTGTGGGCACTGTCTTCGCAGGCTTGTTTGTCTGCCCCCTCAAAGCGATCGCACACATCAGATTTAGCCCCATAGCGCTCACACATTTTTTTGTAAGCAGAGGCGATCGCCACCTGGAGATCCTGGGGGAACGGCGTATTTAAAATCAAAGCTCGTGCCTGCCGCCCCCGTGCTTGGAGATTCGCCACATCATCCGTATCTAAATCTGCAAACAATGTCCGCAACTTTTCCTCTAAGCCCGCAGATTTAACAAAATGCCGATAGGCATGGGCCGTCGTCGCAAATCCGCCTGGAACATTGACCCCCTGGGGCTGTAACTGCTGAATCATTTCCCCAAGGGAAGAATTTTTGCCGCCAACCAGACCCACATCCAGGGAACCAACCTCCTCAAACCACAAAACGAGCGCTTCGGTTCTCGCATCAGAAGCCGTAGCCGTGTTAAGAGTGCTAACCATAACGATAAAAACTCCTTAATCATCCCTCTCCGTACACCTCGATCCTAAAAGACTTAAAATGAGCCCTTTACAGAAATGAAATATATCCTTACCTTTCACTTCTGTTTAATGAAAAAACATCAAGAAAAACAAGCTTGATGTTGCCTAAAAAGACAATATTTTTTTCTTATCTTTATTTAAGATATTTTTAACCTTTTCAAGATAAGTCAAGGCGCTTTAAAAAAGAAAAAGACTAGGTTTTTCCCAGTCTCGCCGCCCAAGTTGATTGGTTTTTATCAATATTGATCAAGGTTGCAATCAGTCACTGACCACAGTATCTCCCTGGCCCCAGAAGCCATCATATTTTTTGACAGTAATATCCCCTTCTACGCTAACTTGGCAAGCCAGACGCCGTTCTTTGTCTGGGTTATGGGGCGGGAGAGAGAGGCGTGTTTTTTCTTTCCAGCTCTGGGCTGAAACAGGGCCAGTAATTTCGACAGCACAGGTGCCACAGGTACCAAGGCCATGGCAATTGATAGTTTTTGCATTGCCATTGTAAAGACTAATTTTGTTGGCTAGCAGAACTTTACGTAAATTATTGCCTTGATTGCAGGTAATGGTTTGATTTCCGAAGGTGATAGTCGGCATGGTTGGTGTTTTCTCTCATTATCTCAATGATGATTGCTTCTATGGTGCCACACTTTCTAAAAAGGGTCGGTTAAAGATGCTGCAAAACCAATTTTTTTGTGGGGAAGCTATCACCATAAATCACTGAGATCTAAAATAAAATTCTGTAAAATATCCTCTCCGGTAAGCTGTTTGGGGGTCATTAAAATTTCCACGGTTCGACCAGGACGATAAATTTCCACTTGGCGATCGCCTTGGTTAATGAGCCAGCCCAACCGACAACCATTGGCTAAATATTCCTGCATCTTTTGCCGGGTCTGTTGTACCAGATCACTGGGCGAGAGCAGTTCGGCGACAAAATCAGGGCAGAGGGGAACAAATTTTTGCTGTTGTTCTGGGGTAAGGCTATCCCAGCGGGATTTTTCGACCCAACACATATCCGGCGATCGCGTCGCACCATTGGGCAAAACAAAGCCCGTCGAGGAATCGAAGCATTCCCCTAGGCGATAATGATTATTCCAAATCCCAAGCTGGACATTTAACTTGAAGTTGAGTCGGCCAGTTTCACCACCAGTAGGGGCCATGATCACAAGTTCTCCTTGGGCTGTGCGTTCGAGTTTTGCATCGGGATTCGCCTGACAGAGCTGGGCAAATTGGCCTTGGGTCAGGGTCAAAACGGGCTGGAGATCAAGGGTTACGGTAGCCATTGTCACGACCTCTCGCGGCGGAATGCTCCCATTGTAGGCAAGTTTTTTGGGGGATGGAGAATAGGGGATTCGAACCCCTGACCTCTGCGGTGCGATCGCAGCACTCTACCAACTGAGCTAATTCCCCAGAACGAAAAATTATTTTAGCACCTCTGCGGGGGGCGCAAGGCTGGGATCAATGCGTTCGAGTTCTAGATCGCTGAGGTAGTCCACACACCAGTTACTGCAACGCTGCAACATATGAAATGGATAGGTATGGGCGACGCCAACCACGGGAATACCGATGGATTTGGCGGCTTGGATACCATGGAAATTATCTTCAACGGCGAGACAATTTTCAGGCTGGATATTTTGGTCAGGAAATTTCTGGTTCAGTTGGGCGATCGCCAGGCGATAACCATCTCCGTTCGGTTTAAACGTTTTTACCTCATCGGCGGTGACAATCACATCAAAAGCTTGGTCAAGTTGCGCTTGCTGGAGAATAAATTCGGCATCGGCACGACAATAGCCCGTTACAATCCCCATGGGAATATTTTTGAGTTTAATCGCCGAAATTAGGGGAACAACGTCTTCATAGAGGGGGAACGGCTTTATTTCCCGTAATTTGCTTTGGTAAAGTGCAGATTTTTGTTGAATCAGGCCGTCAAGTTGCGCCTCGGAGAATACCCGCCCCCGGAGTGCAAGATTTTCCTTGAGGCAGCGGCGATCGCTTTTGCCCAGGCTGCTGTCGCGATAGAGGCGGTCGGTAGGTCGGAGATTTTCGGCCAGCAAAATGTCATCGATCAGCTCAAATTGGAGGGCCGTATCGTTCAGAAAGACTCCGTTGATTTCAAATAAAACGGCTTTGAGCAGGGTCATAACGGGACGATGGGAGGGTGAAAGTTTACGTTTTTTGACCAAGGGTCAGGTTTTTGCCTGGTAATCCTCATCTTAGAATAAGCGTTGATATTTGCGGGCGATCGCCATGGCTTTGATGACGGATATTCCCCAGCGACACATTCTAAAAACAAGGGTGCATTGCCTAGATTATCAACGGGCCTGGGCCGAAATTGCGGCGGCGATCCGCAATGGGACATTTGGTTATGGGGCGATCGCCAATGTGCACATGGTGATGACGGGCTACTGGGATCGAGGGTTTCAAAAAATCATCAACCAAGCCCTGGTAACAACTCCCGACGGTATGCCCTTAGTTTGGGGGTTGCGATGGTTGGGTTATCCCCAGGCGATCCGGGTTTATGGGCCGGATTTGATGCTCCATTGTTGCGCCATGGCTGCCCAGGAGAAACTTCCGGTGTATCTCTACGGCAGTCGCCCAGAAACCCTGGAAAAATTGCAGCAAAATCTTTTAGAAAAATTTCCCAATTTGCAAATTGCCGGAGTAGAAGCACCCCCCTTTCGGTCACCAACCTCCGCCGAGGCGATCGCCACAAGACAGCGCATCGAACAATCTGGCGCGAAGCTGGTTTTTGTCGGTTTGGGTTGCCCGAAGCAAGAAAAATGGATGGCCGAAAATAGTCCTCACCTTAATGCCGTTTTGTTGGGGGTGGGGGCTGCCTTTGATTTCCATGCGGGTACGGTTTCCCAGGCCCCCCACTGGTTGAGGCCCCTGGGTTTGGAGTGGCTTTATCGACTGATCCAAGAACCCCGCCGCCTCTGGAAACGTTATCTCATCCACAATGGGGCGTTTATTTTGCTGTTTGGTTGGCAACTGCTCCGGCGGCGATCGCCCTAGTTTTTTTCAGATTCTACCCACCCCTGAGGGATTTTAAGTATTTTTCTTTGTATTGCCAATTGATGGCCTCGATCCATGCCCAAGTCTCCGTTTCCCCTTCCCACCCAGGATATCCGCGCGATTCATCCGCTCCACTGGTTAAAAACTGCCCAAGGCCGCTGGAAAAGGGGTTTATTACTGGTGGGTAGTGATCTGTTGGGGTTGGCGATCGCCTGGCAACTCGCGGACTACATTAATAATTTTTATTCACCGATTCCGGCGGATCTGGTCTGGTGGGTGTGGCTCGATATTCCCAGTCTGTTCTGGATTTTTGCCATTGTCACCCTCTGTTTTTTCTTTGGAAATCATCTCTATCGCCTGCCTCCGGCTCCCCAGAACTACACCCGCGCTGCCTGGATCATCACCTTGGTCTATGGTTTATTCTTGGTCGGCAGTTATTTTCACAATCCAATGTTGGATCCGCCCCGTTCACTTTTTATTACGGCGTGGTTTCTCAGCATTGCCTTTGTCGTAGGTTTTCGCTTTATTCTGACCCTCATCCTACGGCAGTTTGATCGCCAAGCACCGCCGGTAAATGTCTTTTTGGTAGCACCGGCAAAACAGTTGGACTGCCTCAAGCGGGTGATCAAAAAACGTCCCCATTACAAAATTGTGGGTGCTGCCCTCGCTTCCATGGCCGGCACCCAGGCCACCATTGCCCAAATTCGTCAGTCAGGCGCCCAGGAGGTTTTAGTCAAAGACTTGCCGGAAACGGAATTAGCTTCCCATTTGTTTTGGCACTTGCGCAGTGCGGGGATTGCGATTCGTTTGATGCCATCCAGTCGGGAAATGCTTTATCGTCGGGGTTTACCGGAAATGTTCGCGGGAATTCCCACCCTCCGCATTGAAACGCCCTTGTTATTGTGTTGGGATTATCGCCTGAAACGCTGGTTTGATTTCCTGGGTGCAGGGTTGGGTCTACTGCTAATCTCACCGCTGTTGGTCGGCGTGGCGATCGCCATACGTCTCGATTCACCGGGGCCAATTTTCTTTCGGCAACCGAGGGCGGGTCTTAATGGCAAACCCTTCAAGATGTGGAAATTCCGCACAATGGTCGTCGATGCGCCCCAGTTGCAGGCCCAACTAGAAGCGCAAAATCAAATGAAAGATGGGGTCTTGTTCAAGATTAAAGACGATCCCCGCATTACCAAGCTTGGTAAATTTCTCCGCCGCACCAGTATTGATGAGTTGCCCCAATTAATTAATGTGGTACTGGGTCAGATGAGTTTGGTGGGGCCGCGCCCCTTGCCATTGCGGGATGTGGAACGGTTTGACGAATGGCACCATATCCGCCATCAGGTGTTGCCGGGGATCACGGGGCTCTGGCAAATTTCGGGCCGCTCTGATCTGAGTGATTTTAATGATGCGGCACGGCTAGATTTGTACTACATTGACAATTGGTCTTTGAACCTCGATCTCGATATTCTGCTAGAAACGGTGCGGATCGTCTTTTTTGGCAAAGGCGCTTATTAGGCCGGAAAACCGTTGGTTTCGAGGTAATGGCGGATATCATCAAAGGTTTCCCAAGGCACGTAAGCTTTGCCTTCTTCGTCCAGGTATTGCTGGAGGCGATCGCGGGCAAAAACCAAATCTGCTTTGAGGGCCATATTGATATCCGTCAGGGAATCCCCGATGGCGATCGCCTTTTGGTATTTATACTTCCCCATCACTTGCACTTTTTCCACCATCTCCGTCCCCCCTTCAAAGGGCGCAATAATTTTGAAGTAGGGATCAAAGGTATCAATATTCATCGCGGCCACCGTTTCAATGTGATCGCGCAGGGGTGTGCCATCGGTACCGGGGCGCGCTAAAACTCTTTCCACCATTGGCACGAGGCCACCGGAGACCACCACAATCGGCACTTGGCGATCGCCTAAAAACTGGAGAAAATCACTGAAGCCCTGACGCACAGGCTTATCGTCTACCTCACCGACAAAAGCAGCAAATTGCTCCGAGGGAATCGCTTCGAGGATTTTGCGTACCCCTTCCCGGAGCGTAATCTTGCGGTTATACAAGCCCGGAAGAATGTCAGCGGCCACCTCCGGCGCATATTTACCGAGGGCATCGCCGAAGGTATCGACAGTCGTAATTGTGCCGTCAAAGTCACAAAATACAATCGTTTGGGCATCCATTAACTTTTGTAACGTAACAAGTTCCCCAGGATTATAGTCCGCTTTGGGATAATTTTGATCTTGTACTTTCCCTTACGAAGCAAGGAGAGTCTGCGTGCGGGGATCGAATTCAAAAACAGCCCCTTGGAAATTTGTCTGATTTAGTTTAGCGCCCTGAAACTTGGCTCCCCGGAGGTCAGCACGGGCGAAATTGGCTCCCCGGAGATTTGCGCCCCGAAAATCGGCCCTTTGGAGTTGGGCATGCCGAAAATCCGTCGAAACTAATTCTGCTTGCTGAAAATTGCTGGCGATCGCCTCTACATATTGACAGTTAGCGGCGGTTAAATTTCCGTGTTGGAAATCAGCTTGGTGCAGAGATGCCCGTGAGAAATTGGCCCGGACAAAACTCGTAAAACGCAGTTTGGCTCCAGTTAAATTGGTTCCCACCAAGTTCATATCGTGGCCTTTTCCACCACAGAAAAGAATTCCAGCACAATTGAGACCACTAAAATCCTGCCGCCGAAAATCAACACCATTGAGATAGGCGGCCTGTAACTGTATGCCTTGTAAATTTGTTTCCTGCAAAATCGCACCGCTGAGCTTCGCCTCACTCAAATTACTCCAACTGAGATCCGCTCCTGTTAAATTGGCCCCGCGAAAATTGACTCCCGTTAAATTGGCGCCACAGAGATTCACATTTTGGAGATCCGCCATGAAAAAAGTGACCCAACGCATAATGGCCCCACTGAGCTGGGCGTGATTTAGGGTTGCTTGGGTTAAGGTTGCCCCCTGGAGATTAACTTTCGTGAGATCCGCGCCGGTCAAATCGGCTTGGTCTAATTTGGCATAGCTAAGGTTCGCGCCGTATAAAAAAGCTCGCTTGAGGTTGGCCTGACGTAGATGGCAATGGTGCAAATTCGTCCTTGCGAGGGAGGCAGAAACAAAATTTCCTCCGGTAAAGTTGGTATGAGCTAGGTCTAACCCAGTCAAGTTTGCGGCAGTAAACCGTTCCCTGGGAAATAACCTCTGTCCCAAGGCATAGTCATTGAGAAGCGCTTCAATATTCATAGGGCCAGCTTTATGCAACCGAGCACCAAAAACGAGCAGCACCATTTGTAAATGCTACCTGCTGGCATCGGCCTCCTCTTTTATTAGAAAAGCAAACATACTCTATTTACTGAAGAAGCATTTAATTCTTAATGTTTCGATAATCTTCTTTGTGAACTGTTAATCTTGACAACAGCGGTTCATCAAATCTAAGACATTTTCTACAGCATAGATGGGGGTCTCTAAGGCGATCGCCACTTCTGCCACCGTTTTATCATCGAGGAATTTGGCTTCATCGTGCTTAAGCATCACCGTCGGGAGCAAAATGCCATCGCCAAAATCTCGGCCAGCCAGTTTTTTGATCAAGTCTTCTCCCGTAAGCAGTCCGGTAACGGTAATGGCTTGGCCCCAGTAGTCACTATTTAAGGCCGCCAGGGTAATTGTTAAATGTTCCACTTGGTTTAGACGCGCGACAAGGGGTTCAAAGGCTTGTTCTACGGCATTCCCTACGACCCAGGTAAAGTGTTTGGGTTTGGCGATCGCCGGCGGTAAAGTTTCATCGGCGGTATTGAGAAAATCCCGGATGAACTGGCGAATCGAACCCACCCCATTCCCCAGTTGAGGATAGTCTTCATAATGGGACTCTGGCGGCAGTTCTGCCCGCGCAATCAGAAACCACTCATCGGCCAGCCAAGCAAAATTTGTCTGAAACTGTTCCCGGAATTCTGCCTGGAGCGCTGTCACCTGGGCGATCACTTCCTGGGCTTTGGCCTGATCAACGGGGCTCAGTTCCGCCAAATTAGGGCGAAAACGAGTTAAACCGACCGGTACCACCGCTGCCGAAATCACAGCGGGTAAATCTCCCCTGTGAAATTCAGCCAAATCCCGCAATGTTCTTTCTAAATGAGGCCCATCGTTGATCCCAGGACAAACGACGACTTGGGCATGGATTTGTAAGCGATGATCCGCAAACCATTGGAGTTGCGTGAGAATTTCCCCGGCGCGGTCATTTTTGAGGAGTTGCCGACGAATCTCCGGCTCAGTGGCATGGACGGACACAAACAGGGGCGAGAGGCGCATTTGGTTAATGCGTTGCCATTCCCGCTCGGTCAGGTTGGTCAGGGTGAGATAACTGCCATAGAGAAAGCTGAGGCGATAGTCGTCATCTTTTAAGTAGAGGCTTTGGCGTTTGCCGGGGGGCTGCTGGTCGATAAAGCAAAAGGGACAGCGATTATTGCACTGAATCAAACCGTCAAAGAGGGCATTGTCAAACTCTAAACCCAGGTCTTCGTCGTAGTCTTTTTCGATTTCGAGGTGATGGGATTTCCCCTTAGCATCGAGGACTTCTAATTCGAGGTATTCGTCGGCGCAAAGAAATTGATAATCGATGAGATCCCTCGGCTTCATCCCATTGATAGAAACGATGGCATCACCAGCCTCAAAGCCAATTTCAGCGGCAATGGAATCGGGGACAACATGGCAAATTTGGGCGGGCTTGATGGTGGAGACGCTCATGGGTTAACGCAGCAGGGTTAATGCCAAGATGATCATACCAAAGCCTAATCGATACCAGACGAAAACCCAGGTTTGGTGTTTTTGGAGAAATTGGATCAGCCAGGCGATCGCCAAGTAGGAAAACACCGCTGAGGAAATCAGACTGACAATTAGGGTGAGGGGCGGCACCGTCGTTAATCCCCCACTCACTAATCCTTGGAATTCCACAAGGCCAGCGATGGTAATAGCCGGAATCCCTAGCAGAAACGAAAAACGCGCCGCCGTAGCTCGGTCTAGATTCATAAACAAACCCGCTGTAATCGTCGAACCAGACCGTGACACTCCGGGGATGACAGCAAGGGCTTGGGCGCAGCCCATGAGAATACCATCCTTGAGGCTGAGCTGGTCAAAGGCGCGTTGGTGCCGGGGATAACGTTCTGCGATCGCTAACAAAATCGCCATCACAATGGAGGCGATCGCAATGGCGGTTAAGCTGCGCAACGGTGACGCGTCATAGTTAGGGACAAAAATTTTGAGCAGCAGACCCACGCCGAGGATCGGGAAAGTCCCCCACACGATGCCCCAAAACATGCGCCACTCTTGTTTTTGCCAATCTTTTTGTTGCCAAGCTTGCCAGGCCCCACCAATGACCTGCCGTAAATCTTGCCAGAAATAACCCAGCACAGCGACGATGCTCCCCAGTTGAATCACGGCGGTGAGAGCCACCCCTGGATCGGGCCAACCGAGGGCTACGGGAATCACCTTGAGGTGAGCAGTGCTACTGATGGGGATGAATTCGGTTAAGCCTTGCACCAATCCTAAAATAATCCCTTGGAACCAATTGAACTGTACCGGGGCGATCGCCAACGTATTTTCGGGTGTGGCGGCATTGATGCGCAGATGCCAAAAGCTAATCAACAGAAATAGAACCAAGCCGAGGGCCACCATACTGCTGAACTCAAACCAGTGCCGTTGTTGCTTTTTTTTGAGCATTGATGTCGCTTCCCTTGGGCGTCGGGTAAATCTGCCTCAACTACTCTAGTCAATCTGGTTGACCTTGACTAGCTTTTAGAAAAATCCGGCCTGGGGATTCCCCACTTGGAGGTTAAATCCTCGGCGATCGCCCCTCAGAAATGGCAAAATCAGGCAAATTTCCCGTCCTCTTTATGAGAAAATCGGGAGTCGTAAGTTAAAATTCATTAATAAATATTTACAAGTTATTGTTACAAACCACTTTGTTTTGCTGAACCATCCTCTTTTCTCTGTCGGTGCAGTGTATGTTCTCAAGCGACAACAGGATCTTCGCCACAATATTCCCCTGCTAATTTGCCTCGCGTCGGGCTTCTTGGTTTCTGTGCCTGTTTTTTTCCAAGCCCCCCTGGTCAGGACGGCTCCCTGGCTGAGTTTGGCCTTGACTCTCCTCTGGGTAGCGATCGCCTGTGGCCTCCGGCAGCGAGAAAATACCGAAATTTGGGGTGATCTCCTCTGGGGTTTTAGCTGGAGCTGGTTAGCCGGAGCTATCTATTGGGGCTGGTTGCGCTATGAACCCTTTTTACATCTTCCGGTGGAGGCGATTGGGCTACCCTTTGCCCTGTGGGGCCTGTGGCAAAAGCGGGGCTTGGTGGGACATTTGTTTTACCTGGGTTCCCTCCTTGGTACGGCGATCACCGACATTTACTTTTACCTCACGGATTTGATCCCCTACTGGCGCAAGCTCATGTATGCCGAGCCAGATTTTGTGATGCCCATTTTCCAAGCGGCCTTAGCCCAGATGCAGACCCTCTGGGGCATTAGTTGGGCAGTTGTTCTGGTGAATTTATTGATCGGCATTAGTTGGTGGGCCTTCCGTCAGCCCCAAATCCCCTACTGGAGTTTCGCCGGGGCCGTGGTCAGTACTCTCCTCGTCGATGGTCTGTTTTGGATTGCGGCTTGCTTCGCCTAGGAGATTTTGTTGCTTGATCATCTCCAACTGAAAAACTTCACCAAAAATCTTCGGTAAATCTTCGCGCACTTGGGCCAAGGTAATCTCCGGTAAAAACTGCTGCAAACTCCCCACGGGGCGATCGCCAATGCCGCAGGGAACAATCCGTTTAAATCCCGCCAAATCCGGGCAAACATTCAGGGCAAACCCATGCATCGTAATCCAGCGCTTCACCTTGATGCCAATGGCTGCCACCTTGTGACCCTCGACCCACACCCCAGTTAGTCCAGGAATTCGTTCTCCCACCAAGCCATAGCGCGCCAAAAGCCGAATTAAGACTTCTTCCAATTGCCGCAGATACCAATGCAGATCTTGTTGGTGGCGACGCAAATTCAAAATCGGATAACCGATCAATTGTCCCGGACAATGGTACGTCACTTCGCCGCCCCGCTCTGTCCGATGCAATTCTACGCCTGCGGTTTCTGGAGCAAATTTCACAAAATCCAGCTTTGAACCTGTCCCTAGGGTATAGACCGGCAAGTGTTCCAGCAGCAGTAAAACATCACTCAACTGCCCATCCCGTAGGCGTGCTTCCACCAGTTGTTGTTGCTGTGCCCAAGCTTCGGTGTAAGGCCAAATTCCCCCTTGATAAAATAGACAAAGGGGGAAAGGGTGTGAATTGATATGACGCAATGTCAAGGGATCCGACAAAACATTAAAAGTCATCAAGGGGCGATCGCCTTTTGGCAAAACAATGTTAGATATTGTCCTCACCATAGCAAAGAGTTAAGAACTGTAAAAGCTTCCTGGCTTTCTTAATGTTTCAAAAAAGATAAATTGACAAGGCCCAAAGGCAAAACCTACAATTAAAACTATAGAGAGAAAGAGATAAATCCTAAAAATTCCCAGTCAATAAGTTGTCAGCAACTAATTTTCTCCAAAAGAACTAAAAACCGCTTAATTTTCAGTTTGTTTATCTCGTCAAAAAAAGTTTCTCTAGTATTCAAACCTACGCTAATACTTGTAGAAGTGTTGCGTAATATTAAACGGACGGATCTATATATGACGCCACCACAATAGTTTTTCGCCTTGAAGAAACCTTGCTAGAATAACGAAACACTTCACCAACAAGTTCTTGTTTACACCAGTCATTTCATTGCGAATTTTCTTAGGCTTAAAATCTAGATTTTATTCGTAAATTGTGTACAAAGTAAACTTGTTTTATCCATTCAGATGGAGTAACCAGAGACTATGAAGCTATTGATCCAAGGCAACAACATTGCAGTAACTGAATCGATCCATGACTATGTTGAAAGTAAGCTTGAAAAAGCAACTAAGCACTTTCAAACCTTCGCCACAAAAGTAGATGTGCACTTGTCTGTTGCTAACAATGCTCGCATTACCGACAAGCATAAAGCTGAAGTTACTGTTTACGCCAATGGTACAGTGATTCGCGCCCAGGAAGGCAGTGAAAATCTCTACGCCAGCATTGACCTTGTTTCTGATAAAATCGCCCGCCAACTCCGCAAATATAAAGAGAAAAATTTTGGCAAGAAAACCCACGTTCAGGAAAAAACCAGTGAAGTGTTACCTGAGGATCCGGTGCCAGATAATCTCATTGGCGATCGCGCCCCAGAGCTTCCCTCTGAAGTGGTGCGGATGAAGTATTTTGCGATGCCCCCCATGACCATTGATGAGGCTTTAGAGCAGTTGCAGTTGGTAGACCACGACTTCTATATGTTCTTGAACAAAGACACAAACGCCATCAATGTGATCTATATCCGCAACCACGGTGGTTATGGTGTAATCCAACCGCGCCTTGGCAAAGAATAGTTGATTTTTTCCAGGTTCATTTAATGGCTTTTAGATAATAGTTATTATTTGGATCATCGGCAAATCTAATCCCTGATTTAAAGGAAAGTTTTCTAACATAAAGCTTTCCTTTTTTATTGCTTCTTTTTTGTGGGTTATCAGAGACTAATTAACTTAAATATTTAGCAAATTTGGTATTGAACCATTGCGCCCCGTTGCACCTGAAAAAAGTGTTGGGCATTACCTTGATTTACACTGATTTCTAACCAACCATGGCTTCCTACCAAGGCACAGGGATGATTTTCCGGCACATCTCCATAGGTACAAACCAGGGGAATTTGTTGACCCGCTAACGTTGCTTGGCCCTGATTATTTGCACATACAGTATTGGGAATGGTGGTAATCAAGTTCCCAAAGTGGTCAATATGCTGGATTATCCCGGTGTAGGACTTGCCATTGCTCTGATAGGGTGGAACATCTAAACGCATGATTTCTGTTGATTTAAGGGGACGGCCCAGCTTGGATAAAGGAACGCCCAGGGAAAGATGGGCTGCTACTGGCGCGAAAATGTCCCGGCCATGGAAAGTGTGACTCAGGTTTTCCCTCAGAGGCGATCGCCAATACTGGGGATTATCCAGTTCTACTGCCGCAACAATGGCATCCTCTGCAAACAAACCGCTCCCTAGACCGTTATTTGGCCCCACAAAATAACCTTGTTTCAATGCCACGGCGATCGCCTGGCGGTTAGTGCCTACCCCCGGATCCACAACGCCCACGAAGATTGTGTCCGGCGGGAAATAAGGCGCTGCACTCAACAGACAAAAGCGACCAGCCCACAGATCCTGGGGCGGAACATTGTGGCTGAGATCAATCACCAAAGCTTGGGGGGCGATCGCCGCCATAACCCCCTTCATTGTCCCCACATAGCCCTCCTGTAAACCGAAATCTGTCACTAAGGCGATCGCCATCATGTTTTAAGTATTTTGTAGTATTTGATACAGTTTAATCTGAAGCCTGTTACTCTAAAAATAGCCAATTATCCCCAGCGAGAAGATCATGTTTAGAAACGTTCAACAGCAAATCGTCAAGCAAATTAAACGCACCCACCGCGAAAACCTCAAGAAAAATTTGCAGCATCGCCTCGAAGCCGCCCGGAATTCCGGCAATGACCACCTCGTGCAACAGTTAGAAGCGGAGGCCCAGTACCTTGGGATCGGTTAAACAATATTCATCTCAGCCGAATAATTTTTTTACCAAAACAAGAAAAAAAGGGAGTGTTGAAAAACATTCCCTTTTCTTTCGGTTAATTTGATGGATTTGCTTAAAACGAAGGCTCACTTTTCAAAAAGCTAAATAAACCTCCAGGCCGAAAATCAGCAATCATTGCCGAGCCTATTTACCCATGCCCAGTTTTTGGGCTTTTTGGTAAACCTTCCCTTCCGTCAACAGCGAAGGAGCAATTACTACTTCTACCTGTTGCATTTCCTTGATATTTTTGGCGCCGAGGGTTCCCATACTTGTTTTGAGAGCGCCCAAGAGATTATGGGTTCCATCATCAAGTTTCGCTGGCCCCGTCATAATCTGGGTAATCGTGCCAGTTGTTCCCACATTAATCCGGGTTCCCCGGGGTAGTACAGGGCTAGGTGTCGCCATCCCCCAGTGGAAACCGCGACCCGGTGCTTCCGCCGCACGGGCAATGGGAGACCCAATCATTACTGCATCTGCCCCAGAAGCAATACATTTACAAATGTCGCCACCAGTAACAATTCCACCATCGGCAATGATCGGCACATAGCGGCCAGATTCTTTCTCATAATCATCGCGGGCCGCAGAACAATCAGCAACTGCGGTTGCCTGGGGGACACCAACTCCAAGCACACCACGGGAGGTACAAGCCGCTCCGGGGCCAATCCCCACGAGCACGGCCGCTGCCCCTGCACGCATCAGTTCCAACGCCGCATCATAGGTAACGCAGTTCCCCAGGACAACTGGAATGGGCAGTTCAGAACAAAGTTTGTGCAAGTTTAGGGGGACAATCCCTTCAGGAGATAGGTGAGAAGTAGAAACTACCGTTGCTTGGATAAAGAGAATATCGGCCCCAGCATCAGCGACAATTTTGCCATATTTGGTGGCACCGACAGGGGTAAGACTCACTGCAGCGAGGCCGTTTTGGGCCTTGATTTCTTGGATGCGTTTCTGGATTAGCTCCGGTTGGATCGGCTTGGAATAGAGCTCTTGCATTAAGCCGACAAACTCGGTTTTATCAACTGCGGCGATCCGATCAAGGACTGGGTTGGGGTCTTCATAACGGGTTTGGAGTCCCTCAAGGTTCAATACGCCCATTGCACCCAAATCAGAAAGCAGCGCTGCCATTTTTACATCGACAACGCCATCCATTGCACTGGCTAAAATTGGGATATTTAGCTTAATTCCACCAATTTCGAGACTGGTATCTGCCAGTTCAGGGTCTAGGGTACGACCGCCCGGAACGAGGGCAATCTCATCGAATCCGTAAGCACGACGAGCTGTTTTGCCACGACCAATTTGAATGTCCACTCTTACTCCTTAATGATTGCCAAAACTTAAATGTGTCAGTCTAGGATAACTGATTGCTTGCATTTTCTTACAAAAAAGCGACCACCAGACGTCAATCTTTCTGGAGGCTGAATTTTGGGCTTGGTGCTGGTGACTCAGTTCGTGTGTAGATTCACGTAAAAGCAACTCGATGGACCAGCCTCATTTTCACGGAAGCGAACAACCATTTCTCCTAGTTAAGCATCACTTTGTTGTAAAAGAATTGACAGGTAAGAGTGAGAATTAGAGTGAAAAATGACTAGGATTTTGATTGTCGGATCCAAAGAAGTGGTAGAGAATATTCTGGGAAAGAGGCTCCCAAGGTGTTGAAGCTTGAGAGGTCGCTACAGGATTCTAAAATTTTTCCTGGGGAAAGATTTTGTCTTTAAAAAAGATTTACGGGTGATTGACGATCGCCAAGGGACTATCGACCATTAAGCGGCCCTAGAAACTATAAAGGCCAGGGGCATAGGATTCGACAACATTACCGGTTTCTTCACAGCTCACCATTAAATAATCGCAGGTTTCACAAGTTGTTTCCCGCAGGCTAGAGTTGTGTAAATAACGGCGCAGAGCTGGAGCACCACAGTTCGGACAGGGGAGCGAATATGAACAATCCATAGCTTTGTCCTGAATTCTAAAAAAATTGAGGTCGGTGATTTTGAGGGTCGTTTGAAGTTTCATTAAAAAAGCTTTTAAATGCAATTGAGTTGATCCCAAGAATATTCTCTTACCTTTTTCTTTGATCCTAAACATACTTAAGACTAATTTAAGTTTTTACCGAAAAATAGTCAAAAAGCAGTTTCGGGTTTTCCGTACTTTTAAGTAAAGGTTAACAAAAAAACATTAAGTTTGTCGGCCCTTTAAAAGAGTGTGAGCCTCCGTCGGGACACATCTTTCACAAGGCCAGTGAACCTTAGCAGTGGGGGAATGGGATAAGATGACGGGCAGTCATTGTCTATGAAAAATTATGGAATCTCTTGCTTGGCAAGCCGTCAAAGCTTACGAAGATATTTTGTATCAAAAGTTAGATGGGATTGCAAAAATCACGATTAATCGTCCCCACAAGCGCAATGCCTTTCGACCCCAGACAATCTTTGAAATGTATGAGGCCTTCTGCGATGCCCGGGAAGATCAAGACATCGGTGTCATCCTGCTCACGGGGGCTGGCCCCCATACGGATGGGAAATATGCGTTCTGCTCTGGTGGCGACCAATCGGTGCGGGGTGAAGGCGGCTATGTCGATCAAGCCGGGGTACCGCGCCTAAACGTGCTGGATCTGCAGAAACTGATTCGCTCGATGCCCAAGGTGGTGATCGCTTTGGTGGCGGGCTACGCGATTGGCGGCGGCCATGTACTGCATCTTCTCTGTGATCTAACGATTGCCGCAGATAATGCAATTTTTGGGCAAACGGGGCCAAAAGTAGGCAGTTTTGACGGTGGATTTGGGGCGAGTTACATGGCGCGCATTGTTGGACAAAAAAAAGCCCGGGAAATTTGGTTTCTTTGTCGCCAGTATGATGCCCAGCAAGCGTTGCAAATGGGCTTGGTAAATCAGGTGGTTCCCGTCGCCCAGCTAGAGGCTGAGGGGGTACAGTGGGCCAGGGAAGTGTTGAGTAAAAGCCCCATTGCGATTCGCTGTCTCAAGGCAGCGCTGAATGCTGATTGTGACGGGCAAGCGGGCCTCCAGGAGTTAGCGGGGAATGCCACTATGCTTTATTACATGACAGAAGAGGGCAGAGAAGGGAAGCAGGCTTTTTTGGAAAAGCGATCGCCAAATTTCCGCCAATATCCCTGGTTGCCGTAAAAAACCCTAGGCGATCGCCCAGGTAAGATGAGGATTCATTACCACTAAAGGATCCCAATTTGGTAGAGTAGATACCGATATAAAACCGGATAGCTTGTCCCTATTAGATCCCAGACTTTTAAAAAATTAAGTGGAACGGACAAGATTAGTTCCGCCCTGAGATTGACAAAAAGAGGTTAATCATGAAGTTACGTTCGTTATTAGCAGCCATTCTGGCTCTGTGTATCGGCGTGCTAACTGCTTGTAGTGAAGCGCCCGATGCTGCGACCGTCGATGTGAAGCAACTAACATACGACGAAATTCTCAATACAGGACTCGCGAACTCCTGCCCCCAAATCGCGAACTTCACCCGGGGAACAATTCCCATTGCCCCCAATGAAACCATTGAATTCTCTGACCTCTGCTTAGAGCCTCAAACCTATTTCGTTAAGGAAGAGCCCCTCAACAAGCGTCGTGAAGCTGAATTCATCGAAGGTAAGCCCCTTACCCGCTACACCTCTTCCCTCGAACAAATGACCGGGAAGATCAAAGCCGATAGCGACGGGCTCCTTACCCTGGTAGAAGAAGACGGTATCGATTTCCAACCAATTACGGTTCAGTTGCCCGGTGGTGACCAAGTACCTTTCCTCTTCACCATTAAAAATCTAGTGGCCCAGACCTCTACCCCGTCTGATTCCATCAACACTTCCACTGACTTTATCGGTGAATTCCGGGTTCCCCCCTATCGTGGTGCCGTATTCCTTGATCCCAAGGCCCGTGGTACCGCTAGTGGTTATGACAACGCTGTCGCTCTACCTTCCCAAGCCGATGAAGAAGAGCTAACCCGCGCCAACATCAAGCAGTATGAATCTCGCACTGGTGAAATTTCCCTGCAAATTGCCAAAATCGACGAGAAAACTGGTGAAATTGCCGGCACCTTTGAAAGCGAGCAAACTTCATCCACTGACATGGGTGCAGAAGATCCCGAAGAAGTCCGAATTCGCGGTATTTTCTATGCACGTCTAAAGACGGCTGCTTAATTTCAACTTCTCAAACACTGTTCAATCGAGGGGCGGCAATGCCCCTTTTTTGTGGTCTTTTTTCGTTGTGGTTGACTAAATTTTCGCCTACCTCTTTCCCAAACTCTTTTAGAAAAAGCTTTCGAGAAGAAAAATCTGGATTTTAGGCTAGTCGTAAAAAAACTGAACATCAAAAAGATCTAGAGTCAAGGAACCCTAGATCATCGCCTCATCCTCTTGGGATGGCTCATTTATGTTTATGACAATGTGTCCAAGTAATCCCGCATAATATTGCGGCGTTTGGGCTGGCGGAGTTTCTGGAGAGCCTTTGCCTCAATTTGGCGTACTCGTTCCCGCGAAAGCTCTAGCATTCGGCCAATCTCTGCGAGGGAGTAGGTTTTACCATCGCCTAGACCATAGCGCAGTTGAATGACTTCCCGTTCCCGGTCGGTGAGTTCTGTCAGTAAGTTATGCAAGTCACGTTGCAGAGACTCCCGCACAAGATTTTCTTCGGGGGAAGCATCTTGGGTTTCTAGGAGATCACCTAACTCTGTGTCCCGGTCTTTGCCGACGCGAATTTCGAGGGAAACGGAACGGGGAACCTTTTGTAAGACCTCTCGCACCTGCTCTGGGGTCATCTCCAGGGCCTGGGCTACGTCGTCTAAGCTGGGGGTACAACCCTGGGTTTGGGAAATTTGCCGCTGTGCTTTTTTGATTTTATTGAGCTTTTCGGTGACGTGAACCGGGAGACGGATGGTGCGACTTTGGGTGGCGATCGCCCGGGTAATCCCCTGACGAATCCACCAGTAGGCATAGGTCGAGAAGCGATAGCCCTTTGTCGGGTCGAATTTATCCACCGCCCGCTCTAAACCGAGGGTTCCTTCTTGAATAAGGTCTAAAAGTTCGAGGCCGCGGTTCTGATATTTTTTGGCCACAGAAACCACCAAACGGAGGTTGGCCTGGATCATGTGCTCTTTTGCCTTGGCCCCAGCCTTGAGGATCGAGTCAAGTTCTTTAACGCTTAAGCCCACTTGCTCAGCCCAACGCTGTTTACCCTGGCGAATGATATCCCGCAATACGGCTCGCTCTAGGTCCATTTCCTGGGCCCAGCGATTGAGGGAAGGGCGGCAACCCAACTCAATGGCTAGGCGGTCATGGACATTGATACAACTCAAAAATTCTGCCAAAATTTCGTCGCCTGCTTCTGCCCCCTCTTGTCGTTTTTCCAAAAGCTGGATATAATTTTGAACCTTGCGGGCTTCCGTTAGCTCTTCATCTCTTTCGAGTAACGGTACGCGCCCGATGTCCTGCAGATACAGCCTCACTAAATCTGTGGTCTGACCATTCCGGAGGGTTGTTTCATCCGGATCAAACACAGCAAGCTCATCGTTGCTAGCGGTTTCGGTTAGGGAGTCAAAGGAACCTTGGCTCTTGGACTGCTTGGCGGTGGTCATAATGGCGACTCTCCTGAAAAATATTAGGGGGGTGCTTACCCTTAAATTTCCCTGAATAAAAGTCCTTTTCAAGGTTTTGATATATAAATTAACATCTCGGCCCTGGCCCAAAGGCGATCGCCGCTACAGTTTCATGTCAAATTTTCATGACAAAATAATCCTTTAAAGGCCAACAAAATCGTCAAATATTGCCAGTATCCAAGGCGTTTTTGTCAGCATTTACCAATATAAAAACAAGGCGATCGCCCCCAAAGCCTAAAAACTCGAAAAACTTAATTTGCGGTGGTTCTAGCGACCCCATAGAATTAAACTCGCGCCACAGAAAACAGGGTTTTGTACCGTACCGATCAATACAATTCGCCCGCTTTTCCCGTTGCATGATTAGTCCTAAACCATTCAGCTTTTAAATTGACCATGACCAACCCAACCCGCATTTTGATGTGTGCCCCCGACCATTACGAGGTGGACTATGTCATTAACCCTTGGATGGAAGGAAACGTCCACAAATCGTCCCAAGCTCAAGCCATTGAACAGTGGCAGGCCCTACATCAAATCATCAAAGAGTATGCCGTTGTTGATCTCGTGCCCCCTGCCCAGGGCTGGCCAGATATGGTTTTCACGGCCAATGCCGGTCTGGTCTTGGGTCAAAAAGCGATTCTCAGTCGTTTCTATCACCCAGAGCGCCAAGGGGAAGAACCCTACTTTAAGCAATGGTTTGCGGAAAATGCTTTCCAGGTCTATGAGCTGCCCCAGGATTTGCCCTTTGAAGGGGCAGGCGATGCCCTCTTTGACCGGGATTCTGGAGCGTTGTGGGCTGGTTATGGTTTTCGCTCTGAACTCGACTCCCACGCCTACATTGCCCAATGGCTCGATGTAGAAGTTCTGTCCCTACGCCTGATCGATCCCCGCTTTTATCACCTCGATACTTGCTTTTGTCCCCTCAGCGGCGGTTATCTCCTCTACTATCCTCCCGCCTTTGATACTTACTCCAATGCCCTAATTGAGCGGCGGATTCCGGCAGAAAAGCGCATTGTTGTCCCCGAACCGGATGCGGTGAACTTTGCCTGCAATGCGGTCAATGTCGATGATGTGATCATCATGAATAAAATCAGCCCAGAACTCGAAACGGCGATCGCCACCAAGGGCTTTCAGGTGCGGCAAACGTCCCTCACGGAATTTCTCAAGGCAGGGGGAGCTGCAAAATGTTTAACCCTAAAAACCACAGAACCGATTCAAGAAACCACCCAAGCCAATGCTCCGGTTGATAGTCGGATTATTCATCTCGAAGGGCACCTCCTCGACGCGGGCATTTTGAACCAAGCCTTGGATTTAATCAATGAACAGGGCGGCAGCGCAAAAGTATTAAATTTCAACCTCGGCATCGAGCGAAAAAATACGTCATCGGCCAATGTACGGGTATCCGCACCCTCTCCCACCACCATGGAGGACATTATGTCCGCCCTCATTGAAATGGGCGCGATCAGTGCTTCGGCAGAAGATATCCAGGATGCGCACCTAGAAACCGTGAAGCAAATGGGAGTCGCCCCCGATGATTTTTATGTGACGAATATCTATCCCACGGAGGTCAGGATTAAAGGCCAATGGGTTAAGGTGACCCACCAACGCATGGACGGGGCGATCGCCATTAGTGAGAGCAACGGCAGTATTCATGCCCGCTGTCGTCTGTTGCGGGATCTCCAGGTGGGGGAAAAAGTTGTTGTGGGCATCGACGGGATTCGCACCAACCATAAAACCACCGCTCGCCCCAGTGCCGAAAAACAAGAATTTAGCTTCATGGGGGCCGGGGTTTCGAGTGAACGCCGTGTGGAATTGGTCGTTGAGCAAATTGCCTGGGAACTCCATAAAATCCGTGCCCAGGGTAGAAAAGTCGCGGTCACGGCTGGGCCAGTGGTGATCCATACCGGGGGGGCGCAACATCTCGCCAGTTTAATTCGCCAGGGCTATGTCCATACTTTGCTCGGTGGTAATGCGATCGCCGTCCACGACATTGAACAATCAATGATGGGCACTTCCCTCGGCGTTGACATGAATAAAGGCGTCCCCGTGCGTGGTGGCCACCGTCACCACCTCAAAGTAATCAATACCATTCGTCGCTGTGGCAGTATCGCCAATGCCGTGGCCCAGGGGCTCATTACAAAGGGGGTAATGTATGAATGCGTCCAAAATAATGTGCCCTTCTGTTTAGCTGGCTCGATTCGTGATGATGGCCCTCTCCCGGATACAGAAATGGATCTGATTCGCGCCCAGGAAGAATATGCTCGCTTGCTAGAAGGCACCAATATGGTTTTGATGCTTTCGACAATGCTCCATTCCATTGGCGTCGGCAATATGACTCCTGCCGGGGTGAAGATGGTCTGTGTCGATATCAATCCTGCGGTGGTCACAAAACTAAGCGATCGCGGTTCGGTAGAATCCGTCGGCGTGGTCACCGATGTGGGACTATTCCTCAGTCTCCTGACGCGCCAACTGGATCGACTCAACCAAAAGGCTGCCATCACTGTGTAATTTTCCCAAATAATCCAGGCGATCGCCAAAAAACTCCCTCGGAAATTCTGGGGAGTTTTTTTGTTGCTGCTCCCGAATCATGGCAATCAAAAAAACCACTAGATACAAAACTAGTGGCCTCACTGAATTTAATTCATGTTGTTTGGGAGCATGGGTCGTTTCTTAGAAATTACATCCCATGCCAACGCAGAGATGATATTTAGCGGCTGTTGGTGCGGGGTCTTGCTTTATTGACCTTCATGTCGCGGCCCATCCAGCTAGCACCATCGAGGGCTTCAATCGCCTTATCTTCTTCTTCATCGTTAGACATTTCCACAAAGCCAAAGCCACGCTTTCTTTGGGTTTCACGGTCTACCGGAAGATAAACGCGTTTTACTTTACCGTAGTCATTAAAGACTTCCCGAAGATCGTCTTCTTCTACGGCGTAGTCCAGGTTTCCAACATAAATTGACATAAAAATTGTCTCCTTAAAGATGACTTAATCTGTGCATCGGGGAAGGAGAGTTCGTAGTCGTATCGGGCGGGGAGATTTTCTGTCAATACTGTCGTAACCAAACACAATACCAAACGAGACAAAACCGTAACCGAGTACTTTCGAATTCTTTTGATTCCCAACAATACTAGGCTAGCACAGTCAAAAAAATAAACACAAGTTTTGGGGGGCACTTGTTTTGTAGAATAAATAAAGTTTTATGAAGCGCTTTCTCCTTTTTTTGATAGCCTGAGCACTTTTACTTAGATAATCGCAGAGTCACCCTTCCTTTAAGCTTTGTTCTGGGTACCCAGGCTGTTGTTGGCCGCACATTCCGAGGCAAAACGATCCATCAAGATGACTACATCCGCTAAACATACTGAGCTGCGCCAGTTGGTCCGAAGCCAATTGTTGCTTTTGCTGGAATCGAATAATTTGCAAGGGGCTAAATCGCTACTTGTGCCCGTACAGCCCGTTGACATTGCCGAGGCGATCGAAGATTTACCAGAATCGATGCAGGTCATTGCTTTCCGTCTGCTTTCTAAAGCAGAGGCCATCGAAGTCTATGAATATCTAGATTCATCGGTGCAGCAGGCCCTCATTCAAAAATTTAAGCGCCAGGAAGTGCGGGAAGTCGTTGACCAGATGTCCCCCGATGACCGGGTTCGTCTTTTCGATGAATTACCGGCGAAGGTGGTACGGCAGCTCCTAGAACAGCTCAGCCCTGAAGAAAGACAGGCGACGAATCTTTTGCTCGGTTATGAGGAAGATACCGCTGGCCGGGTAATGACCCCGGAGTATATTTCCCTCAAAGAAACCTTCACCGTTTCAGAAACCATCGAGCGGATTCGGCAACAGGCCAGCAAATCGGAAATTATCTACTACCTCTATGTCACTAACGCGTCCCGGCAACTGGTAGGCATTGTCTCCCTACGGGATCTTGTTGTCTCTGAGCCAGATTTACCGTTGTCAGAGATTATGACCAGGGATGTGGTCTCGGTTCATACAGATACTGACCAAGAGGAAGTGGCGCGAACGATTCAACGGTATGACTTGCTCGCGTTGCCTGTGGTGGATCGTGAGGATCGCCTAGTGGGGGTCGTCACAGTGGACGATGTGATCGACATTATTGAACGGGAAGCCACAGAAGATATCTATGCGTTGGGGGGTCTGCAAACGGATGGTGATAATTATTTCCAGATGAATCTGTGGACGGTGGCTCGACAGCGGGTTGTGTGGTTGTTTGTGTTGCTGATTACGAATACCTTTACGGGCTGGATTATTAGCTCCCAGCAGTCGCTCTTGGAACAGGTGGTAATTTTGGCAGCATTTATTCCGCTTTTGACGGGGACTGGGGGAAATGTGGGGGCGCAGTCTTCGACGGTGGTAATTCGGGGTTTGAATACGGAAGATTTAAACGATCTAGGGCCAGCGAAGGTAGTCGGACGGGAGGCGATCGCCGGGGCTTTGTTAGGGGCGATCCTGGGGATTGTTGTGATTGTTTGGGCCTACTTTCTCCAGGGAAATCTGGCGGTGGCGATTTCGGTGGGTATCAGTTTGGTGGCGATCGCCGTGCTGGCATCGGTGGCTGGCTCCTCGCTACCATTTTTGTTCCGATACCTAGGGTTAGACCCGGCCCTAATGTCGGCACCCTTTATTACAACGGCGGTGGACGTGATTGGGGTTTTGATTTACTTTAATATCGCCCGCATGATGTTGAGGTTATGATAAGGCGAACGCACCCGTGAGGAGGTTCATGTTTTGATGGGAAAAAAGCAGCAATGGTTGGAATTTGCAGAATTGGGTTTGCTGCTGCTGGTTTTCTTGGCGTGGATCTGGGATGTGATTCAAGGCGACGGTAATTCGACAGCTTCATTAGTCATGTTCCTGCTCTGGATCACCCTAGGGCTAAATTTTTTTAACCGCATTGCCCATCAACGACACCAGCGGCGACAAATCCTGGGCATGGTGCGCAGCCTTGAGCAACGTTTACAAGGTCAGTTTCAAGGGCAACTGCAACCCCTCACCGAACAAATCCGCCAAGCGAGCCAAATCAATGCCAGCCTGGCCCAAATCGAAACAGATGGAGAAATGCAAACCTATCTGCGCAGTTTAGAAAAAGCCCTAACCAATGTGGTGCAGTATCTCAATGAAGCTGTCTTGGATGAACGACTCACGAATTTAGAACAGGAATTTTTACGGCAGCAACCTACCCCAGCCGCAAAATCTCCAGCCATCGCCCAGGCAGTTGCCGATGATCTAAAACCAGAGGCGATCGCCGATCCTTGGGTCACGGAAACACTCCCCGCTCCAGAACCACCCGCAGCACCGCAACCTAAGCAGCAATGGCAGTTAGTCGCTACGATCCCAGCCCACCGAGATTGTGTGAGTGCTTTAGCCTTTAGTGCCGATCAAAAATTCCTCGCGAGTGGCAGTTGGGATCATCAGTTGAAACTCTGGCGCGTAGACGATCAAAAGCAAATTTCCCAAGTGACCGCCCACGAACAGGGTCTTTTAAATCTAGCATTCATCCCCCCTGTGACCGGAGCCAAGGCGGAGACAGAACAAATAGAAACATTGGCGATCGCCAGTAGTAGTTTTTCGCCGGAAGTTAACCTTTGGCACCTCGATCAAAGCCAAGCGGTGCCCCAACTCGCGCTCCAAAAATCCCTGGAGGGACACCAAGGAGCCGTTTATGCCATGGCTTTGACCGGCCAACAAACACTCATCACCGGGAGTCACGATCAAACCCTGCGCCAGTGGCAACTTCAGGATGGTAGCGTTTATCAACAAACCCTTGATCTCAATGATCAGATCCAGGCGATCACCCTGGCCCCCAAAGAAAACCTTTTTATTAGCGGTGGCACAGAGGGCATCCTCAAGTTTTGGCGCACCACGGATCATCGCTTACTCGGTAGTTTAAAAAATGATCCCCCCGCAGCCATTGCGGCGATCGCCATCCGCACCGACGGTAAATTGTTTGCTTCTGCTGGCGAACATGGCTTGATCCATCTGTGGCAAGTGGATCTCAATCATTTAGACGTTTTACCAGAAACCGTGCCTTGCTTCACCCTCGAAGCCCACGAAAAGCCCATTACTCAGCTTCTGTTTAGTCGTCAAGGTCATTTTCTCCTGAGCAGTAGCGTCGATGGCACGATTAAAATTTGGCAGTTAGGCATCACTGAGCCTTTGACGACGTTAAATTTCAATACTCCCGACCAAGAAGATCATGTACGTTTACTGTCCCTAGCCCTCACTGCCGATGGGCGTACCCTCGCGGCGGGCGGTTCCGATGGCACGATCAAAATTTGGCAGCAAGTTTAATCAGATTTCATTCACCATGGCCAGCCAGGGAAATTATCCAGCGTTAAATATTGATTCCGTGAGAAGCAACAGGCTAGGCTAGATCCACTGTTTTTGTGCGGGTAACTAACGTGAAGCGCGTAATTTTAATTCTGTTGACGATTATTACCCTGGTGCCGCTCCTGTCTTCGTTGTGGGCCAGTTTCCAGGAACCGCAGATCCAGGGCCGCCTCGAACTGTATCAAACCAACTTGGTGCTTCAGGCCGCAGAGTACGATCCCAATTCCACGGCCACGACTTCCCCTGAGGCGATCGCCACCCTCGTGACCCAACTAACGGGCCAAGATCCCTACAGTAGTGCGATCGCCCAGTATAAAAAAGTGCTCAGTAGTAGTGAAGCCCGCCAAAAACTCCTCACAGACTCCACAGAAACAAGCGCGACTCAAACCCAGGCGACCAAAAAGGCGATCGCCGAAACCGCCACTTTAATCGATGAACTCCAGCTCAGACTCGGAATTTTGTATGCCAGTCGCGGCAAGTTCGACCAAGCACAACAGCGATGGGAAGCCATTTCCGGAGAAGAATCTGATGGTTTGGCTCAAACTTTAGCGCCCCTCTGGCTCAACTCCCAAGCTCCCACTGACCCAGACGCCTTAACCCAAACAGAGCTTGAAACCTGGTTCGAGCAACAAAATCTCCAAAAGCTATACCAAATTCAAGACAATCGTCCGGCACAACAGCAACTCCAACAACAAATTCAACAGAATGCGCAACGGGCTTTTTTAAAATTAACGGTCATTACCGTCTTGCCCTTTAGTGTGGGGCTTTTTGGCTTGGGTTTTCTCATCTTTTTGGGCGTTCAAGCTTTCCGGAAGCAGGAAGCAGCCCTTTTGCACATTGATGATCAGGCGACTTGGAACACCCCCTGGAATGGAGAAATTATCTGGCAAGTTTTTATCGTTGGCTTCTTTCTCGTCGGTCAAATTATTTTGCCCCTTGCTTTACCTATCGCCCTCCAGGCCTTTAGCATCGATGCCACCGCTTGGAGTGTACGTGAAAAGGCTGTTTATACCCTCATCACCTATTCACTGATGGCGATCGCTGGTTTAATCGTTCTAGCGGCTTCGGTTTGGGAATTTCGGCCCCTCCCCCAGGGCTGGTTTCAGGTGAAATGGCTGGATAACTGGACGGTATGGGGATTTGGAGGCTACATGGTGGCCTTGCCGCTGGTGTTACTCGTTTCCCTACTCAATCAACAAATTTGGCAGGGTCAGGGGGGCAGTAATCCGATTTTGTTTCTCGCCCTTAAAGCTCAGGATCAGGTGGCTTTAACGATTTTCTTTTTGACGGCCTCGGTGATGGCTCCCCTCTTTGAAGAAATTATGTTCCGAGGTTTTCTATTACCTTCTCTAACCCGCTATGTCCCAGTGTGGGGCAGCATTATTCTCAGTGCGTTTTTGTTTGCGATCGCCCACATGAGTTTGTCGGAAGTTCTACCTTTAATGACCCTGGGCATTATTTTGGGATTCGTTTATGTTAAATCCCGGAACCTGTTGGCACCGATGCTCCTCCATAGTTTGTGGAACAGCGGCACTCTATTGAGTTTGTTTATTCTCGGTAGTTAGGTAGGGTTGCCCTCGGTGGGATTTTCCCGTAACCAAGTTTCTAGTTCTGTGGCTGACTCAAACCCAAATAGGCGATCGCTTAGGGCATCCAGTTGAGTTAGATTCAGGGCCTGGATTTGTGGGGCGAATCCTGAAACTTGTTCCGGGAAGCGTTGCTGAATGAAGCGTAGTATTTTACAAGCTTCTTCTTGGCGGCCTTGCTGTAGACCTTCTTCCATCCAAGACGTGACAATTCGCAGTACCTGGGCTTCCTCCTGGGGCTGAATTCGGTGTAGTTCCTGCTCAAAGATCTGCTGTTCTGCCATATTTAACCTCAGATAAGTATCCACAAAACCCGACAACAAATGAATTCTGGCCGAATCTAAACGAAGCGTCACAATCATCCGTAAACATTCTAACTTGACCTTTGGACGTTCCTCTGGTCTGAAGTTCATCTTTGCCATGAGCGCAGCCGCAATGGGGTTTGGTTGGCGGAGAAAGTCACGCCACGGCAAGCGGTTCAATTGAATAGTCTGGAAAGAAAAACTGAGAATTTCCTTGGAAGGAAACGCCACCGAAAAAGTTTCTGGTTCTGGCCTCTGGGGAGAACGGTAAGAAAATAAGGCAATGGGGTAAATGGGTAAACGATACTTTTCGTACAAACGCGCAAAATAGAGAAACATCCGTTCCGCAAAATCTGCTTGGGAGGTTGCTTGATTTTCAACGTGTACGAGAAAACAAGTCTCTTGGCCGCGAAAGTGAAGTTTCGCCACAATATCTACATTACGACGCGTTTGGCCAGGTAGGTCATTGAAAACTTCTTGGGTAAGAAAAGTTAAGGAGTTCTGCTCGGCTGTTTCGAGGATTTCCGGCGCAAAAAGGGCGAGAAAATCCCAGAAAAAGGTCGTCAGCAAACAAATCATGATCGATGGTTTGGGTCATGGTTCAACCGGAAAACCAAGGTAAAAGCAGTCTAAATTTCGTCGGGGATTACCCATTTGGGGGGTTCCATCATTTTCTTGAGGCGCGCTGCTTCGGCGATTTCGTGCATTTTGTCGATGGAGACGGTCTGCACAAATTCGCTGGCTTGGGCCGCATATTCTTTGTTGGGGCAGTCTTCCCCTAGGATGCAACCATTGACGCACTCAACGGCACAGTTTACGGTTTGACTCATTTTTCGCTCAAGGAGTTGAAGGTGTGTTGCTTTGTAGTGTAACGGTTTCAGCCTCAGCCACCACCAACAATGGTGACAATTTCTAGGCGATCGCCTGCTTGGATCAAGGTATGTTCCCACCGCTGACGGTGCAAAATTTCGCCGTTGTATTCCACTGCCACGAGGCGCGGGTTCATGCCCAATTGCTCAAGGCAACGGGGTAGAGACAGTTCACTCGCAATGGTTTTTAGTTCACCATTCACCCAAACATCGATCATTTATGCCGTGGCCTCCTCAAGGTTTTGTAGGGTTTGTTGGCGGTGTAATTGGGCCGCAAAAAACTGAGCTGTCAGGGTCGGGTCTTCACTCTGCATCAGGGCCCGCACCACTGCAACCCGTTCGGCTCCGGCGGCCAGAACCTCGCCGAGATTTTCAGTGTCAATGCTGCCGATCGCAAACCAGGGCACAGGACAATTTTCCTTGGCATGGCTGACATAACTGTGACCCGCAGCGGCTTTCCCCGGTTTAGTAGGGGTTTCATACACGGGGCCAACGCCGACATAATCCGCCCCTTCTCTCAATGCTTTTTCGAGTTCCTGGGGATTGGTGGTGGAGCGGCCAATAATTTTATCGGGGCCAAGGAGTTGGCGGGCAGTGGCAATGGGTAAATCCGTTTGGCCGAGGTGAACGCCGTCGGCATCCACAGCTAGGGCAAGATCCACACGGTCATTGACGAGAAATAGGGCATGGTAGCGATCGCATAATTTTTTCAGGGCGATCGCATTGGCAAACCGTTGTTCATCAGGAGTCTCTTTGTCGCGGTATTGAACGATTTCAACGCCCCCCTGGAGAGCCGCTTCGGTCACTGCCAACAGCTTTTCGTGGGGAGAAGTCACCAGATAAAGTCGTGCTTTTTCGAGACGTTGTTTGAGTTGGGGGCTAAAGAGTTGACTTTCGAGGGTATAGACCTGATACCGCATCTGTTTACAGGCGATCGCCATCTCCGTTTTGTAGAGTTTGGCGTACTCTTCTAGCACCCGGAGCGCTTCTTCGACCCGACAAAGATTGGCCCGGAGTAAATGATTAAGATCCGTGCGGCTTTCTTCCTGGGGATGGCTGAGGCTGGTGCCTACATCGTTGGGGGTATCCCGTGCGGCACGGAGTTCGTCGTGGTGCCATTGGGCCAGGGTTTGGCGCATTTCCTTGCAACGGGCGGCCAGTTCAGCATGGTTCAGGCCAAATCGAAACCATTCTTCAACAATGCGCAGTCCCTCCCTGGCTCGGTCAAGGTTGGCATCGAGGATGCGAAAAATAGCGGTGGTATCGGTGGAGGCAGGTTTAACCATGGTGACGGCGCACAAAACAGAATCGGCAGGCAAATTCTTACTTTATCGCATCTCCTAGGGGATCTCTGGATTTTGCCCCGGAGACAGGCGATCGCCTTTTAGAATACAGTAGTAACCCTGTGTTATTTTTTGTTGCCCAAGGCCATGGCCCTTCGTACCGTACCACGACCCTTGCTTGATCCCGCTGATTCTTTAGAGATTGCATCCGTCACCTATCCCGTCGTAGAAACCTTTCATTCGATCCAGGGGGAAGGCTTTTGGTTTGGCACAGCGGCTTTTTTCATTCGCCTCGCCGGTTGTGATGTAGGTTGCCCCTGGTGCGATACAAAAATTTCCTGGAATTCGAAACGTCATCCCCAAGTTTCCGTTGGTCAATTAAAAGATCAAGTACAAGCGGCTCTGCCGAAGATCATTGTCATTACGGGGGGTGAACCTTTGATGCACGACCTCTATCCTTTGACGATTGGGTTGAAAGAAACTAGGATTCCCCTCCACCTAGAAACCTCCGGTGCCCATCCCCTCAGCGGTCATTTTGATTGGCTTACCCTGTCCCCAAAGCCTTTTAAAGCGCCTTTGCCGGAAATTTACGATCATGTCAGTGAATTAAAGGTCGTGATCGACCAAGCCACGGATTTCCAGTGGGCCGAAACCCAAGCCAAAAAAATTGCCGCAGAGATTCCGCAATATCTCCAACCCCAATGGGAAAATTCCGCCAGTCAGAGCCTCATTTTCGACTATATTCTGGCTCACCCCGAATGGCGTCTTGGTCTGCAAACCCATAAGTTTCTGGGGGTGCGCTAGATGAAACGGGCTGTTGTTTTACTCTCCGGTGGCTTGGATTCGGCTACCAGTGCCGCCCAGGCGATCGCCGATGGCTATGAAGTGTTTGCCCTTTCCTTTCGCTATGGTCAAAAACATAGCCGGGAATTGGTTGTCGCCCAGAAAATTGCCGAACATTTAGGGATCACTGAGCATTTCATCATGGATGTGAATTTGTCCCAGTGGGGCGGCTCTTCCCTAACTGACGTTAACCAAGCGATCCCCCAAAGTGGTGTCCAGACGGGGGATATTCCCTCGACCTATGTCCCCGGTCGCAATACGGTATTTTTGGCGATCGCCCTTTCTCTCGCTGAAGCAAAACAAGCCGAAGCGATCTACCTGGGGATCAATGCCGTGGACTATTCCGGTTATCCCGACTGTCGCCCCGAATATCTCGCCGCCTACCAGAAGTTAGCGGATCTCTCTTCCAAAGTTGGCATTGAAGGTCACGCGCCCCAATTGGTTGCGCCCCTTGTGCTTGATACCAAAGTAGAAATTATCCAAAAGGCTGTGAAATTAGGGGTTCCCATCGCCGAAACTTGGTCTTGTTACCAAGGGGGAGAACATCCCTGCGGCTTGTGTGACTCCTGCCGGATTCGGGATGAAGCCCTGATCAAAGCGGGTTATCCAGAGCTAACGAGCCAGAACATTCAAAAATAACCAAACAAAAACCCCCAGACCGAAACCAAGGGTTGGGGAAATTAGTGCTGGTCAAATCTAAGCCGCCTGCATCAGAAGATCGTCGAGTTTGCCTTGGTACTCTAGTTCATGGAGATCATCACAGCCGCCCACGTGCTGATCGTTAATAAAAACCTGGGGGAGACTACTGCGGCCATTGGCTCGGTCTGTCATGGCCTCCCGCGCTTGGCGATCGCCATCGATGCAATACTCTGTATATTCCACTTGTTTACTGTCGAGGAGATGCTTGGCCCGAATACAAAAAGGACAGGTGCTCCAAGTATAAATTTCAACGGTTGCAGCCATAATTTGGATTTTTCTGAAATGTAACAATTTATTTCAAGTTTAACGTTTCCTGGGCCTAAAAGCGGCGATGCCCTTTTCTCTCTGTAGGGAAATTTGAGCAAGCTTAAGGGCCAAAATTCCCTGTTTTTGCCATAAAATCGACAATTTATTTTCGTTATAAACTTCTTCCGCTACACTGGGAGGCTAGCCTTTTTCTCGGACTGCCATGGTTGCCGAATCGATCCAATACATCACAGAAAATCCGATTTTTACGTTTATTCTGCTGCTGTTAGTGTCCCTGACCATTCCCCCTATTTTTGAACGGCTGAATTTACCTGGCTTGGTGGGCTTACTCTTTGCAGGGATTATCCTTGGTGAAAATGCCCTAGGCCTCCTCGACTCAGAGAGTGAAACAATGGTTTTATTCTCGGAAGTGGGCAAAATTTACCTGATGTTTGTGGCCGGATTGGAAATTAATTTGGCGGAGTTTCGGAAAACCCAGGATCGCTCCATTGGCTTTGGTTTTCTGACATTTATTGTGCCGTTAACGATGGGAACGGTGGTCGGCCTAAGTTTCGATTTTGGTTGGAATGCGGCAATTCTTATTGGATCTTTATTGGCTTCCCATACGTTGCTGGGTTACCCAATTATTAACCGTTTGGGGATTCTCAATAATGAGAGTGTAACGGTCACGATTGGCGCGACGATTTTTACAGACATTGCGGCTCTTTTGGTGCTGGCGATCTGTGTGTCGATTCACCAGGGCGATTTTTCTACGGCTTCTTTGGTCTTGCAACTGGCGTTATTGGTGGGCTACGGAGCTTTGGTACTTTTCGGTCTGTCCTGGCTTGGTCGAGAATTTTTCCAGCGCAATGGGGATGAAGAGGGCAATCAATTTTTATTTATTTTGCTGGCTGTCTTCCTCGCGTCAGTAGGTGCCCAGGTGATCAATGTGGATAAAATTGTGGGGGCTTTTTTGGCGGGTTTGGCGGTCAATGATGTGGTCGGCAAAAGCCCGGTAGAGGAAAAAATTGAATTTGTGGGCAGTACGCTATTTATTCCGTTCTTTTTTGTGGGGATGGGGTTATTGCTCGATATTCCGGCATTTATTAATAATTTGCTCTATGAGTTTCCCCTCACGTTTTCGATTGTAGGTGGCTTGTTGTTGTCTAAATTTATTGCGGCGGCGATCGCCAAACAAATTTATCGTTATAGCTGGGCCGAAACCCTCACGATGTGGTCGTTGTCGATCCCCCAGGTGGCGGCAACCCTGGCGGCGGCCTTGGTTGGTTTCCGGGTGGGACTGATCAGCGAATCGGTATTTAATGCAGTGATCGTGCTGATGCTAGTCACTTCGATGCTGGGGCCGGTGTTAACCCGTCGTTTTGGTCGTTTATTACCCAGTAGTGGCAAGGATATTGCCCTGACAACGGTTACGGTGTCGCCATCGACGGATCGGTTCAAAATTGTTGTGCCCATTGCCAATCCCAGCACCAAGGATTATTTACTCGAAGCAGCAGGGCTTTTAACCCGCATTCGTCAAGGGGTTGTGATGCCTGTGTCGATTGTGACGGGCCACGCCCACATGGATGATCCGGCAGTGATGACGGGGATCAACCGGAGTCAAAGCTTACTCCAAGAGGCGATCTCCCAGGGGGAGCAACTGCAAATTACAATGCAACCAAAAATTCGCATCGATGACGATGTGGCCGCCGGGATCAGTCGCGTGGCCCGGGAAGAAAATGCCAACTTAATTTTGATGGGCTGGGGAAAAACCGAGGGTCTCAAAGCAAGGCTCCTGGGGACTTTAATTCATAATGTCTGTTGGTCGGCCCATTGCCCGGTGGCGGTCGTGCGTCTCTTGGATGACCCGAAAAATTTGCGGCGGATCATGGTGCCCTTTAAAGGGATCTCAGCCCAAAATTTACAGATGGTGCAATTTGCTGAACTTTTGGCGATCGCCAACCAAGCCGAAGTCACCGTCTTCCATGTGTGCGAAACCTGGATGACCAAAGACCAACGCAACTTGCTCAAAGCCGACCTAGAAAATGCCCTGCAAAATGCCGGAATCACCACCAAAATGCAGATTCGGATCATCCGTTACCACGACGTGGCCAAGGCAATTCTCCATGACGCCAAAGACTTCGACCTTGTCATTCTGCACTCTACCCGTTACCGTACCGCCGGAGGCCTAGCTGTGGGCGATGTCACCACAAAAATTTCGAGCCAAATCCAAACATCCGTCGTCATTTTCAACGAACTCTAGCCCTCATTCGCCTAACAAAAGTAGCGTTTTTTAAAGTTCAACCTAAAGCCAGTGCTTTGGATAAGGACGTCCCGGCACCACACGACTAAAAATTACCGTCAACCACACAATCAACACAGAACCGCATAAAGCAGGCGTCAAAATAAATTGCCAGGACGCATGGCTCAAAATACCAATTAAGGCTACGGCCCCCGAAGGCGGATGGACGGTTCGGGTCAGTTGCATGAGCTTAATCGTCACTGCCACCGCCAAACCCATGACCCAGGGAGCATCCCCGAACAAGTGAAATAACACCACACAACTGCAAGCCCCAATTACATTCCCCACAATTACGTTGCGGGGCTGGGCTAATGGGCTATCCGGCACCCCAAATACCAGCACGGCCGTGGCCCCAAAGGGAGCCGCAATCAAAGGATAGGAACTATAAACCGAGATGTAAGCCAGGGTCGAAATACCAATAAAACTGCCTAAAAATGACAAACCAATATGTTGTCGGGAGAAGCTGGGTTGATGTCTACGGCTCTGTTGCAGCGTATAAAATTTGCGTCGCCACCGCCTCAAAATTGCTGTATTAGAACGTTTTTTTAATCGAATAGATGCCCGCCGGGGAAATGATGACATAAAACTTCCAATCAAGATCGATAGGATTGCTGGATTTTAATAACTTTGCTCCATGCAATTATTTAAATTTATCATGACGTTCTTGCATTTATGGCTTTTTGATGAGATCAATTTTTAATTTCAAGGTCAACTTTTGCTTATAAAGTCAGCTAAAAATCAGCCTATTTTTGATTGAATCAAATGTCATCAACAAATCAAAAAATAAAAAAACGAGGGAAGTATTCTTCCCCCGTAAAAAAGCATTCATGGTTATTACTCGAAACTTTAGCCCCCTGCCACAGCGGGTACAATGCTGACCTCATCACCATCATTTAGAGCAGTATCGACACCGTTCAGAAAACGGATATCTTCTTCATTGACGTAGAGGTTTAAAAAGCGTCGAGGATTGCCCTGTTCATCACAGAGGCGAGCCTTAATGCCGGGGCAGTTTGCTTCTAGGGAATCGAGCAATTCTTTAATGGAAGAACCAGCGCATTCAACGGTGGGTTGATCCTTCGTAAACTTTTGGAGGGGAGTTGGAACTAAAACTTTAATTGCCATTTTGAGTCAGACAAATTTTTCTAATAACTAAACGATAAGGAACAGGGATTGGGTCAGATCTACCGTGCAGTGACAATGAGAAAAGACCCAATTTAGAACAGCAACTATACCAAAGTTTGCTGCCACTCTAGACGCTCAAGGGTGCGGGCGCGATCAAGAGCCTGCTCGAAACTTTCCAGGTTGGCTTCGATGGTGAGGGGTTCACCAGCAGCATTTTGTACTGCTTCTTGGGTCTTGAGGCCGTTCCCAGTGATGTAGACGACTGTCTTCTCGTCGGGGTTGATCTTGCCTGCTTCTACGAGTTTTTTCAAAACGGCAATGGTGGTGCCACCAGCAGTTTCGGTGAAAATGCCTTCGGTTTCAGCAAGGAGTTTGATGCCGTCAACAATTTCAGCATCGGTGACATCTTCAATGTTGCCGTTGGTCTTGTTGGCGATTTCTACGGCGTAGACACCATCGGCCGGGTTGCCGATCGCAATGGACTTGGCGATCGTGTTGGGCTTCACAGGAGTAATAAAGTCACGGCCTTCTTTGTAGGCTTGAGAAATGGGAGAGCAACCTTCAGCTTGGGCACCGCTAAAGCGAACCGCTTTGTCTTCAACAAGACCGACTTTGACGAATTCGTTAAAGCCTTTGTAAATCTTGGTGAAGAGGGAACCGGAAGCCAGGGGCGCAACCACGTGGTCGGGGAGTTCCCAACCAAGTTGTTCGATCACTTCATAGCCGAGGGTCTTGGAGCCTTCGGAGTAGTAGGGGCGGAGGTTGATATTCACAAAGCCCCAGCCGTGGGAGTTGGCAACTTCAGAACAGAGGCGGTTCACCTGGTCATAGTTGCCGTGGACGGCCATCAGAATGGGGTTGTAAATCAGCGTGCCGAGGACTTTTCCAGCTTCGAGGTCGGAGGGGATAAAGACGCAACAGTCTAATCCGGCATGGGCGGCGATCGCCGCAGTGGAGTTTGCCAAATTACCAGTGCTGGCACAGGAAACGGTCGAGAAACCTAATTCGCGGGCGCGGGTCAGGGCAACGGATACCACCCGATCCTTGAAACTCAAGGTGGGCATATTCACCGCGTCATTTTTAATGTAAAGCTCCTTGATGCCGAGACGACGGGCCAAACGGTTCGCTTTGAGGAGGGGCGTAAAGCCAGTGCCCACATCAATGGGTTCTCCGGCAACGGGCAAAAATTCTTTGTAGCGCCAGATGGACTTGGGGCCAGCTTCGATGCTTTCACGGCTCACTTTGCTGGCGATTTTCTCGTAGTCGTACTTCACTTCGAGGGGGCCAAAGCAAAACTCACACACGTGGAGGGCTTTGGGTTCGTACTCAGCGCCACATTCCTTACAGGCGAGGGCGGTGAAGTTGGCGGTGTCGAGGGAGGCGACGGCGGTATCAAGGGTTGCTTGCGTCATTAGGGTTTTCTCCGTTTCCATGAATGCTGAATGCTTAATTGAAAGCCATAGTAAACAGTTCCAAAACTGTCGTCAATCATACCCGATAAAAATAGTCGGGATTAAATCTGCGTAAAAAGAAAGAGGCGATCGCCTCTTTTCCCCAAAAAATATTCTCCCCTGAGGGAGATGCCGCTAGGCAGAGGGGGTAGGGGTCATTCCGGCAAGGTCTTATCCTGTACACCCCGCATAATCCGCGACAACTCCGACTTCTCATCCACGGCAATCCGCGTCGGCGAACCACTAATAATCCGTTCATAGTTTCGGAAAGAATCCTTAATCGCTGCCCCACCTTCACTGATGGTGTATTCCCGAATGCCCTTGTCATGCCAAGATCCCCGCATCTTAAAGACGTTGATCGCCCGGGACATCTCGCCACGAATCTCGACATATTGCAGCATCAAAATCGTGTCCGTAATCGTCGAAATGTGGGATTCCGTAATCGAGTGGGCCCCCATAAACTGATCCGTCGTATTCGTAAAGAAGCCCGTGATCTCTTCCTGTTTCGCGTAGCCCGTTACCCCAATCACAAATTGGCGAAACGCATTATTGGTCACGCCCCGCGCTAACGCTGATAGTGAGTCAATCGCAATTCGGGAAGGCTTAAATTCAGAAATTTCTGACTTAATCATCTGCAAGTGATCCTCCAGGCCCGCCGACTCTGGATAGGAACAGAGTAACTTGAGCAGCCCTTTGCGTTCCATCTCCTCAAAATCAATCCCCCAGGAAGAGGCATTACGCGATAACTGTGCCCGAGACTCTTCATAGGCAAACAGGATCGCCCGTTCGCCGCGCCGACAACCTTCTTCGAGGAACTTACTTACGAGTAAAGTCTTTCCGGTACCTGTGGCTCCCGTGGCTAGGATGATCGAATCTTTAAAGAAACCGCCGCCGCACATCTTATCCAGGGTTTCCACCCCAGAAGAAATCCGTGCATTAGAAGACCGCTGGGTCAGACGCATTGCCCCCAGTGGGAAAATATTGATCCCGTCGTTGGTGATCGTGAAGGGATATTCCCCCTTCATGTGGGTTGTTCCCCGCAGCTTGAGGATTTCAATGGTGCGTCGCCGCCGTTCCCCTTCTAGGACATTCCGCAGGATCACCACGTTATCTGAGACAAATTCTTCGACCCCAAAGCGGGCCACAGGGCCATATTCATCCAGTCTTTCCGTGGTCATGATTGAAGTGACCGCAAGGTGTTTTAACCGCGCAACCAGGCGAAAAATTTCCCGGCGGACGACAGGAGCGGCATCATATTGTTGAAACACCGCCGTTACTGAGTCAATGGAAACGAGCTTGGCATTATATTTACGAATCGCGTATTGAATCCGTTCAATCAAAGCAGAGAGATCAAAATTCCCCACTACTTCCTGACCATCGGGATCGGGGGAGGCATCTAGGATAAATAACTTACCTTCATCAACGAGACTTTGGAGATCCCAACCGAAGCTATGGGCGTTCTGGATAATATCCCGGGGAGATTCCTCAAAGGTGACAAAAAGCCCTGGGTAATCGAAGTGCTTGATGCCGTGGTAAAGAAACTGAATTGCCAGTAAGGTCTTCCCAGTCCCCGAAGTACCACTCACTAGGGTTGTTCTGCCGGAGGGTAAACCACCATGACTAATCTCATCGAGACCTTCAATGAGGGTGCGGATTTTTTGGACGCCTTTGATGGCACCGTTATTAGAGGAGGTGGGCTGATTCATTACGACTTAGGGACTGGAGATATAAATAAAAAAATGAAGAGATTTAACTAGGGTTGTCCTAATGCAGGGAGAGCAAGCGCTTGAAACGCCATCTTTTTGGACGGCATAGCCTGATGACCCAACGAGACGAAGGAAGTATACGAAATCAAATGGCTTTATCCTACTAGAAAGTGCTCCTGTTCTTAAAGCTCTTCTTCCCGTTCTAAAAACTCTTCGTAAAGGAGATCGAGACCAATCAATACTTTTTCTCGGTCGGAGAGGTCACCGATGATCTTACGGACGGGAGGTGGAAGCACTTTGGAGAGGGTTGGTGTCGCCAAAATCTTATCTTCTTCGGCTAGTTGGGGGTTTTGGAGGACATCAATTACTTTTAGGGCATAGACCCCTTTAAAGTCGGTTTCTAAAATATTTTTTAAGGTTTTGAGGGCGCGGACAGAGTTGGGGGTATTGCCAGCCACATAAAGCTTTAAAACATAAGTTTTCTTTAGGAGGTTCATAGACAAGGCTGATGTGGGTAGGAATAGGGTTAGGTGCTAGGCGTCGTGGAGGGGAATGATTTCATCCTAGTCTATCCGAAATAGAAGTTCAAAAGGTAGATCTTCACGGGGGATAGAACGACGATACATTTCACACAAGTGGGCGACGATATCGATGAGGGTAAGGCGATAGTCTAGGAGGATTTCTTCGCTTCTCCCTTCAAGTTTGAGCTGTTGGGCGAATTCGTCCATTAACTTCATGTGAGTTTCGAGAATATAGGAGACAGAAACATCGGCAAAAAAAGCCTGATTGACAAATTGATCAATGGCTTGATTTGTGGGGAGATCGCCACTGAAGTAGCTTAGGACAATATCGCGATAATCGGCGACAAATTGCTCACGGAATTCTTGCTGTTCTTCGGGGGAAAGACTGCGATAAAAATATTTGGGATTGCGTTTGTAATAAACGCCGAGATAGCCTAATCGTTCCCGTAATTTTTCGGCGAGACGGCGCTGTTGTAACAGTAAAAAAGCTTGGTGGGTTTTATCGGGATCGCTGTGGTGGGGATCTTGGGGTTTGTCGCTCAGGGCACAGCTTGGGGCGAGGTGCAAAAATTGGGCGATCGCCTGGTCGATGGTCAACGATAAGTTTTCGAGATTGGCAAAATCTAGGTATTTTTCGGCACTATGGTAAAGCTGTTCGGAGACATCTTCTTGGGAAATTTCACAGGCGGTGGTCGGCCCAAGAAAGACACAGGGGAGTAAAATTCCACTCTGAGTTAAGCGCTCAAAATAGTCTTGGTTTTCTTTTCCTTGAACAACCACAAGGCAGTCAATTTGTTCTTTATTTGCCTCAAGAAATGCCAGGAATTTTTGGCCATAGTCAAGGAGCTTGATCTGATAGCGATCGCCTGTCAATTGAGCTTCAATTTTTCCGGGTTGAAAACCAGGAGGTGTAACTAGATAAAGGGAGAGTTTAGAAACCAAAGTAGACCGACCAACATCGAAATAAGCTTAAGTTAAAGGATAGCTTTCTTTTAATAATGGGACAATTATAAAGATAAGCTTAATTTTTTTGCTTGCTTGGGGTTACGGTAACATCTTTTGTCAAAATAGGCTGAGATTTTACCGGAAATTTAGCGCCAGCATTATTTTTGTACCCGCAACAGTTCGTAGGGCGATCTTTCCAGGAGGAGATCAAGGGTTTTGTCCCCTAGGGGAAGTTCTGGGCGGGTGGATGTGCGCACCACCAACAGAAAAGAAGAATTGGCCTGGGTTAAGGTGCTGTCGATGGCGGCGAGTTCCTCTTCTTTATCATCGTCAATAAAGAGAATATCTTGGCCTGTATAGAAGACGAGGCTCGGCTTTTCAAAACCCACCATCATCACTGTTTCGTCAGGCCGCTGCTGGGCTGTAATGGTATCGGCAATTTCCCGGAGACTGGCTTGGCGAGCTTGATCCAGCAAAGTGCTGGCCGGTAGTAAAACAAGGACAATAAATGCCACCATAATCGCCCCATTAGCTAGCCAGATCCCCAGGCGCGATCGCCACACACAAACCGCAAGAACAACCGCCCCCAGGAGCCAAATCCCACAGCCCCACCAAGCAAGGTTTGATTGGGCATAGGTCGTAGCCAGATCCGGGGCCGCAGGATCATAACCAATGACTTGGGGGCTATAGATCATAAACCCGCTGAGAATCAGCAACAGCCCCACATTGGCGATCGCACTCCAACGGAATCCTGTTGAGGGTTGCCGGGGCGTTTCAATAACATGGCTGAGAAACAACGCCACCAGAATTGCGGCGGCGGGCAAGAGGGGAATTGTATAACTCGGTAGTTTGGTGACGGCGATGGTAAAGAAGCCAAAAATCACCCCAAACCAAATGCTTGCAAAGACGGCAAGGTGGGTAGAACGCGCCTCCTGACGCCAACGGGCCGGACGATGTAACTTGAGTCGGGCGATCGCCGCTGGTAGATACACAGACCAGGGCAAAAACCCCACCAATACCACTGGAAAGTAAAAATACCACGGGGCATCGTGGCCATTGACCACCCCCGTAAACCGATCAAAATTGTGGTAACCAAAAAAACTATCAATGTACGCTTGGCCATTGCGGAGGGTCACCAGGACAAACCAAGGTAAGGCGATCGCCGTGAAGATCAAAGCCCCAGTCAAGGGTTTCGCTTCCCCCAGCAGTACCTCACGGAACTTGCCGACATAAAGCAAAAAGATCATGATCACCAGTCCCGGCACCACGATCCCCACCGGCCCCTTGGTCAAGACTGCACAGGCAAATAACGCGTAAGCCGCCATGTACCAGCTATTGGGTAACCAGCGATTGATCGGCTGTCCGCCGCTACCATAGCCATAGAAAAAACAAATCAAGCCCCCACTAAAGCAGCCATTAAGGAGCATATCGGAGACCCCCTGCCGCGCCCAGACAATGGTTTGTAAGTTCAAGGCGATTAAGCTACTGCCGATCCAAGCCGCCAGCCAGAGTTTGCGTTGGGTATTAGGAGCTTCGGGATTTTGGGCCGCCGCCGCTGTACCAAAACCAAACTGACGCAGCACCACAAAAACCAAGACCATTAAACCAAGGGCCGCAAAGGCAGAGGGTAATCTAGCCCCCCAGGCATTCACCCCAACAATTTTGTAGGCGATCGCCATCAGCCAATACACCAGGGGCGGCTTATCAAAGCGGGTGGCATCGTTGTAATAGGGCGTAATCCAATCCCCTGTGGCCAACATCCGTCGGGCCGCATCCGCAAACATGGGTTCCGTTTCATCCACGAGGCCCACAGCGCCAAGATGCCAAAAAAAAGCGAGTCCCCCCAGGAGACCCAAGGCGATCGCCGAAATGATCCCCGTGGTTTTCGGGAATTTCTCATAGCTGTAGTACCAACGACGAACAGAATCAAGGGGCGACATGGGCAAATTGGAGGATTTTAAGTAAAAAACTTCAGCGATTGTAACCTGCTACGTGGGCAACTAATTCGCATCCGTAGACAGGGCTTCTGGATCTAAAAGTTCCACCTGACCCAGGCGACCGTCGAGGCGTACCCATTGGCCTGGTTGGAGAAGCTCAAGGGCCATGGTGACATTAGCAACCATTGGAATTTGGTGTTGGCGGGCCAAACTTGCCCCCTGGGAGAGCATGCCCCCCTGGGTTGTGATAATGCCGCTGACCTCCTTGAGATGCTCTAGAAAATGTTCATCAATGTAGGTGGTCACCAAAATATCATTGGGACTCCAGGACATGACCCGTTCCCCAGGTAAACAGCGATGGACACGGCCAATCACCGAGCCACTACTCACCGCTTGACCCTGGAGTTTTTGTAAAAAACAACTACTCGAAACATCTTCTTTCGTGGTCAATTGACCGTAGATAATCTCTGGGGGAGGCCCCTGCTCTTGGTTCACACTCATTTGCGATCGCCGATATTGAATTTTGAGCTGGAGGCGGGAAAACTCCTGGGATTGGGGGGCATTAATCAAGGCCTTTACCTCCGGGAGCTTGAGCCAAAAAATATCCTGGGGCTGCTCTAAATAGCCTTGGTTTTGCCAAATCTGGGCGATCGCCAAAAAATGCCAGCGCAACTGGGCCAAGAACGTTTCACAAAGCCCTCTCACCGCTTCCTGTTGACGGTAGATCTGCTGGAGTTGGCGCTGGGCGGAGCTAAGGTCAGGGGGAGAAATGGCGGTGCGCGGCTGGTTCACTAAATCCGTTAATTGTTGGCGGATCGTCCCCGAATCTTCTCGCCAGCGCCGCTGGGCCAACTCCCAAGGGAAATCTGCCCCATCCCCATGCTCCTTCAGCCACTGATTTAAACGACCAAACAAATGTTCACCATCGGGTAGCTCTGCGAGTTGGGCAAATAAAGCCGCCCGTGTAAAGCGTTCAACGGCCCCCTGGCGCGATTCCCCTGTGGTGCGGAGGGTCCCCCGGATATCCACGGCCAACTGATTGAGGGCTTGGAATTTGGGGGGGAGCGGCGGCAGAAAATGGGACAGTCCTGTGGTCAAACGGCGACGCCAAAGGATCACCTCGCCCCGGAGCCAATAGCCAAGCAGGAGTTCCAGTATCTCTGTAATTTGCTCGACATTTTGCACCAAGTCCGCCAGGCTGAGGGTCGAAAGATCATTGCGGCTGATCATTTTGATCGTTTTTAGCAGAGGGTAACAAAGGCGCTCTGCCTCCTGCTGAAACTCTGGGTACCATTGCCAATCCCAACGTAAATAGCGGTAACAAAACAGAGGATGGCGAAAGCTAAACAGTAGATACCCCAGCCGGGATTGGAGGTCGCTAAATTCAAAATTTTCCCGGCGACAGACCCGCTCCCAAAAGCTGCGATTGAGATAGCTATATCCCCGATGATGGGAAATCAAGGCGATGTTTTGGAGATTTTCGCGCCCTTCCCACAGGGCATTATAGATACTGGCGATCGCCCCTGGTGCCGTGACCTCTAATAGGGAGGCGCTCAAAGGGGATAAAGGTTTGGGGAAATGGCTCGCAATCTCTTCCCTCGTCCAGACCGGATGGAGATGATAGATCGGCCGCACCCGCAAAATCCAAATATCCTGGCCCGTAAAACACCATTCCAGGGCCTGGGGGCTGCCCTGTTGATGTTCCAACTGACGGCTGAGGTGGGCCACTTCTTGCAAAATATCCAAGGGAGGGTGGTTAGCGTAGGGTTTCCCGCCCAGGGGCTGGGGCGAATCCAATCCGTAGTACAGCAAAAATTGGCCTTCTCCAATTACGAGCGGCGTAATAAAATCCCGGACAACTTCCGTGAGGGGATCCTGGCGCTTGTAGGGGAGCGGTGGGCGACTGTAAGTAATGCCAGACCATTGCACGGTGGGTTGGGCTTGCACCAGCAGTGCTTGTTTCCCCACTGCCGTTTGACTAAAGCCATTCACCAGGGCAACGTCCAAGGCTTCTGGGCTGGTGAGTTGCTCCGTGGGAATCTGAAATCTGGGAAGGACTTTTTCGCTGGAAAGACGCACCATATAAGGGCGATCGCCACTGGGTTTTAGTAAATCAACCAGTCGTTTAAAATCATCCCCTGGTTTTAGCACCCACCCCGGCAAAACGGGATAACCCAAATATTTCAATTGGCTGAGGGTCGCCGCATCCTGGCCCACTTGGGGGCTACTGAGGCGCTGATCGAGGGAGAGAAAGCCGGATTCAGGCCGAAAAATTTGCCAAACTTGCCGACTATTTGTTGTCTGTTGACTTAACCAGCCCAGGAGTCCCCCCAGGGCGATCGCCGCGACCCAATAGCCCGGCACCGCACCGTGGCGAATCGTGAGAGCCACAAAAATCAAGGTCAAAACGGCCCAGATCCCCAGGCGAATTTGTCGAAATACCGTCAAGCCCACCAAGCCAATAAAACTGACAATGGGCGTAATCTGCCAATCATGGAGTAACAAACCTCCCCACACCGCCGCAAAAGCCAGATCTTGGGTGCGCCAATAGCGGCCCATCATAAAAGCTAAAAGACTGATGAGTTCCCAAGGGGATTGGTATGGGAAAAAATACCGGGTGAAGAGCACCATAATTATCCCCAGGAGACAATCTCCCAACAGTTGCCTAGGGGGATGGCGATCGCCCCAGGGCAAAATACAAACTGCACCGAGGGTTGGGATTAAAGTAAAAATGAGTAGACAACCCCAGACCTGCGTCAATGTCATGGTTGTGGCGAAAGGAATGTTTGGATCCGGCGCACAGCTTCCCGCAGTACCGCTGGTTCCTGAACGAGGGCAAAGCGGACATAGCCTTCCCCTGTTTTACCAAACCCTGATCCTGGCGACAGGGCAATGCCCGTTTGGGCTACCAATTGGGTACAAAATTCCAAAGAAGTTCCTGACCAATCTTCTGGCAACTTGGCCCACACATAGAGGGTCGCCCCAGGCTTGGGTACAGACCAACCGTGGTCATTGAGGGCTTCGACGAGGGCATCCCGGCGGGCTTGGTAAACGCGCACATTTTCCGCGATGGTGGCTTGATCCCGTTGGAGGGCGGCGATCGCCCCGTTGAGAATCCCTTGGTATTGGTTAAAATCAACCACCGCCTTAATTTGGCGTAGGGCCGCAATCAGTTGGGCATTCCCCACCGCAAAGGCAGTACGAAAGCCTCCCATATTAAAGGATTTTGAAAAGGTAAAAAATTCAATGCTACAGGTTTTTTCCGGATCGGCCTGTAATACTGACGGTGGTGCCGTTTCTCCAGCAAAATAAATGTCGTTGTAGGGGAAATCATGGATCAGCGCCAGATCATGGGCCTGGCAAAATGCCACCGCTTCCCGAAAAAAATCGAGCGTGGCGATCGCCGTGGTGGGGTTGTGGGGATAACTGAGAATCATCAAACGACTTTTCGCCAAAATATCCTGGGGGATCACCGCAAATTCCGGCAGAAAATGATGTTCAGCGGTGAGGGGCATAAAGTAACTTTCACCACCCGCCAGCGCCACCCCACCCGCATAGGAGGGATAGCCCGGATCCGGCAGTAGGGCATAGTCACCAGGGTCGAGCAAGGCCAGTGGCAGGTGTGCTGTCCCCTCCTGGGAACCAATCAGCGCCAAGACTTCAGTATCGGGATCAACGGCAACCCCATAACGCTCGGTGTACCAAGTGGCGATCGCCTCTCGAAAAGCCTGGGTATTGCGGTGGAGGACATACCCATGGGTTTGGGAGTCTGTTAATGCCTGGGCAATGGTTTCCGTGGCGATCGCTGAAGCAGGGAGATCAGAAGAGCCGAGGGATAGATCAATTAAATCCTGACCTGCTGCCACCGCCTTGGCCTTGGCCCGGTCCATATCTGCAAACACATTTGCCGAAAGCCGTGATAACCGCTGGGAAAAATGCATAGGGGCAAATCAAATCGCTGAAAAATATTACAGTTGGGCTTCAACAAAATCCTTAAGACCCTGCTTCGTAATCGCCCCCTCATGGCTCGCCACAACCTTCTGGGCCTTAAAAAAGCGCAGGGCCGGCACCCCCTCCACTTGGCATTGGGCAACGGCTTCCGGATTGGGGTCTACTTCGAGCTTAACGACTTTTAGGCGATCGCCATACTCCTGGGCGGCCCAACTGACCGAGGGCGAAACTAACCGACAAGGCCCACACCAACTGGCCCAAAAATAGACCAAGATATCTTGATTGACGTTGAGGACTTCCTGCTCAAACTGGGAATCGGTAATTTCCAAAACGCTGCCACTCACAGGGGGTGAACTCCTTGATTACTTACAAAATGAAGACAGTTCCTTACGTTAACAGTTTTCGGCGATCGCTGGATCAATGGATTTACGAACAGCCACAAAACTCCATAGGCGAACCAGGTAGGAGTTCTTTGGACTTCTACCCAGCCAAGTAATCTGTTTGTAAGGTTTCAAGACCCAAAAACCAGGATAAAGATCTCCCCCCTCAAGGCAAGATCCTAGAGATTTTTCATTTGAGTGCGTAGGGCCTCCAGCTCAGCATCCACCGCCGCAAAATCAGCATCCGTTGGTTCGGGAGTTTCGACGGGAGTATCGGATACTTCTTCCATTTCATCCACCATTTTGGCCGCTTCTAGGGCTGGTGCTTCTTGGGAAGCCGCTTTGAGCATCGCCAACTCATCATCAATGGAATTGGAGGCTTCGAGTTGGGCAAATTCTTGATCTAAACTGGCACTGCCCAAGACATTGGTTGCTTCAGATTGGGCTTCGAGTTCCATGATTTTGTCCTCCATCCGCTCGAAGGCACTCATCGCACTGCTGGTGTCGATGTTGTTCATGGTGCTCTGGAGCTGAGCATTCGCTTTCGCAGCGTTGGCCCGGGCCTTAAGCATATCTTTCTTGGTTTTAGCCTCTTGGATTTTGCTTTCTAGGGCAAGGAGGTTTTCCTTGAGGGTTTTTACCTGGGCATTTTGTTGGGTCAGTTGCTGTTGGAGGACTGCTGCGGTGTCCGCAAAGGTTTTTTTCCGGACTAGGGCTTCCCGGGCAAGATCTTCTCGACCGTTCTTAATGGCTAATTCTGCTTTCTTTTGCCAAGTGGTTGCTTCGGTTTGGTTTTTGATCAGCTGTTGCTCAGTTTTTTTCTGGGCGGCGATCGCCCGGGCCACCGACTGGCGTAATTGCACCAAACTTTCCCCCATATCGGCAACGGCCTGTTCCAATATTTTTTCGGGGTCTTCGGCCTTACTGACCATATCATTGAGGTTGGCTTTAACAACACGACCAAGACGATCTAAAAATCCCATGATGCTATATCTCTATACGTGATTGAGTGCAATTTAAACTGTGACTTACTCTGGCAAAGGGGTAAGCATACTCCTTTACATTTTAATCACTCCTTTGGTTTTCTATGGTAGTCGCTTCTACTGCTTGGGTCATTGGCTAAGAAGTTCGTCGGGCGTGAATGCCCAAAGGAAAGTTGTATTCACCCGCAAAGATTGCATCTTAGTGTAGTCGGTAGTCAATGCGAGTTCGATTTTCTAAGTTTAATTTTTAAGACCACACTGCTATCTTGGCTGGTTTTCGTATTATTTTGAGATTAGTAAAACAAAATATGACGATATCTAATCAATATCTAACCAATGGAGTAAAGCCTAAATAGGTTATTGTAAGATAGTGACTTTCCTGGAAAAATCATCCTCGTGAAAATTCAGCACCAGTTGTAAATCGAAGGAATATGGATTCCTGATATCGATGCAAGTAGGCGAGTAACGACCACTTTTCAAGGGAAAAGCCTGGGGTGAAAAAGCGAGATTGCAAGTGAATTTGGCCTGACTTCCCCAACTGTCGCGACTAAACTATGCACTTAGATGATCTACATATTCTGCTCATTGAAGATAATTTGGCGGAAGCTGAATTGTTAGGGGATCTACTGGCAGATATTGAGATGGTGCAGTGCGATATTGTGCATTTTGCCCACCTCGAAAAGGCGATCGCCTGTCTCGAAGACCAAACCTTTGACGTGATTTTGCTCGATTTGAGCTTGCCCGACAGCCAAGGCCTCAGCTCCCTCCCGATGCTGATGGGCATTGCCCCGGACGTTCCCATTGTGGTGCTGACGAATACCAATGATGCCGAGTTAGCCCTCGAAGCGGTGCACCAAGGGGCTCAGGATTATTTAATCAAAAAAAATATCGCCTTTGACCAAGAGACATTACTCCGCTCAATTCTCTACGCCATCGAACGCAAGCGAAATCAACAGGCCCTCAAGTTAGCCAACGAGCGACTCCGGCAAGAAATGAAGGCCCGCGAAGCAATGCAGCTCAAACTTGAACAATCCAACCAGGAGCTTGAACAATTTGCCTACATTGCCTCCCACGATTTGAAGCAACCCTTAGCGAGTATTTACTCTTGGTCTCAACTGCTCCAGGTGCGCTACGGCAATTGTCTAGATGAGAAAGGAAGTAGTTACCTCAACGCGATCCAAGATTCCGTGCGCCAGATGACCCAGCTCATTGAAGATCTTTTAACCTATTCGCGGGTCGATCGAGTAGAAAATACGGCGGTGGACGTAGATTGTAATTTAATCGTTCATCAGGTTTGTAATCGACTCAGTTCGGCGATCGCCCAACAAAGCGCCAAGCTCACCATTGATTCTTTGCCTACCATTCAGGGAAATCCCCTACAAATCAGTCAAATTTTCCAAAATTTAATCGAAAATGCCCTCAAGTATTGCCGGGAAGAGGTGCCCCCCCAGATTCGGATCAGTGCCGTCCAAAACGATAACCACTGGGTTTTTAGCTGCCACGACAATGGCATTGGCATTGAAGCCGATTATTTTGAGCAAATTTTCTACGCTTTTAAACGCCTCCATTCCCAGAGTCAATATTCCGGGACAGGCATTGGCCTCGCCGTCTGTAAAAAAATTGTGCGCCGTTATGGTGGTGAAATTTGGTTGACTTCTACCTTTGGTGAAGGCTCTACTTTTTACTTTTCCTTTCCGATGCAATCTTCCCCCAAGGACAATGCCTAGGAAGCAGCTCTAGGGTATCTGCGAGGGAGTTTGATCAAGTTACAATAAAGCTGACCCAGACCTAGTTGATTTCACCTGATACAGACACCGTGACTATTTCTCCCATTTCTCCCCAAGACACTACCTTTAACCCCAATCAACCCGATGCCTTTGGGCGTTTTGGGAAATATGGTGGTAAATATGTGCCTGAAACCTTGATGCCCGCTTTGGCTGAGTTAGAAGCGGCCTATGCCCAGTATCGTAACGACCCGACTTTTCAAGCAGAATTAGCTGGGCTGCTAAAAGATTATGTTGGTCGCCCCAGTCCCCTTTATTTCGCGGAACGGCTGACGGCTCGCTATGCTCGCCCCGATGGTTCTGGCCCGCAAATTTACCTGAAACGGGAAGATCTCAACCACACAGGTGCCCACAAAATCAATAATGCGATCGCCCAGGCCCTCCTCGCCAAACGCATGGGCAAAAAACGCATCATCGCCGAAACTGGTGCGGGTCAACATGGCGTTGCCACAGCGACGGTCTGTGCCCGGTTTGGGCTGGAATGCATTATCTATATGGGGGTGCAGGACATGGAACGCCAAGCCCTCAATGTCTTCCGGATGAAATTATTAGGAGCTACCGTCCAACCCGTAGAAGCGGGCACTGGAACCCTCAAAGATGCCACCTCCGAGGCCATTCGGGATTGGGTAACAAATGTAGAGACAACCCACTATATCCTCGGTTCCGTAGCTGGCCCCCACCCCTACCCGATGATGGTGCGAGATTTCCACGCGATCATTGGTGCCGAAACTCGCCAACAATGTGCAGAAAAGTGGGGTGGCCTCCCGGATATTCTGATCGCCTGTGTGGGGGGAGGTTCCAATGCCATGGGGCTTTTCCACGAATTTGTTAAAGATTCGACCGTGCGCTTGATTGGCGTTGAGGCCGAAGGGTCTGGGATCACCAGTGGTCACCACGCCGCCACCCTCACCCAAGGGAAACCAGGGGTCCTACATGGGGCCATGAGCTACCTATTGCAAGACACCGAAGGCCAAGTTGTCGAGGCCCATTCCATCAGTGCGGGCTTAGATTATCCTGGCGTCGGCCCGGAACACAGCTACCTCAAAGATACTTGTCGGGCTGAGTATTACAGTGTCACTGACCAAGATGCAGTGGCTGCCTTCCGACGGGTGTCCGAGTTAGAAGGAATTATTCCCGCCCTGGAAACCTCCCATGCCTTTGCTTATCTAGAAACCCTTTGTCCCCAGTTGTCGGGCAGTCCGCGCATTGTGATCAACAGTTCTGGTCGGGGTGATAAGGATGTACAAACGGTAGCAAAATATCTCGATCGCCATGGTTGGGACTAGAGAAATTCGAGATTAAAGTCTAAATTGCGGTAAATAACGAGGGGGATTGATTGTAACCCCTCTTTTTTTGTGGCTACCAATGGATCTGACTCAGGATGTAGCGGAGTCGGTCGTAGTCATCTTTGAGGAGGGTGCTGATCATCCGCCCCACATCCACTAACCATTGGCGATCGCCTTTTCGCAGTCGGTAGACTTCCCGCACTGCTGCCGCCATGAGGGATTCTGGAGGCACCCAATTCACCTGCAAAAGCACCCGGAGAAACTCTAATCTGTCGGTGAAGTGAATAATTTCGTCCGGTTCGCAATGGTAAACCGATTGGTGAATTTGGGGGGGACGGGGCGGTAAATATTGAAACACTTCGCCCCGCCGACCATTGCGGCGATTACTGGGAATTTCAAAACCGACGATGGCCGCCCGAAATTCCGTTTTGAGCATCGCAAAAATTTGCGGCTGTTGTTCTCGCAACTCCTCAAGGCTCATCCCCAAGGCCCTGGCCCGATGGACTGAATCAATGGGGGCGGTGGTGACATAGGTAACGACCCCGTAGACGATGTTGCCTGATTCTTCGTCATAGGATTTTACCCAACTGCCAAAGGGGGGCATCACTGGAAAGCTGAGGTCTTCCGGCTCCAAACATTGGGCGGTGAACTCAGTGGTGGCAGTTTCAATGACCTCGGCAATGTGATCGGGGTGGCGATCGCCAGGGGAAAATTGAGGCAAGGGCAGACGCATAGGAGGAGCCAAAGGGACTTATTTCGTGACTTCAAGCTCCGCGAGGTTAAAGGTAATCAGTTTATCCCAGTTCCCCCCTTCAAAAAGAACTGCCGCCCGACCATCGCTGACCCGTTGGACGAGGCCCTTAAACCGATAAAAGGTGTCATCGGGGTTGATTACGCGCACCGTGCTACCAGGGAGAATCATCGCTTCCAAACCTTTTACTGAAATGACTAAGAAATTTTACCTATCATAGCGCGTTCAATTGGCGTTACTCGCCGAATCTGTCAGGCGATCGCCTTCATTATTGAGTTGGGGTAGGGATTCTGGAAAGTAGATCGTGCGAATATCTGTCGGCAACTCTTCTAAAACCAGTTGACGGCCCCGTTGCAACCAATCTTCCACATCCTCAACGGTTAAATACTCTCTCTCGGCCTGGAGATGGGCAGAAATGCGGGTCGAGCTCCAGTGAAAATGATCCGCGAGCACCACAATCAACCGGGGCAGTGGCGGAACTAAATCCAAGGCCTGTTCGAGGTAACACCACAGGGGCGGCGTTGTCCGCTTAATGTCATAGTTAATGCTGGCCACTGGCGGAATCTCAAACTGATCTTGGTAGGCCGTTGCCACTTCCAAAAGCCACTGCTGTAAAGATTGAAACCCTTGGGCCTCTAAATCGAGGGTGCGCATCTCGTGGAAAATTTGCCGCCAAGTCAGGGCAAAAAGGTAGTCCGTCTGCACAGGCGATCGCCCCCCGTGGCCAATGAGCGTGTACACCAACGGCGCGTATCGGCAAAAAATCCCTGTGAAGTATTTCCCTTGATCCGAATAGCGTTGACAAAAAGTCAGCAGATCCGAATCGCTATAATGGTTGAGGGCCAAAATCAGTGGATGATTGGTTTCAGAAAAACTCGGAATCTGAATCATGTCCTGCAATAATGCCTAAAAAGTGCCTGTGCGGCGTCACCTGATTTTAATCATAAGCGATTCACCTCCCAACTTTTGTTCCATGACCGTTGCTTTCTCTGCATTGTCCCATCCCTCAATGGCAGCCTTTTTCCCCGCCTTCGATAGCCTGTTTTCCACCCAAGGCATCATGGTGATGTTGCTCTGTGCCTATGGGGTCGCCATGTGGATGTTTCTGACCACAGCCCCCAAAGTCCACACGATTATGGTCTCGGATCTAGAAGTGGCCAGGGGATTTTATGAAGGAATTTTGCAGCTCCCCGTCGCCGATGTCCCCCTCCACTACTACTACAACTATGAACAAACCCTAGGGGCCGCCAGCCTTGACCCGATGTATATGGGGGCCAGTCCCATGGCGATGGGCCGCACTGAAACCTTGGGGGGGGCCGACGGGTTATGGTATCAACTGAAAAAAAATACCCAACTCCATGTGGTATCTGGGGCGAGCCTCGGAAAAAAGAATCGCCAACGCCACGTTTGTTTCGATAAGGATTGTTTAGAAGCGCTCCTGCCCCGTATCCAAGCCCGCCGTCTCAAATATAAAATTCGCCAGGAAAAACCCTTAAACTTTCTGGTCAAAGACTGGGATGAACGGGTGATCGAACTCGCAGAGGTCATTAATTAATTAACTCGCTACAGGTTTATCAACGTAACGACCCCAGGCGCGACGGTGCAGAACGTTGCAACGTTTCCCCTTCAACTAACGTATGCACTTGCCAAGGGACTTCAGCGTTGGGATAGTCAGTGCGATAGTGCCCACCACGGCTTTCGGTACGCCAGAGGGCACTCTTGAGGATCAAGAGGGCAACATCGGTGAGATTACAGGTTTCTGCGTAGAGACGAATTTGCGCCTCGGCATCGGGGTGGCTTAGATGAATTTGCTGTGGGGGATGGCCTTTTAGAAATTGTGCTAGGGGCATTTGCTGGAGTTGTTTTTGCCAGGTGCTTACCTGAGTGATCGCCTCTTGTAAAATTTTTTGTTCTCGACAAATACCAGCGCTTTGCCAGAGCAATAGGGGGAGATCGGCCCGGATCGTTTGCACTTTAACGGATAATTTTTTCCAGCTTGCGGTGATGGTCTGGATCTCAGGATCTTGTACCGCTAGGGTCGATGGTTTTGGCTGGAGATCCCGCAGTTGTGCCGCAAAAACCAGACATTCTAGCAAGGAGTTACTCGCGAGACGGTTCGCCCCATGGACGCCTGTACTTGCGGTTTCGCCAATGGCATAGAGCCCTGGAATCGAGGTTTCACAGTCTGTATTGGTGGTAATCCCTCCCATCCAATAGTGGGCGGCGGGGGCCACAGGAATCGGCTCCGTAAAAACATCCACCCCCCACTCGGCACACATCCGAATAATGTTCGGGAAGCGACGGCGGATTTTTTCGGCGGGGATCACACTCAAGTCGAGGTAAACATGGGCATTGGCCGGATCGCCAGCATTTTCGGCTAGGTAGCTAAAAATAGCGCGACTGACCACATCACGGGGGGCGAGTTCACCGTCTGGATGGTAGTCAAAGGCAAAGCGATCACCATTAAACCCCAATAAGTGCGCCCCTTCACCCCGTACCGCCTCACTAATCAAAAAATGAGGCGCATTCGGTTTCGTTAAGGCCGTGGGATGAAATTGAAAAAATTCGAGATCCCGCAACTGGGCCGCTGCTCGCCAAGCCAGGGCCACCCCATCCCCGGTGCTGACAGTGGGATTTGTGGTTTGAGCGAAAATTTGGCCGCCACCGCCTGTCGCTAAAATTACGGCTCCTGCGGCAATCCATTGGATGTGATGATCAAATAAAACACTGACCCCTTGGCATCGGCCCGTTTCATTGCGCCAGAGTTGGAGGGCGAAGGCCTGGGAAACAATGTGAATGTTCGGACGTTCAACCACCTGCTCGATCAAGGTGGTGATGATCGCTTTGCCGGTAGTGTCGGCAGAATGTAACACCCGGGGGCGGGAATGGGCGGCCTCCAGGGTCATCGCCAGTTCCCCATCCCTACGGTCAAAGGCGACCCCCATGGCCACCAGATGATCAATAGCTTCCTTCGCATGGTTAACTAAAAACTCAACAGCCTCAGGATCACACAGGCCCGCCCCCGCCTTGAGGGTGTCTTGGAAATGTAATTCTGGGGAATCCATCGGGGCGATCGCCGCCGCAATCCCGCCCTGGGCCCACTTACTCGATCCAGTGCGTAGCTTTGCCTTTGTGATGAGACCCACCTGTAAATGACTCGGCAAGGACAAGGCTGCATACAAGCCCGCTGCGCCACTCCCAATGACAACAACATCAAATTGAGTCGGCAAATTGGTCACGCTGGTCATTCCTTTGGGCAGTGGGTGGGCAATAAATTCTAATCACTATAGCTTTAAACCGCGGCGAACTGTGAGTTGTCCTTGACTACCCATGACGCCTGGTTGATTTCAAGGCGATGGCGCAAAAGAAAAACATTTCTGCCATTGAATTCACAAAAAAAATCCCCCCAGAACGAAGGGACTTGCTTTTTTTTCGGGGTGTTGGGAAATTTTCCTGGCTGAAACTAACGGTAAGTTAGCCATTGGGAAAATAACTTGAAGCTATAGCCGCAGTAGATGAATATCATGGGCAAAATTAACCGAAATCAACAAATTTTCAGTGAAAGTTTCGATTTATCGCACAATGCTACTGAGCATCCAAGCTTGTTTCTCATGATCGCGGATCCGGCCACTGAGGAGTTCTACTGTAGAAACATCGTGGTTTTGTTCTGCCTGTTGCAGGACGCCCTTCAGCTTCTCGGTCAGGGTGATGTGGTCATTCGATAGCTCGGCGATCATTTCTTCGGCGCTGGCTAAACCACTGGCCTCCTTGAGAGAACTCAATTCTAGGAACTGATGGAAGGAACCAGGGGCGGATAAGCCTAAGACCCGGATACGTTCGGCAATGTCATCTACGGCGATCGCCAAGGCTTGATACTGCTCTTCAAGTAGGTTGTGAATACCGTAGAACAGATTCCCTTGGACGTTCCAGTGGAAATTCTGGGTCTTTAGGTAAAGCAAATAGGTATCTGCCAGAATGTGGGACAGAGATTGGGCGATCGTTAAGGATGCCTCTTGGTTTTGGGTCGTTGTACCAGTGGTGGGGGCTTGTAAAGTCGTAGCCATAAAATATTTTCCTCCTAGTGTTGTTAAAGGGATTTGGTAAATGGGTTAGAGAAGCCCGGTTAACAGGGTGAAGTCATTCGCTCCGACCCCTGGGCTAAACAGAGTTGTGTTCTAGGACAAACTCTGCTTTAAGGTTTTTTAGAATTCATGGTTCTTAAATGCTTCAGCGTGCTCACTGTGAGTCAAGGTTTAACCTAGGCCTGTTGTAGGGTTTTGGGTTTTGCCCAGATGCCCTGGCTGTTCTGTTCGTATTCATCTTCGACCCGCATCCAAGCGCGGTAGGCAGCGACGTGTTGATTTTGCTTCTCTGTGTAGACCTGGTTGTAAACCTCGACAAAGGTTTCTTGGGCCGCATCAGCAAGGCGTGAGCGCACAGACTCCGGCAAATCCTCGGTTGAGCTGACTTTTCCAGTATCAAAGCGGGAGAGCAAGAAGTCTTTACAGGAGAGAATGTCTGTCCCGCCTTCCGCCTGGAAGAGACTTTCTAATTCTGTGGCAGTACCCTGACTTGTTTCGGCGGTCAGCATCAAGCCACCTGCTTTAATCTTCGTTTCGTAGATGGCTGCCTTTTCTTTGGGCATGCCGAGGCTAACGAGGGCAGAGATGAGTCCGACACCTGCACCACCGGCGATCGCCCCGCTAGTTGCGCCGAGGAGGGCCGCACCGATGGGGCCACCCGCGACCACCGTACCAATGAAAGGAACAAATAGGACACCGAAGCCACTCAGGGCACTAAATAGGGTTCCGAAGAGGGCACCGTAGATTGCGCCGGACTGCAGACCTTCTTTAATGAAATCTGCCCGACCGAAGAAACCAGTGATTTGGGTTTCTGACTGCAGATTCTTACCGATGATGGAGATGTCTTCTCGTTTCACCCCCATATCGAGCAACTGCCTTAGTACTTTGTTTGCCTGTTGGCGATCCTCAAAGATCGCGGAAACAGTACAGGGTACTTTGGTCTGAAGATCAGCCGTTTGTTGATTGTTTTGGTTCTGATCAAGGGTTGCCGTAGTCATGGATTATCCTCCTATTGTCTCTTGTTCGTGTTGCGTGGTGAGACAGAGGATTAGAAGTTGTTGACAGCTTTCTGGAAGGATTGGTCTAACTCTTGCCAAGCACTTTCAAAGCCCTTCTGCAAGTCATCCCAGGCTGATTCGCTGGCATTCTGAAGTTCGTCGAATTTCTGTTGGGCAGCATCCCGCTTGGCGGTTAGCTCTTCGAGCATATTTTGGTATTTGAGTTTGCCGTCTGCCTCTGCTTGATCAACTTTGGCACGGAACTCATCAATGCGGGCGTCGATTTTATCAATCTGCGCTTTGACTTTCTCTTTATAGCGTTTTTGATTTTCTGCGTTTTGTTCTAGGGTTTTATTTAGTTGGTTAGCCATAAAGTAAGGCTTAAACCTCCTTGTTGATGTGTTCTTCAAAAAATCAAGCACGGGTCAGATTCAAAGTTCAAAATTTTGTTTTGAAATCGAATTCGTTTTTGCTTGACTACACCTTTAATATTATAAAATATTCCGACTGAGTACATCTATCGATAGACATAGATCGCTTCTGAAACGCTTATTTATCAAGGGTTTCAAATTTCAAAGGTATTGTTTTTGCAATATTTATTCGGTTTCCCGAACCTAAACCGAACCGTTTTTTTAAAGTCTTTCTGAATTGCTCAAAAAAGACTTTAACCATAATCTTTTATTGTTTAATTTTGCTCCCATATAATTTTAGCAAGCTGCCACTAAATATCTGGGCGGATACAATAAAAAAGAGGCCGCCCGGATGACGACCCCCCAGAAATTTTCTTTTTAGGCGTAAAATTTAAGCTGTTGATTTAGAAGGATAAACCGAGATTAATGCCGAGGGCAGCATGGACCACAAGGAGAGCGATCGCCGCCGACCCCACATAGGCATGCACCGTGCGCAGGGAATCTTTGCCGAGGAATTTTGTGATCGATAGCGCACCGTTGGCCATCAACATCCCAATGGCGATCGTGCCTGTCCAGAAGTGGGGACTTTCAAAAATTGGCTCTCCCTGCATGACTAGAGAAAGAACACCCCCTGTCCAACCCAGGCTGATAAAGGTTGTGAGCCAGAGCGCTGCTTTTTTGTGCCAGTAGGCGCTCTCGTTTTTGTCGCTGACATCTTCACTACGGCGAATCTGCCAACCCTTAACGGCGGCAGAACCACCGACGGCCACGATGACAATGCCCATCATCAAGGGATGCCCCCAGTGGGTAACGATTTCTGGGATCGGTAAAGTGTTGAACCAAGCGGCAATTGGTTCTAGATAAGGACGAATGAACTCACCCATGTTATTTCTAAAAATTTTCTTAAAAAGTTTGCGTTCTCTATCTTAGAGGATTCGTTAAACCGCCCACGACTTTCGGCGAGAGGAAATATGGCCAATGGATCACAAATGGTTGGATGGAGTGACCGTTAGGCGATCGCCAAAATTTTTTCCCGGAGCGTTTGGTCTTCGGTGAAGGTCTGGTTGGTGGCTGCCAAATCATCCAAGAGGGGCTGCAGATAAACCCGGAGCGGCTGGGCATCATCGGGGAGGGAAAGGTCTGGGTTGATATCGAGGATGCCCTGGGTGAGGAACCAACGTTTTTTAATATCTGGATCTGGAATGACCAAATTTTCCGCCTGGATCACCGCGTCATTAAAGAGCAAAATATCGAGATCTAGGGTGCGGGGAGCATATTTATCGGCGGTGCGGACTCTGCCGAGCTTTGTTTCGAGCGATCGCAAAATATCAAACTTAAATGCTGTCGCCTCGTACGCTGTTTCGACAAAGGCAACACAGTTAATGTAATAGGGCAAATCCTTGGTGGGGGCTTGGCCTGGGGCCGGAATCGCGTCCGTCACAAAACACCGCGAGACCGCTTTGAGCTGACAGAACTGCTTTAATTCCGTCATCGCTTGCAAGATATTGGCTTCCGGTTGAATATTCGAGGCGACGCTGAGGTAGACACGATTCTGGGCCATGGCTTTTAACGCTCCCGGTAGATTGTAACCGCCGAAGCCTTGGCAAAACGGAGGGCGCCGGGTTTATCAATGGTGACTTCTACCTTTTCGACAAGGGCATCGGTAAAGCAAATATCAGCGACGACCTGGGCCATTTTTTCGATCAAATTGTAGCTAGAAGGCTCAATGGCGGCCAAAATTGCCTTGGTGATTCGTTTGTAATCAACGGTGTCATCGATACTGTCGGTTTGGCCCGCTTTGGTGAGATCCGCGTGCATCACCACATTGATCACCACATCCTGTTTTTTGGTGCGTTCTTCCGGAAAAATGCCGATAATGCAGCGCAACAGCAGGTCACGAATGTAAATTTTATCGAGGCTTTTAGACATAGAAATTTTCTCCTAGGTGAAACCCACCATCAACACAAATGACTTGGCCAGTGATGAAGTCATTTTTTAAATAAAACAGTACCGTCTGGGTAATATTGCGTGGATCACCAAACCGTCCCAGGGGGGTTTTTGCAATCACGGCTTGCACCCGCTCATCTCCCTCCGCATTGACTGGTGGCAAGATGGGGCCTGGGGCGATCGCATTGACACGAACATTGGGGGCAAGCTCAAATGCTAACATCTTCGTGAAACTATGGAGCATCTTTTTGCTCAGGTGATAGGGCACGTGCTCATGGTCATAGCCGTAGATACGCGTATCAAGGAAATTAATCACATTCCCGTGGCTAGATTCTTTAGAAAAGAACGCTTTCGTCAACAAAAAAGGGTGCAGGGCGTGAACTTGAATATTGTCCCAGAGATTTTCTGGACTCAGGGCAAACAAACTTTCCTTATTAAACATCGAGGCATTATTAATCAAGATGTCTAGTTGGGGCGTTTTCGCTTTCACCGTCTCGATCATCGCCTCCACACTGTCCCGCTGGAGCAGATCCGCCGCCACAATATCCACCGAAATTGGCAAAGCTGAAAGTTCTTCGGCCAGTTGTTCTACCTCGGCTTGGGAAGAGCGGTAATGGAGGATGAGATTGATTCCTTCCTGGGCGAGGGTCCGGGCGATCGCCGCACCGATGCGTTTTGCCCCCCCTGTGATTAAAGCGGTTTGTTGACTCATGGTTCCCGTTCGGCAATTAAAACCCATAGAAGTTAACCTATTCTTTCTGGAGAAAGCAAGCGTGACCCGGATGATGCGTACCAACCGAAAGATCTGCCACCACTGCCTGAAGATGTAACAGATGTACAGAGAACCTTTAAGCCAGGGAAACGGGAATGATAAAATTTGGAATACTTTTTTAGTGAAAGAGAGAGAAGGTCAACGTGGTTCAAGTACCGATCAAGCCCACCCCGCAAACCCCCGCCCCCACCACTGCAATTCCCAATGGCCCGGCCCTCGAAGCTTGGTTAAATGACTGGGCGCAGCGGATTATCAATGGCGATCGCCTCACCCGTACCGAAGCTCTCCGTCTCACCGCCATCACTGGCCCCGAAAATATCCTCAAACTCTGTGCCGCTGCGGATCTGATCCGGCATGAATGCTGTGGTAATACCGTTGACCTCTGCAGCATTGTGAATGTGAAATCCGGGAGCTGTTCCGAAAACTGTAGTTTCTGTTCCCAGTCCGCCCACCACCCCGGCGAAGATTCCCCTGTGTATGGCCTCAAAACCGCCGAAGAAATTATTGAACAGGCCAAAGCAGCCGAAGCCGCTGGGGCGAAACGTTTTTGTCTCGTCAGCCAAGGCCGGGGCATTAAGTACAACAGCCCCAGGGATACTGAATTTGAGCAAATTTTAGAAACCGTGCGCCGTATCCAGGCAGAAACAGCGATCAAGCCCTGTTGCGCCCTCGGCGAAGTCACCCCAGAACAAGCCCAACAGCTCCGGGATGCCGGCGTTACCCGCTACAACCACAACCTCGAAGCTTCGGAAAATTTCTTCCCCGATATCGTCACCACCCACAGTTGGCAAGACCGGGTCGAAACCATCAAAAATCTCAAAGCAGCAGGCATTCAGGCGTGCAGTGGTGGCATCATGGGCCTCGGTGAAAGTTGGGAAGACCGGGTTGATTTGGCGATCGCCCTGCGGGATCTCGAAGTCGAATCTGTGCCTTTGAATCTCCTCAATCCCCGTCAGGGAACTCCCCTCGGAAGCAATGACCGCCTCGATGTCTACGAAGCCCTCAAGTGCATGGCAATCTTCCGGTTCATCCTGCCCGAACAAATTATCCGCTATGCTGGCGGTCGCGAAGCAGTGATGGGTGAACTGCAACACCTCGGCCTGAAGGCAGGCATTAACGCGATGCTCATTGGCCACTACCTCACCACCATGGGCCAACCCCCTGAACAGGATCAAGCAATGCTCGAATCCCTTGGCTTACAAGGGGGTGAAGCACCGATTCCTGGCCAATATTCCGCCGCCCAATAACCCTTGAAAGCGAAAGCCCTCCCCAGATCCTTGTCCCCAAAGCAAACTGCCACCACTGGCCCGAACTGGTTTAACCAACTCCTGTGGGCATTGATCGGTGTATCCCTGACGATTGGGGGCACCTTCATCGAGGCCCATCGGCTCAATCTCCCTTGGGACTGGTCAACGGCGGGACTACAAACTCAGTCTTTGGGGATTTACTGTCAAGTGGCTGCCGTTCTCCTCACGGGCTGTTTGGGGGGCAAAAATGCGGGGATTATCGCCCAGATTGCCTATATTCTGATCGGCTTGTTTTGGTTGCCGGTGTTCTCCCAAGGGGGAAAACTGGGATATCTGACAGAACCCACCTTTGGTTACATTCTTGGCTTTATCCCAGCGGCGGGCATTTGTGGTTGGCTTGCCTTTCGGTATGTGCTGAGTTTAGAAGCCCTCGCCCTCAGTGCTTTTTGTGGTCTGATCGCTCTCCATAGTTGTGGCATTCTTTATCTGGTGGGGCTGACCCTCCTGGAAAAATTACAGGCGACGGAACTGAGTTTGCTCCAGGCGATCGCCCTCTATAGTGTGACTCCCTTTCCGAGTCAGTTAATGCTAGTCTGTGGTGTGGCCGTGTTGGCCTATGGGGTACGACGGATTTTGTTCTATTAGGCCAAAGTATTGGGCTTGATATTCTTTCTTTTTAGCGAAACGGAAACTCTCTCTCCATGGATCTGCGCCAAGATTTACTGAAAAATCGCTGGTTTTGGCTTGTTGCCTTCTTCGGATTAGTCCTCGATCAACTCACAAAAACCATTGTGCTCCAGACCTTGCCGGAGGTGGGTGATACCTTTGCCCTCTGGCCGAATATCTTCCACTTCACCTATGTGCAAAACACTGGGGCTGCCTTCAGTATCTTTACCGATGGGGTGCATTGGCTCCGGTGGTTGTCCTTGGGAGTCAGTGTGGGTTTGATGGCCTTGGCTTGGTTTGGCGATCGCCAAACGCTCTGGGAACAAAGTGGCTACGGATTTATTCTTGCGGGGGCGATGGGCAATGGCGTCGATCGCTTTTTATTTGGCTATGTGGTCGATTTTCTCGACTTTCGCCTGATTAATTTCCCCGTGTTTAACATTGCCGATGTCTGTATCAACATTGGCATCGCCTGTTTATTGCTCAATTTATGGTTTTCCTACCGCCTCGCCCAAACAGAATCGCCCCCTAACTCTAAGTAATCTTTTAATAATCTGGAGGGTGGAGCGATCGCCGTTATAGATTCTCAGAAAATATCAAGAATAGATATATTCACTGCCATTGTGTTCGTTTTGCTGCGAGAGCAACTGCTCCTCTAATTGGGCAATACGTTTGTAGGCCACCGTCAACTGGGCCGTTAGTCGCTTGATCTGCCATTCCGGGCTCATTTGCTTCTCGTCCATGGAACGCCCTTCTAAGCCTAGGGTTTCATCAAATAAAACATCTTTGTGGTGAAAGGATTCTCCCCCGACCCGAAAATCTAAGCCAAAGACCGCTGGATCAATTTTGGGAACCATTGCCATCAAATCTGCTTCCGACAAGGATTGTCCCGTTGGGCCTAGCCCCTGCTGCATTTGTTCGACGGTTTGATACAACAGATCAAGCTGATGTTTCAACTCGTTGATATAGCCTTGAACACTCATATTTTGTCAGCCTAAAGTCGGGTCTTTGTCCCATGCTAGTACCAACCCCAAGGCTGTGAATATTTATCCTGATATATTTAAGATTCTCTTAGAAAACCTTAAGAAAACCTTGCCTCTCCAAGGATAAAGTTGCAATTGTCCTGGCCAAGGTTGAACTTGATTAAAGGCTAAATTTGCTATTTTTTGAAAAGATATTTCCCAGGGGAAACGACATTTAGATTTATGCCCAATCGCCGCCATTTTTTGACTATTTCCGCACTCTATGCCCTCGCTGGGTGTTTGGGAGGGTGTCAACGAACCTCGGAGACAACTTTACAAATCAATACATTACGGGGGTCAATCTCGCCACAACTGTTGACATTGTTTCGGCAAAACCAAGGGCAAACGGTCAGCTTAGATCTCAAACCCCTAGAACAGCTCCAAGAATTATTTGTAGTGCTGCAGGATGCGGCCATGAGGATACCGGAGACGTCTGAAAATTTCCTCAATCGCTCGGCAGCGGTGCCGGATTTGCTGACCCTGGGCCATGGTTGGTATCAACAGGCGATCGCCTTGGGATTTGTTCAACCGTTATCTCTGGAGGAACTAACGCGGTGGGAAGAGTTGGGGGAACCTTGGCAACGGTTTTTGCGCCGCAATGTCCAGGGCGAGATCGACCCCCAAGGGCAACTGTGGGGACAGCCTTACCGCTGGGGCACGACGATGCTGGTCTACCGCAAGGATAAGTTGAAAAACCTGGGGTGGACACCGACGGATTGGGCGGATCTATGGCGGCCAGAATTACAGGGAAAAATTTCTCTGCTGAACCAATCGCGGGAAGTGTTGGGGCTTTTGCTGAAAAAACAAGGGAAATCCTACAACGAAACCGCCCCGGAGGCGATCGCCAATTTAGAGAGCGATTTCCAAACCCTCCACCGCCAGGTCAAATTCTATAGTTCCACCCACTATCTCCAGCCCCTCAACATGGGCGACACCTGGATTGCCCAGGGGTGGTCCCAAGATATTTTGCCGCTCCTGCAACGCTACCGCAATTTAGGGGCAGTGATTCCCGCCAGTGGTACGGCCCTCTGGTGTGATCTGTGGGTGCAGCCCCAACGCAGTCAAACTCCTTTTAGCACCCTAAAAACTTGGTTAGATTTTTGTTGGGAACCGGCGGCGATTCAGCAGATTTCCCGCAGTAGTCACGGGGCCTCTCCACTAATTTATGCGGCGACCAATTTAGACCCTGCCATCACTGATAATCCGTTAATTTACCTCGATCAAAACACCTTCCGGGCCAGTGAAATTATCGAGATGTTAGACCCCGACGCGACGGCCCAGTATCAACAGGTTTGGCAGGCAGTGCGCCAGGGCTAGGCCAGAAAAATTTTGATTTTGCCCACCGCTGTTCTGGATAATGCGGAGGAAGATCATCGATTGAGGAGTTCCCATGACCCACGACACCATTGGGGTGGCGATCGCCGGTACCGGTTTTGGCCAAAAAATTCACATTCCCGGCCTCCAACACCACCATCGTACTGAAGTGGTCTCGATTTACCATCGCGATCCGGATAAAGCCCAGGCGATCGCCGCTGCCCATCAAATTGCCGAAAGTGCCAGCGACTTTAATGAGCTTCTAGAAAATCCTGCCGTTGCCGCCGTTGCCATTTCGACGCCCCCTTTTTTGCATTATGAAATGGCCAAACAAGCCCTCCTGGCCGGGAAACACGTCCTCTTAGAAAAACCCATGACCCTGAATGGGGCTGAGGCGCGGGAGCTTTACCATCTGGCAGCCCAAAAAAATCTAGTTGTGACCCCGGACTTTGAATTTCGCTTTGTCCCTGCTTGGCAATGTCTCGCGGAATATCTACAACAGGGTTTTGTTGGGGAAAAACGCCTGATTACGATCAACTGGTTAGTGACCAGTCGAGCCAACCCAGACCGACCTTGGAATTGGTATGCCCGCAAGGATCAAGGGGGTGGCGCTTTGGGGGCAGTGGGTTCCCATGCCTTTGATTATGTCCATTGGTTGTTTGGCCCCGTGAAACGTTTGGCGGGTCATCTCAGTTGCGCCATTAAAGAGCGACCCGACCCCAAGGATGGCGATCGCCTTAAACCCGTCGATGCCGATGACACCTGCTTGATCATGCTAGAACTGGCCGACGGTACGCCCTGTCAAATCAATATCACCTCCGTCAGTCACCACGGTCGGGGCCACTGGCTCGAAGTCTATGGCGATCGCGGTTCCCTGGTTTTGGGGAGTAGCAACCTCAAGGATTATGTCCATGGTTTTACGCTCCAGGCGGGCCAGGCGGGTGAAGCACTGCAACCTGTGGCCATTCCAGAGCGCCTTGAATTTCCCCAAACCTTTGCCGATGGACGCCTTGCGCCCTTTATTCGAGTTGTCGATCATTGGGTCAAAGCCATCGACCGCTGCCAACAAAATCAAAGGATTCCCGCAGATCCAGTGGCGATCGCCCCAACGCTCCGGGAAGGGGTCTATTCTCAGTTGCTAATGGATTTAACCCACCAGGCCCATACCCAAGGCCGTTGGTTAACGGTGCCGGATCTCGATACCTATCTCGATCTAGGCTGACGCGGTTGGGGAGAAGTACGCCGTCCCTGGGGATTTTGGCCAGTCGCCTGGGGGGCTAACCCATTATTCGAGGATGGTGGCGGTTGGAGTTGTCGCCGTCCGTTTTGAACAATTTCTAGTTGCTCCCGGAGATTCACCTCAAGGCGTCCGAGGAGACTGTGGGCATATTGATCCGCGTCTTGTTGGATGGCCTGGGCCTCGGCGATCGCCTGGTTTTTCATTTGCTGCACTTCCTGGGACACCTGCTGCCGAAAGGCCTCTAGATCGGCGAGGGTACTTTGGCGGAGGGCTTGGCATTCCTGCTCTGTGGTGTAGCGTAATTGGGCCGCCTGTTGCTCAGCTTGCCGGGTGAGGGCCATCTCGTCTAAGTATTGGGCGGCCTGCTGCTTGGCGCTGGTGACAATCCGATCCGCATCGGCTTCGGCCTGTTCAACGAGGTGTTGCTTGTATTGGAGCACTTCGACGGCCCGCTCAATAATTTCAGGAACACTGGCCCGTACCGCATCGAGCTGGTCTAAAACATCGTTGTCTTTAACGAGGGTTAGTCCCGTGAGGGGAATTTGAAAGCCTTCAAAAATTACTTCTTCTAAATGGGTGAGCTGTTCCTGCACATTCAAGTCTACCCCTCGATAAAGGGTTGGGGAGTTGGCATTATTGTCGGTGGGCTTACCTGGGGAGGATGAACTTTGTACCATTGATAAAGATCTTCAGCGACATTGTCAGGAACGAGGTGATCAACGGAACCACCAAATTTAGCAATTTCTTTGACGACGCTGCTGCTGAGAAAACTATATTCGTTGGAGGTCGCCAGGAATACTGTCTCGATATTATCCCAAAGCGTCTTATTTGTATGCGCCATCTGTAGCTCCTTCTCGAAGTCGGATAGCACCCGTAGTCCTCGTAGTAATACACCCGCATTACGTTGCCGCGCGTAGTCGGTGGTTAAACCTGTGAAACTCGCCACTTCCACGTTAGGTAAATGTTGGGTACAGCGGCGAATCTGGGCCACGCGCTTTTCGAGGCTAAAAATCGGCGATTTACTGGGATTGCACAGCACCGCCACGATTACTTTTTCAAAGAGGCGATCGCCCCGTTCAATGATATCGAGATGACCCAGGGTGATCGGATCAAAGCTTCCAGGATAAATAGCAATCACAAAATACAGCGCCACACAGAAGAGATCGGCTTTATTGTGACATATTGTTTCCCCAAGCCCCTAGGCAAACCCAGGGACATCAGCCCCTACAATGGAGAATGATTTTATCCACGATTTTAACCAGCTTATGAGCGAGCACCACCCGGAAAAAAAATACGAAGGTAAGGCAAAAATTCTCTACAGCACCGCCGACCCTGATGTTCTCCTCACTTACTTCAAAGATGACGCCACCGCCTTCAATGCCCAGAAAAAAGGCACCATCCAGGGCAAAGGAGAAATGAACTGCACCATTGCCGCTGCCCTCCTCCAATGGCTGGAAACCCAGGGTATTCCGACCCACTTTATCGAACAAACCAAAGCCGATGAAATGCTCGTTAAAGCAGTTGAAATTCTGCCGGTAGAAGTGGTTGTGCGCAATATTGCGGCGGGTAGTCTTTGTAAACAAACGGGTTTGGCCCAGGGCACAGTTCTCCCCCAACCCCTCGTGGAGTTTTATCTCAAGGACGATGACCTCGGTGATCCGCTCCTAACCCGCGATCGCCTTATGCTGCTTCAGATCGTCACCGCCGAGCAACTGGCCCAACTCCAGAACTATGCCCTGCGGATCAATGGTCTGATGCAAGGCTTTTTTGAGCGCTGTCAGATTACCCTGGTGGATTTTAAAATCGAGTTTGGCACCGACAAAACAGGCACAATTCTTTTGGCCGACGAAATTAGTCCCGACACCTGCCGCCTGTGGGATCAAACCGAAACAGACCCCAACCTGCGGGTGATGGATAAAGACCGCTTCCGTCAAGACCTCGGTAACATCGAAAACGCTTATCAAACTGTCCAGGCTAGGGTCTTGGCCCAGGTGCAGCAATTGCAATCCCTCGCCTAAATTTTCCCGACCCAAGGCTAAATTACGGGGTCTAGACATGGAAACATAAGCAACGCTTCCCCGTCTTCGACTCTGGTACAATCCAGCAGAGTAAATTACTCATGTTGGCCGATTTACAGAAAAAGCACTTATAAATATAGTGCTGATAACTTTCGTTTGATCTGGTGTTTGGACGTGCAGAAACAACAAAATTTAGACTATTTTTCCCCCCAGGCCCTCGCACTTTGGGCGGCGATCGCCTCTTTGGGTGTGATGTCTCCGGCCCATGCCGAACCCCGATCAGAAGGGAGTCACTCCGATCCCCTGGTGCCAACGGCGACCCAAGTGGTTGTGCCAGCTCTGCCCGTAGAGGACGTAGCCCCCACAGCAGCACCAGCTTCCCAGACGCCAGCGCCCCAATCCGAAAACCTGGCCCAATCACCAACCCAAGCTGTTACCTCTCCCATTGCTCAGGCTCAAGAAGCTCCCCAAGATAGTAATCTGCCGCAACTCTACGCCCAGCAGCAGGGAAATTCCAATGCCCAGCAAGCTAACCCCAACGAGCCTAGGGTATTGGTCGCAGAAATTCAGATTAATGGTGTGGGCGACAACGTCGAACTGGAACAAAGAATTATCCGGGCCATTGAAACACAAGCCGGGCGGCCGACGACGGTTTCGCAAATTCGTAATGATGTGAACCGCGTTTATGCGACAGGTTTGTTTGCCAATGTAGTCGCCACCCCGGAAGATACACCCTTGGGGGTACGGGTGACCTTTGACGTGGTACCCAACCCCGTTTTGACCGATATCGTCGTGCAGGCATTGCCCCTAGAAGGCAGTCAAAATATTACCCCTCCCGAAGTTGTCGATAATATTTTTAGCGATCGCTATGGCGAGATTATCAACCTCAATGATTTCCAAGAGGGTAGTAATAAGCTCCAACAACTCCAGCAGTGGTACCAAGACAATGGTTACGATTTAGCGAAGGTAATCGGTATTGATGAACCCAGTGCCGATGGGGTTGTGACCCTCGTCGTCGTCGAAGGGGTGATCGAAGATATTCAGGTTAATTTCATTAATGCTGACAATGAATCCGTCGATGGTAAAACCAGAGACTTTATCATTACGCGGGAAATGGAACTCAAACCAGGAGACGTTTTCCGGCGGGATGTCGCCCAACGGGATCTCCAGCGGGTGTTTGGTCTGGGATTATTTGAAGATGTCCAGTTAGATTTCACCACAGGCACCGAAGATCCGACCCAGGCTGTCCTCAATCTAAATGTCATTGAAGGAAATACAGGCTCCATCGCTGCGGGTGGGGGAATTAGCTCCGCCAGCGGTTTCTTTGGGAGTGTGAGCTACCAACAACAAAACCTGGGTGGCAATAACCAGCGTCTGGCAGCCGAATTCCAATTAGGACAACGGGATGCTCTGTTCGACCTATCCTTTACGGATCCTTGGATTGCCGGCGATCCTTACCGGACGTCCTATTCGGTCAATGCCTTCCGCCGTCGTTCTATCTCACTGATCTTTGATGGTGGGGAAAATGATGTTGATTTACAAGACAGTGGCGATCGCCCCCGGATTAACCGGATTGGCGGTGGGGTGACCTTTAGTCGTCCTTTATCGAAGGATGTTTTTGGCCCCTCTGAATGGCGCGCCTCCCTCGGCTTCGACTACAATCGCGTCCGGATTACCAATGCCGATGGTGATACAGAGTTTATCGACGAAGCTGGGAACCAACTCAGTTTCTCTGACAATGGTATTGACGATATCTTTGCTCTGAGTCTAAATGTGGTGCGCGATAAACGCACGAGCTTCGATGGGGCAACCCGCGGCTCCATTACCCGTTTCGGCACCGACCAGACCATTCCCATTGGTAGCGGCAGTATTCTCTTTAACCGACTCCGGGCCAGCCACAGTATCTATATGGATTCACCGATTAAACTCCCCAGTTTTGGCAGTGAAGAGAAACCCCATACTTTGGCCTTCAATATCCAAGGGGGCGCAATTATCGGGGATTTACCCCCCTACGAAGCCTTCTCTCTTGGGGGGAGTAACTCGGTTCGGGGCTTTGAAGAAGGAGACCTCGGCAGTGGCCGTAACTACATCCAAGCGACAGCAGAATATCGCTTCCCCATTTTCTCGGCGGTGGGTGGCGCGCTATTTGCGGACTATGCCACAGACCTCGGTTCCGGGGATGATGTGCCTGGAGATCCGGCGGGGACCCGTGGTAAGCCCGGTAATGGTTTCGGCTATGGTATCGGTGTGCGGGTGAATTCTCCCCTGGGGCCAATCCGGGTGGATTATGGGCTTAACGACCAAGGGGACAGTCGTATTCACTTTGGTATTGGTGAGCGTTTCTAAGGTGTTATCGGTCTGATTTCGTGGGGGGCACCCCCCTTTTTTGTGATGGTTAAAACGTTAAAAACAACCGTTGAATGTTCTGGGGTGGGTCTCCATTCGGGGCAACGGGTCACCCTAAGGCTCGTGCCTGGCGATCGCCACCAGGGTCGTTATTTTGTGCGTACAGATTTACCAGGGCAACCCCAGATCCCGGCCCGCATTGAGGCCGTCGATCAAACCCTTTTGTCTACGGAATTGGCAGTGGGCGAGGCCAAGGTCAGAACCACAGAGCATTTGTTAGCGGCATTGGTGGGTCTTGGGATCGATGTTGTGCGCCTCGAAATAGATGGGCCGGAGTTACCCCTGTTGGATGGCTCGGCAGCGCAGTGGGTAGAGGCGATCGCCAAGGCAGGCACCCAGACCCTCATGGATGAAGCGATCGCCGTTCCTGTGGTCACAGAACCCGTTTGGCTCCGGGAAGATGACGCGTTTGTGGCAGCCTTACCCTCACCGGAACTGCGGTTTACCTATGGCATCGATTTCACCTACAAGCCCATTGGCAACCAGTGGCACAGTTGGAGCCCCGCAGCAGAGCCCTTTGCCCAGGCGATCGCCCCGGCCCGGACGTTTGGCTTTGCCGATCAAATTGAGCAATTGAAAAAAGCTGGTTTAATTCAGGGAGGCAGTCTTGATAATGCCCTCGTTTGTGATCAGGAAAAATGGCTCAATCCGCCGCTCCGGTTTGAGAATGAGCCGGCTCGCCACAAATTACTTGATTTAATCGGGGATTTGAGTTTGCTTGGTACGATCCCCACGGCCCATTACCTGGCCTATAAAGCAAGCCATAAACTCCATACCCAGCTTGCTAAAACTTTACAGGCAACGCTTTTCTAAAATTCTAATCAAGCTGCTATTGGGTGAAGGATAACGCCGATAGTTTGACCTGTATTGCTGGGGCTGGCGATCGCCTTTTTCGGAGACTGCCAGCCCTTATAAGCCAATACTCTACTTATTCGGTTGGGGGGTCATACGGAGATAGGGCTTGATTTCCTTAACGCCCTTTGGAAACTTGACCTTCGCATCCTCAGTGGAGATTGCCGGAGAAACCACAACATCTTCACCATCCTGCCAGTTGACAGGGGTCGCTACGCTGTAGTTGTCTGTGAGTTGCAACGAATCCAAAACCCGCAAAATTTCTTGGAAATTCCGACCAGTGCTGGGGGGATAGGTAATGGTTAAACGTACCTTCCGCTCAGGATCAATGACAAAGACTGTCCGCACCGTCACCTTCGGGTTGGCATTGGGGTGGATCATATTGTAGAGGGTAGCGACCTTCTGATCTGCGTCGGACAAAATCGGGTAATTGACAGCACATCCCTGGGTTTCGTCAATGTCACCCACCCAGCCATTGTGGGAGGCCGTGTCATCAACGCTGAGGGCAATTACCTTAGCATTTCGCTTTTCAAACTCTCCCTTTAACCGAGCCACTTCGCCCAATTCGGTGGTGCACACGGGGGTAAAGTCAGCGGGGTGAGAAAACAAAACAACCCAACTGTCGCCGGCCCAATCGTAAAAATCAATTTCCCCAATGGTGGAATCTTGGGTAAAGTTGGGGGCCACATCGCCTAACCGGAGAGACATAAATTAAACTCCTGATGTTAAATAAACTACCAAAGGATCATTATGGCCCATCTCCCTGGGAAGATGCCAAGGGGGGCGATCGCCACCGGAAAATGATAAGCTGCCGTCACACAGCGCAATATTTATTAACTTTTGTTGCCATTCTTCAGAATCAAAAAAGCCGAGGGTGACAATCAAGCCGGAAAAATGAAATAATAAGCCAGAATTTTTTACGTTAGTAGTTTCAGGCCGCCTGAAGCTTAGTATTTTACATAAATCTAAGAATCATCAAAAAAAGCTGGGAAAAGCCTAGGAGGAATCAATCATAATGAGTAGAGTTGTGAGTGCATTAATGGGGCTCGTCCTCATGTTCGGTTGCGCGTTCTTTAGCGTTCAGCCCCAAGCCCAAGCCCTCGATTTAAGCAATGGCTTTGTTTCTGCAGCCGTGCTCGGTGAGCGTGTTAATCCCGCTGACAAGGTGCTTGAGTCAGAATATGGCAAGAAAATTGACCTAAACAACGCCAGCGTCCGTCTTTTCCGCGAGCTCCGTGGATTTTATCCCACATTGGCCAAACGCATCATCGAAAATGCCCCCTATGACAGCGTTGAAGATGTATTGAATATCCCCGACCTCAGCGAGAAGCAACTGGCACGGTTAGAGGAAAATTTGGAGCGTTTCACTGTAACACCGCCTGCCGATGTGTTTATTGATGGTGACCAACGTCTGAACACTGGTGACTATTAAAAATACAAACGAGATCTTGCTGCGTTTAGGAAGATGTTTGTGAGTCAAACCTAAATTTTCAATTGCAATTAACCTATTCCTGAGGGATAGGTTTTTTTACGACAATTTTTAAGATTTGGGGCTCGGTTGGCACAGTCGATAAAACTGAGGTACCCAGCGGGATTCCCAATAAAATGCCCCAAAGGCCAGCACGGGCGCGAGGAAAGTCAGCAGCAGAAAGCAACCCGCCAGGGTTGACAGGGACATCGCGAAAAAATCTTGGGTCAGACGCACTAGGTCATGGTCGAGGAGGCCCCCTTTCCCGACCCGGTAGGCAATGCGGAACGTTTCGCTGGTCATAAGCTGCCCGAAAAAGGCACCATTTTCCAGAAAGCTAAAACTGGCCAACAGGGCATAAAGGGTTTGTTCACCGGAGACATGGCAAAAATATTTACCGAGGGCAAAGTACAGACAAATAAAGACGGCGGCAATTTCTAAGAGATGACCCATGGCGATAATGGCGATTTGATCCCAACCCGTCAGGATCAAAAGGATTTGCAAGAGAGTCAGACCAGCCAAGGTAATCAGGGTGCCGCGATTGCGACGGTATTGCCAAGCGAGATAGGCGATCGCCCCGTAGAGCAGCCACAAAATAATGCTGGCGCGGCCGAGGGCGAGGGTAATTCCACCCCCAAAGATAAAGTCAAAACTCGGCACAGCGGGATAGCCAAACAGCCAAAAGGCGATCGCATGGCCAATTTCATGGACGAGGGTGAGAAAGGTATTCAGAATAAAGCGACTGGGAGGCAGCAAAAAGAGAATCAGACCTAGGCCGCCACCAATGAGGAGCGCCTGGGGGGTATCCGGAGACAGTTGCCGTGACCGGGGGCGCTGGTTGGGGATTTGGGATGGCAGAGCACCATGGAGAGGAAAACAAGTTTTGAGGAGGTATTGCCGTTGCTGACGATGGTAGACATTAAGGTAAACTTTCTCGACATCATCCAGGGAGAAATGCTGTAAAGCCTGCTGGATAATCTGGCAATAATCTTGGCGATCGCGTTGGTCAATTACCGTTAACTTAATCACCAAGGCCCCAGCGGAAGGGGTAACTTTGATACTCCACAGGTAGGCAGCGAGTAGTTGCCGGAGTTTCAGGGTGAGATCATCGTTTTTGAGGGCTGCCTTTTTAGGTGATTCTTGGGCACTGAGTGCTTCCGGGGAGGGTTCCCGTTTGGCTGGGGAGAGTAAGCCCGCTACAATTGTCCATTCCCAGTCGGGGGTAACTTCCCCAAATCGAATGCCTTCAACAGTAAAGGTTTCCGTGATCGTGCGTTCCCAGATTTTCTGCCAAGGGGTAAGGATTTGTTTGGCGATCGCCTGGTCGGGGGTATTAAAACCTTCGAGTTGAATTTTGAGGTGCTTATCAGTCACCCGTTTGAGCATCACCCTGATCTGGTGGGGTTGAAACGCTTGCCTTAACACCTGGGCGATCGCCTGGGGATTTCCCTGTTCCGCCAATCGACGCAAATCCGACTCTTTCACAGCACAACCATTCTGGAGGGGAGCATTTCGATTATGCCACCAGACTCCCTTGACCACAAAAATAGGGAAAAACAGTTTCGTCTTTCCCCAATTATTTATGGTCAAATCTAAAAAAATAGGATCTCAAGTCCCCCTTTGAAGGGGGATTTAGGGGGATGTCCTAGGCCGCAACCGCTTCTGATTTCTTACTGTTACGAATCCCTTCAATCGCCTCAGCATAACTGGGGGCTTTGAAAACAGCAGAACCCGCAACAATCGCATTTGCACCCGCATCAATCACTTGCCACGCATTAGCAGGCTTGATCCCACCATCGACTTCAATCCAAGGATCCAGGCCGCGCTCATCACACATGGCCCGGAGTTTTTCGATCTTGTTCACCATCGAAGGAATGAAGCTTTGGCCGCCGAACCCAGGGTTTACGCTCATGATCAAAATTAGGTCACAAACATCAAGGACGTGCTCAATGATGTCAAGGGGCGTAGAAGGATTCAGCACAACCCCAGATTTTTTACCCAGTTCACGAATCTGGCAGAGGGTGCGGTGGAGGTGGGGAGACGCATTGTGTTCTGCGTGGACGGAGATAATGTCAGCACCAGCTTTAGCAAAATTTGCCACGTATTTTTCTGGCTCAACGATCATCAAATGCACATCCAAAGGCTTTTTGGTGTAGGGACGAATCGCTTCGACGATTAACGGCCCAATGGTGATATTCGGGACAAAACGACCATCCATGACATCGACGTGGATCCAATCAGCGCCAGCCTCATCGACTGCTTTAATTTCTTCACCAAGGCGGCTAAAGTCCGCTGAAAGAATGGACGGGGAAACTACAATTTTCTTGTCAGTCATGGTGGGTGGATTCCTCTTATTATCTCAAGAATTCTAAGTTGGTATCAATATTAACAAAAGTTTGTATCAATATTTTTTGTAGCCTAGCCTGGGTGGAGCATTGTTTCAGGAAACACTGACCTAGCGCTGGGGGGGACGTAGAGGCCCATCGGTTTGTACAGGGATCAAAATACTATTTAATTTACGCAGTTGTTCGGCTGTGCCCATACAAATTAAAAAGTCCCCAGATAACAGTAAGGTATCACCCGTTGGCCCAGGAATAAGGCTGCCATCTTGACGGCGAATGGCGAGGACGAGGGCACCGGACTGTACTCTGAGTCGGGCTTCACTGAGGCTTTTGCCAATGTAACCGCCGCAATTGCTATCCACACGGATTTCTTCGAGGTAGTAAGATCGTTCTGCGCCAGTTAGAATGCCATCAACAAAGTCCATAACCTGGGGTCTCAGGGCAGCGGCGGCCAGGCGACGTCCCCCGGTAATGTAGGGAGAAACAACGGCATCGGCTCCGGCGCGGCGTAATTTTTCCACGGCTTCTTCGGTACTGGCCCTGGCGATCGCCCGAATTTTTGGATTCAATGTTTTGGCAGAGAGTACCGTATAGAGATTTTCTGCATCGGAGCTGAGGGCCGCCACCAAACAAGTTGCCCGGTCGATTTTCGCTTCATGGAGATGTTGATCGAGGGTGGCATCTCCTTGGATGCAAATGTAGCCTTGATCCTGAGCGGCTTCGATAATGTCGGGATCTTGGTCAATGACGACAAAGGGAATATTCTCGGCGAGAAATTCCCGGGCCACCTGCTGCCCTGTGCGACCGAGGCCACAAACAATGTAATGGTTATTGAGACGACTAATTTGCTGCTGATACTGTTTCAATTTTTTTATCTCCTGAAAATAGCCGCTAATCATTGCTTCGATGAAACGGTTGACGATATAACCAACCGCAATCAAGCCTAAAAAAATCAGAATAATGGTGAATATCCGAGAGCGATCGCCTAGGGGATGAATTTCCCCAAAGCCCACCGTGGCTAAGGTGATCATCGTCATGTAGGCCGCATCTACCCATGACCACTGCTCCACGACAATAAACCAACTTGTCCCCAGCAGAAACAGCGCCACAAGCATCAGCAGACCCAATTGCAGTTGCCCCCTGAGGCGTCTATATTTTTGCTCAATGCTGTACACCGATGAACCTCAAGATAAGTCTGATGTTTGTAGGGAAAGTTGCAGACAATTTCAGCCGACCCGTAGGAAGCTAAAAAAACATAGAATTTCTTTAGCTCATTCCCCCCTTGTATTTAGCAAAAAAGATTACCCATTGGCTAAACTGAAATTTAACTTTGAGTCTCGCCATCGAAGAGGAGTAACCCGTGAGTCCCCAAACGCTACTGAACCATTCCCCAGCCCAAAGCTTTAACCCAACTCAGTTCGATCAGTATGTGATGCATACCTATGGGCGCTTTCCGGTGGCGATCGCCAAGGGGGAAGGATGTCGTCTGTGGGATACCGAAGGGAAAAGTTACCTCGATTTTGTCGCAGGCATTGCCACCTGCACCCTGGGCCATGCTCACCCAGCCCTGATCCAAGCGGTCAGTGCGCAGATTCAAAAACTGCACCATATTTCTAACCTCTACTACATCCCAGAGCAAGGCGCTTTAGCCCAGTGGATCGTCGAACATTCCTGTGCCGATAAAGTCTTTTTCTGTAACTCCGGGGCCGAAGCCAACGAAGCAGCAATTAAATTAGTCCGTAAATATGCCCACACCGTCTCAGATTTCCTCGAACAACCCGTGATCCTTTCGGCGAAATCGAGCTTCCACGGGCGTACCCTTGCGACGATTACCGCCACCGGACAACCCAAATACCAAAAACATTTCGACCCGCTCCCCGATGGGTTTGCCTATGTGCCCTACAACGACATTCGCGCCCTCGAAGAAGCGATCACCGACATCGATGAAGGTAACCGCCGCGTCGCTGCCATTATGCTCGAAGCCCTCCAGGGAGAAGGGGGCGTCCGGCCTGGTGATGTGGAATATTTCAAAGCAGTGCGGCGCATTTGTGACGAAAACGGAATTCTCCTTGTCCTCGATGAAGTGCAAGTTGGGGTCGGGAGAACTGGCAAATACTGGGGCTACGAAAACCTCGGCATTGAACCGGATATTTTCACCAGTGCGAAGGGATTAGCGGGAGGAATCCCCATTGGCGCGATGATGTGCAAGGATTCCTGTGCGGTCTTTAACCCTGGGGAACACGCCAGCACCTTCGGCGGTAACCCATTCTCCTGTGCGGCGGCCCTAGCGGTGGTTGAAACCCTCGAACAGGAAAACCTACTCGAAAATGTCAATGCCCGTGGGGAGCAGCTCCGGGCGGGTTTAAAAACCCTGGCCGAAAAATATCCCTACTTCAGCGATGTCCGGGGCTGGGGTTTGATCAATGGTATGGAAATTAAAGCAGACCTCGAACTCACCTCCATTGAAGTGGTCAAAGCAGCTATGGAAAAGGGTCTACTGTTGGCTCCCGCTGGCCCGAAGGTACTCCGATTTGTGCCGCCTCTGATTGTTTCCGCCGCAGAAATCAATGAGGCGATCGCCCTTTTAGACCAGACCCTCGCTGCCATGGCTCTCTAAATTTCTTTATCCTGCCCAAAGCAATAAAAAGCTCCCCCATTGTTAAAAAATCGGGGAGTTTTATTTTTACATGCTTGGCCCAGTGGGAATTACACCGTAACGGGGGTGGGAGTAGAGGTTTCTTCCTGTTCTAAAAATTCCGTTAACTGGGTTTCGATGCTGTCTTTGACGATCTGGCGATATTCCAGGAAATGCTCGTTGTGGGCGCAGAGGGTGAGGTAATGCTCAAAAACTGCCGGATTGTGGCGCAAAATACCAAATAAATGGTGCCAGAAGCGCCAGCGGGTATCCCGTTTAATGCCCTGTCGCCAAATGACGATCGCCAATGCCTTGAGATCGACCAGGCTGGGCAACTTGGCCGGGGGATGACATTTGGGCGCGCCCAATTTCAGGAAACAACGGTAAATGCGGTCCAAATAAAGGTGGGGATCGTAGAGTTGCCAAAAGGCGTGGACATACTCATTGGCGATGTCTTCGAGGGGACGAGTAGGGATGAAATTCATCAGGGTCGTTTGGTTGATGTTGCCGTCCTTTTTCGCCCGGAGTCGTCCTTCTGCTTCGAGGCGGTGCCAGAGAGCCGTATTCGGTAACGCCTGGAGCATCGCAAAGGTGGTGGTGGGGATCGCCGTCAGTTCTGCAAATTTGATAATGCGATCGCCTGCCCCTTTCTTCTCCCCATCGAAGCCGATAATAAAACCCGCCATGGGCCGCAATCCCGCTTGAATAATTTTGTCAATGGATTCAGCGAGGGAACTGCGGGTATTTTGAAATTTTTTCGTCAGTTGCAGACTCTCTTCGTCAGGGGTTTCAATACCCAGGAAAACCGCATCAAAGAAACATTCCACCATCAAATCCATCAGTTCTGGATCGTCAGCGAGATCCACCGAAGCTTCAGTATTGAAGCGGAAAGGATATTGATGTTCCCGTTGCCATTCCTTAAGGGCCTTGAGGAGGAGTTTGACATTGCGTTTATTGCCGATGAAATTATCATCCACCATGAAAATGCTCCGTCGCCAACCCAATTTGTAGAGGCAATCTAATTCTTTGAGAAGCTGCTCTGGGGTTTTGGTGCGGGGTTTGCGCCCATAGAGGACGATGATGTCACAAAATTCACATTGGAAGGGACAGCCCCGGGAAAATTGCACCGACATCGAATCATACTGATCCAATTCCAGCAGATCATAACGGGGGACAGGGGTGGTGGTGACATCGGGTTTTTCCTCAGCCCTAAAGGTGCCTGAGGTTGCGCCATTATTAACGGCATCCACAAACATCGGCAGGGTGATTTCCCCTTCATCAAGGATCAAAAAGTCCGCTCCCACATCCTGGACTTCTTCAGGTACCGACGTCGGGTAGGGGCCACCAACGGCCACTAATTTATCTCGTTTTTTGGCTTCTTTGATTTGATCGAGGAGGTCATCCTTTTGGACGATCATCGCCGACATCAAGACCAGATCGGCCCATTCCCATTCCGCCTCGGTGACAGCACGGATATTGCGGTCAACCAGCTTAAATTCCCATTCTTGGGGTAAAATCGCCGCCACAGTAATTAAGCCCAAAGGGGGCAGCAGCACCTTGCGGTTGACCAGTTCAAGGATTTTTTCGTAGGACCAAAAGGTGGGCGGAAAAACCGGATAAATGAGGAGGACACGCATGGTATTTAAAGTTTTATGATGAAAGGGTTTTAAAAAGGCTGATTTTTAGAAGGCAATCGCCGACCATCATCAAAACTGATGTCAGGTAAGCGCACAAGTGCCTTCAGTGTAGCGCTAAAGTTTTGTAACAGTATCCACGGCGAAAATTGGCCCCACCATGGCAACAGAAACCGCATCGGCGAGGACTTCTCCCGTTACAGTAACTTGCAGCCCTAGCTGCTGATAGGTCTGGGGCAAATCCCGCAGTTCATAGTTGACCCCCGCTGCTGTTTCGAGAACCCATACGCCAACACCCAAGGATTGATGGGCAATGCGCCCCGTTAACTCTTGCATTCAGCTTCACCTCACAGTTGTCGATCCGATTTTTGCCACATCCTCTAAATCCTTAAACACCGACGGTTTCCCGCTCTGCTTCTTGGATGAACGATTCAACCAATTCCACATTTTCCACACTGCCGAGGATCGTCGGGGTGCGCTGGTGGAGATAGGTCGGCACAAAATCCAGGAGCGGCATAGTGCCTGTGCTGGCTTTCCCCCCGGCCTGTTCAATGAGCCAAGCTAAAGGTGCTGTTTCATAGAGGAGGCGCAATTTGCCCTCTGGCTTTTTCTTTGTGCCCGGATAGAGAAAGACGCCCCCCTGCATCAGGATGCGGTGTAAATCCCCCACGAGGGCACCGCTGTAGCGGGCCGTGTAACCTTCGTGGCGGTGCATATAGCGGATATAATCCCGAATCGAATCTTCCCACTGCCAGAAATTCCCCTCATTGACGCTGTAGATCGAGCCATGGTTGGGCATTGTGATGTTTTCTTCAGCGAGGATAAATTCCCCCAAACTGGGATCGAGAATAAATGAGTGAACCCCCGTGCCAATGGAGTAAACCAACATGGTCGAAGGGCCATAGAGAATATAACCAGCAGCAATCTGTTTATGGCCATTTTGGAGGAGGTCGGCGGCGTCTCCGTCGAGGTCCATGCCTTCCTGTTGGCGAATGGAGAAGATAGACCCCACGTTGAGATTAATATCGACATTGGAGGAGCCATCAATCGGATCGTAGAGCAGTGTATAGCGACCGATGGGGCAATTTTCAGGAATGTAGTAGGGTTTTTCCATTTCCTCGGAGGCGAGGCGACAGACGAGGCCACTTTGTTTGAAAACGGAAATAAAGACATCGTTGGCATAGAGATCCATCCGTTTGACAGATTCTCCTTGGACATTTTCTTCGCCCGTGAAGCCGAGTACCCCTTCCATCAAGCCAGCGCGACTGAGGCGACGGGCAACGAGCTTTCCGGCGAGGGCAATGCGATTCATGATGGCGCTGATGTCCTGGGCCGCCGTGTCGAAGCTCTGGAGCTGTTGCAAAACATGGCGGGAGAGGGTGGTGCAGTCGCGGTCAAGACTGGGACTTTGGGTAATGTCGTTGCTGTGATCTGGCATAGGCTTTTTCCTTTGTGGGTTTGCTCCAATGGTAACGATTGTGTTTGGGGGATGCGCTCTTGCTAAAGGATTACTTAATGGAAAAGCAAGGAAAAAAGGAAAGTATTTGGGCAGAATGGGCGGGATATAGGCAAACCTTGACCTTAAGCTGTCAAAAATCGTCACAATCTCCGGCTGTACGGGAAACGGTTGCTAGGATGGCCAGTAGAGAAAAATTGTGAGCTTGTAATCTGCGTATGTTTCAACGTCGTGCTAGTGGTGTTCTGTTGCATCCTACGTCTTTGCCGGGTCGATTTGGAATCGGCGATCTAGGGCCAGAAGCCTATCGATTTATTGATTTTCTTGCCGATAGTGGACAGCAGGTTTGGCAAGTTCTACCCCTGGGGCCAACGGGGTTTGGGAATTCTCCTTATCTATGTTATTCGGCCTTTGCGGGCAATCCGATGCTGTTAAATTTGGAATGGCTGGCTTCAGAAGATTTATTAGAAGAAGCTGATTTGGCGGCCTGTCCAAGCTGCCCTAGAGATCGAGTGGACTATGATCAGGCGATCGCCTTTAAGATGCCCCTCCTGAGAAAAGCCTGTAAACGCTTCCAGGCGGTGGCGACCCCAGAGAGAAAACAAGAATTTCAAACCTTTTGTGAAGAGCAGGCCTATTGGCTCAATGATTATGCGCTCTTTATGGCCCTCAAGGAAGCCCACGATGGCAAAAGCTGGTATGACTGGGATGCGACCCTCGCTTGGCGTGACCCAAAGGCGATCGCCCAGCAGACAGAGATCCTCGCCGATCAAATCTTTTTCCACAAATACGCCCAATCAGAATTTTTCCGCCAGTGGTCAACCCTAAAAAGCTATGCCAATGAAAAGGGCATCCAAATCTTTGGGGATTTGCCGATCTATGTGGCCCACGACAGCGCCGATGTGTGGGGGCATCCGAAAATTTTCCGTCTCGATTATGAAACCGGAGCTGCCAAGTGGATGGCGGGAGTCCCACCGGATTATTTCAGCGAAACGGGCCAACTCTGGGGCAACCCGGTTTACAACTGGCGTAACCTTTCGCGCCGTCACTATTCCTGGTGGATCGAGCGCATTAAAACCATGCTGGAGTATGTCGATATTGTTCGTATCGATCACTTCCGGGGTTTTGAAGCGTTTTGGGCGGTGCCCCAAGGGGAAAAAACGGCGATGAATGGCCGCTGGATCAAGGCTAAGGGTGACGAATTTTTTGCGTTACTCAAAGATAAACTCGGTGAATTGCCCATCGTCGCTGAGGATCTGGGGGTAATCACGCCGGACGTGGAGGCTCTACGGGATAAATATCGCTTACCGGGGATGAAGATTTTGCACTTTGCCTTCGATAGCGATCGCGCTAATCCGTTTCTACCCTTCAACTACACCAATCGCAATTGCATTGTCTACACGGGTACCCACGACAATGACACCACTGTGGGCTGGTTTGACAAGCGCAGTGACGAAGAAAAGGCGCGGGTCACGGATTACCTCGGTTGTCTCTGTGATGAGGGGATTCACTGGGGCTTGATTCGTCTGGCCTTGGGTTCCGTGGCAAATCTGGCAGTTTTCCCCCTCCAAGATCTGCTTGGTTTGGGGTCTGAGGCAAAGATGAATACCCCTGGAGTGGCCGCGGGCAACTGGACTTGGCGCTACCAGCCGGAAATGCTGAGTGATGACCTCATTGGCAAATTACGCTACCTCGTCTATCTTTACGGGCGTGAACCGGAGTATCGAGGCGAATAAATGGGGCGATCGCTCAAAAAAGGAAGGGGTTGGCGGTTAGGCTGGGATCCTGACCCCACCCGGACTTTCCAGGGCTTGGTTGGAGCCGACGATTGGGCGGTGGAATTAACCGCAGCAGAATTTGAAGATTTTTGTCGCTTGTTGGTGCAGTTAGCCGATACGGTCGAAAGTATTGCCTCGGAATTGATGCCAGAGGAACGGATTGCCATCGAAGCAGAAAGTGATTTGGTCTGGCTAGAGATTGAAGGATTTCCAGCCTGCTATAGCCTGCGTTTGTTAGTCCTCACCCAACGGAACATTGAGGGAAATTGGCAACCGGAAGCTGTGCAGCAGTTGGTGCAATGCAGTCATGTTTTTCATAAAAGTCATGAGTTGCCGCTGTGATGAGATCCCAACATTTAAAGTCTGATAAGATAATCACTTGAGCCTCAAAATATAATGCTGTCTTATGTCAAATCTCAATCTCAAAGATGCTTGGTTGTCATTAGCTCCCGATGCAAATGAGCCGCAAATTGAAGCAATGTTAATGAGACCCGCAATTTTACCTTTTTTGGGATTTGAATTAAATGAAATTGAGAGCCAATACTTAGTCGGGAATGGTGGAGCAAAAGTTGACTTAGCGGCTCGCAAAAATTATGGGGATGATATCTTTTGTCATACTAAAGCAAATCCATCATTACTCATTGAACTAAAAAAAAGACAACTTGATTTAAGTTTTGGCTCTAACGATTATAAAAAAACAGTCAGTCAACTCAAGGGTTATTTACATCCAAAATCAAAACATTGCCATTCTGCTAAATGGGGAATCATTACCAACGCAGAATATATTCAATTATTTCGACGGCACGGAAAAGTCGTTTATCCCTACACCAAAAATATAAAATTAACGGCTGATAATATCGATGAAAAAATTAAGCTTATTAAGCATTATATCGATAATCAAAAACGCTCATTGTTCGTTGCTATTTACAATAATAAAGGCGGTGTCGGGAAAACAACGACTGTCATCAACCTTGCAGGTATTTTATCGCTCCCCCAGGGAAAGCCAGACAATTCTCTTGGATTTGACAAGAAAGTTTTGGTTGTAGATTTTGACCCTAACCAGAAAGACTTGACAGATTTATTAGATGTTAAACTAGGTAAACTTAAACTCTCAGAATATCTCCAAGATCATAAAAACCATGACATCCAAGATGTTATTTCGAGATATACTTTGAAAACAAAAAGCGGAAAAGAATATGGGTTTGATGTAATCCCAGTAGATGAAGAGTTACATCAAGAGCAAACTCAATATACTAAATATTTAACCAAGAGCTTTTTGCGGCGATCTTTAAATCCTTTGAAAAATAATTATGATTATATTTTGATCGACTCTCCTCCCGGTACAAATAGATTTACCGAAGAGGCGATCGCTGCTGCCGACGTTATCCTGATGCCATCTAAACACAATGGTATTGCTTCATTTAAAAATGCAGCTACTGCCATGAAAACAATTTTTCCTATGTTGGGGGAATCGCGCAGGCAGTTTGACGTAGATGCTGAAAGATTTGGAATCGCTTCAGAATTATCAGACCCAGTTCCCCTACCAATTTTCTTTAATGGAGAAGCAATTACTCCAACTCAAAAAAGGCAAGCACAAGAGGCAATTACTAAAATCATTAAACAAGCTAAAAAAGAAGAGCAAATTGATTTGATGCGCTTCTTTTTTCCTAAATATCGCCCAGCTCACAAAAATCTCGAAATATTTGAGATGCCTAGCTATGCTCACATTGCATCCGCTGCATTTTCTAATCGTCCAGCAGTTTTTACAAGTAAAAAAGCACGTGAATATTATCGTGATTTAGTTCGGGAGTATTTTATTTAATGAAACAAGAAGTAGGTGCATTATTACATCTCTATCTCGATGAAATCAGTACAGGGATAGATACACAAGTCCATGATTTTTTGATTCAAGGAGCAGCCAAAGCCATTAATGATGCTGAAAATAGAAATTGGATTCCTTTAATTGTCAAACAAATCGGTTCTGAATCTTATCAAGTGATTGCGAATAGCTTCGTTTTTGCTGCCGCCGAAGAAGCAGGATTGACGAAAGTTTGGTGTATTGTTGCTGATGATTCCCCAGAAACTCAAGAATCGGCCCGCATTCTTACTCAAGAAAAGCTTGCTAAGATTAACCTCGCAACAGCAACTAGGGAGGAAATTAAAGTGGGTCTGGACTATCTAATGAAGCGTCCAATTAATCCCCTGAAATTGGGTAGCGTTAAGCTCGCCAATGCAGTTGAACGTATTGAAAATGCTCCGCGTCAATATTGGAAAGAAAATTTAATGGATGTCACAAAAATAAAATGCGGCATTACCAGAGGGAAAAAACTAAATATTTTCAAAGAAATTTTTTACACAACCCCTGAACCTCTGCCAGACGTAATTATTGATCCGCAGTTTCTTACGACTTTTACCCAGGCAGAGCTCCAAAAAATGGCTAAAAAACGTGGCTTAAAAGGATATAGTAAGCTAAAAAAGAGTGCTCTAGTAAAATTACTTACTGAGCAAGGTTAATCCGAAGTAAAATTACAAGATTCAAATTATTTCTAAATGATCATTAAAGAAAAAGATCCCATTGATGCAAACATAGAGCAGTTAAAAACGATTATCAATTTACCTAATCTATCCGAAGCAAAAGTTTTGCGGGCAAAAACAGAGCTAAAGAGACTCACCTCTGGTAATCAAGGAGAAAAGGATTCTGCTTATTTTATTGATTTTTATTATAAAAATTCACCAAACTGGGCGATTATTCACGATCTTAGAATTGAGCATAATGGATTAGTTGCTCAAATTGACCATATCTTAATCAATAGATTTCTTGATTTTTATATCTTAGAAACAAAACATTATGCCCGTGGTATCAAAATCACAGAACATGGCGAATTTTTAGTTTCATTCCAGAAAAGCTACAGGGCAATAGAGTCTCCCATTGAGCAAAATAAAAGACACATCAAAGTTTTAAAGAACCTTCTCCAGGGTGAAGAAATACTACCTAAAAGATTGGGAATACCATTACAACCCCATTTTCTTGCCTATGTTTTAGTTTCGCCAAAATCTCGCGTGATTCGTCCCAAGGCAAAAGATTTTAAAACAGATGCTGTCATTAAGTCAGACGAATTTTATAAACAAACACGAGACAATCTAAATAATGAAAATATATTGACAACCCTTGGTTCAATCACAAAAATAATTTCATCCGAATCATTGCAGCAAATAGCGAAAAACCTAGTCAGTTATCATCGACCTTCCCAGTTTGATTACTATAAAAAATTTTCTATTTCTAGAGAAAGAGACAATCAGCACCCCGTTTCAATAGAACAGACAAAGAAAACAAAATACTATTGCTATTGCTGTAAGCAACCTATTTCCAAAAAAGTCGCAATGTTTTGTTTTAATAATAAAATTCGCTTTGACGGAAAAGCATACTGTTTCGATTGCCAAAAGCAATTCCCCTTAAATTCGCCTCAACAAAAGGGTTAGGGTAACTCCCCAACAGAGGCCTAGTAAATGGCTGTAAAAACTGACATTCGGGGAACTCAGATCCACCGCAAACTGGATCACAATAATTAAGCAAATCAAGCGAAATTGTCTGCCCGCGGCTTCGAGGTGAAACCGTCGCCATCCCTGCCACAACACCACAGCGATCGCCCCGATCATGCCCATAATCGATCCAGAAGCCCCGACCCACACCTGGTAGCCATAGCGAATTTCTGTAGTGAGATAGGCCAACCACGCTGGAAATGTTTCGTAGTCAAAGCCCTGGGCCAACAGCACCAACCCAAACAGTGTTACCGTCGCCCCGAAACCACTGCCTAAATAAACAAGGAGATAACGCGATCGCCCCAGATGTTTTTCGGCAAAGGGGCCTAGCAACGCCAAGGTTGCCATATTCATCAAGAGATGGGTCAGCCCCACATGGATAAAATTCGCCGTAAACAAGCGCCACCATTCCCCCTGCAACACTTGGTTGGGAATGAAACCACCGCCCTGGAGCATCGCTTCCGGATTTTCGGGATTACTAGCGGCGATCGCCCCCAGGAATACCAGACAGTTGACGGCAACTAAAACAGAATTCACCGAAATTTGCTTTTGCCCCGCAGGTGGTTGGCCTACGAGGGATTGATAAAGCTGCTCTTGGGTTTCCTGTTGTACCAGGCGGCTGAGGTGGGCTAAATCAGGATAAGCGTCTATGGGGAGGAGCGATTGGGCTGGTCGGGGAGGATGTTGGTGGCGCATCTGGACGGCATTGCGGAAACGTTTATTTGAGTCCTCCTGGAGAGTCTGTAAAATGGCATTTCCTTGGGAGACACTTCCGGCCCCGTAGTGGGCGATCGCCAGCCAAAAACCCTTGATCTCTTTGGCATAATCCCGGAGAGGGCCTGTCAATAACCGTTGCACCGTCTTGATTTCGCCACAAAAAGCCGCCGTAAATAGCAATACCAAATGCCACTGACGGCGATCGCTCCCCCGCAACAGTTGCGCTTTGGTTTCTGGTTTCAGCACCAGTTGTAAGAGTTCAGGCAGTTGACCCGTTTCCCCCAGGGCGCGGCAATAGTAAACCAAAAGCAAAGGTTCTTGGGGGGTTTGCGCCATTCCCCGGAGCCAAGTCAGCAGTCCAGGCCAATCAAACCGCATCGCATAATCCATGGCGATCGCCTGACGGGCCAAAAAACTGGGGTGATCCTGGTATTTTTCTAAAAGATTTAAGCCTGGGGTGAGTTGGCCCCGTTGACTCAAAATTAAAGCGCGAATGATCTGCGGTTGTTCCCACCAACCATCAAAGGGATGGAGATATCGCAAATACAAAGCCCATTGGTAGGCCCGCTGAAAATCTTGCCGGGACAAAAGACCCTGGATCTGCCGCAAGCCCAAAGATGGCACGAGGATCAACAGCAACCAAGCGATACCGCCCCACCAAGCAGCCCAAGCCATCGAAATCAGGTTCATTCCCCAGGTGAGGACGAGGACAAACCCCGCCACCCAGAACCATCCCAGAGGACGGGGGCGCGGCGATCGCCAAATACGGAGCATCAAAACCCCGCAGGAAAAAGAAACAGCGTAAAACCAAATTAGGGGCCACAAAGCAGATGCCATTACGAAAGCCATTGGGAGGAAAAACATTAGTTGTTATCTTAAGTTGGGAACAAATCTTTTTCTTTCCCTTGAGAAATTACCCATGAAAAAACGGCTCCTGTCTGCCCTCTGTCTGCTTTCCCTCAGTGTTTTTGGCTGTACCGCTCCATCGACTACGGATGTCACTAGCCCCACCGAAAATGAGACGCCAACAACGGCAGTACAACCCTTGGTCACGGGGGCGATTCCCGATCAAGATCCTGAAAAATTGCAGCGACTCTATGGCCTGCTGGCGGATTATCTGAGTGCTGAACTGGGAGTACCTGTGGAATATAAACCCGTCACCGATTACCTCGCCGCGGTCACAGCCTTTAAGGTGGGTGATTTAGATTTAGTCTGGTTTGGTGGGTTGACGGGTGTCCAAGCGAGATTGCAAGTCCCTGGGGCCGAGGCGATCGCCCAACGGGATATTGACGCCGAATTTCACTCGGTACTGATTGCCAATGTGAATAGTGGCCTAGGGGAATTAGCCAGTGATGCTGATTTAACCCAAGTCAGAGGCAAAACCCTCACCTTTGGCAGTGAATCCTCTACCTCTGGCCGCCTGATGCCCCAATACTACCTAGAACAGGCCGGAGTCTCTCTTGAAGATTTCCAAGGGGAAGTGGGTTTTTCGGCCTCCCACGATGCCACCATTCAACTGGTCGAAGCGGGTACCTATGACCTGGGAATGCTTAACGAACAGGTGTGGAATAGTCGCGTCGAAGCCGGGGAAGTAGATACCAATAGAGTGAACGTGATTTGGCGATCGCCCGCCTACTACGACTATCACTGGGTCATTTCCCCCGACGTGGACGAACGCTATGGGGAAGGCTTCCGGGATAAAGTGCAACAGGCTTTGCTCCAACTCGATCCCAACAATCCTGACCACAAAGAAATTCTTGATTTGTTTGGGGCGACCCAGTTTATTCAGACCAGCAACGAAAACTACGCTGAAATCGAAGCTGTGGGCCGCCAGATTGGCAAGATCCAATAAACGAAGGTTTTCTTGAAGGCGAAGAAGTCTGTTGATCTGCCTCCTAAAATCTCCCCCAGACTGGGGGCCGGGGGGCTTTATCAATCAGCTCTAAGCGGCGGCCTTTTTCATTTCGATCAATTCGATCTTGTAGCCATTGGGATCTTCGACAAAGGCAATCACCGTAGTGCCGTGTTTCATGGGGCCGGGTTCCCGGGAAATTTTACCGCCTAGCTCACGGATTTTTTCGCAGGTGCCATAGATATCATCCACACCGAGGGCGATGTGACCAAAACCATTACCGAGGTCATAGCGATCGGTGTCCCAGTTGTAGGTTAGTTCGATCACGGTATTGTCTTTCTCGTCGCCATAACCGACAAAGGCTAGGGTGAATTTGCCGCCGGGGTAATCCTTTTGGCGCAGGAGTTTCATCCCCAGAACATCACAATAAAATTTGAGGGATTCTTCTAAATTGCCAACCCGAATCATGGTGTGAAGCATTTTCATAGGGGCTGTTTTTCTCCGTTGGTAACAAACTATTTCTAGTGTCTATTCTAAATTGAGTTCCCCTTGGAGCCAGTCTTGGGCAGTGCGGACGAGGGTCCCGTCTTCTTCGAGGGCCACGATACTTACATCGAGGGGCAGGGCTAGGGGACTGTCGTAGGGTAGGACAAAACCCAGATTTTCGGTATTTAGGTTAAAGTCAGCAACCCGCAAGGGTAAGTCAGGATTCTGACTGAGGTAATACTCCAGGGTTGGCCGATCAAAAATTACACCGTCTGCTTTGTCGGCTTCCATTAAGGCGATCGCCTCTTCTAAGCTAGGGCGTTGCACAACTTTGGCGCGATATTCGGCAGCAAAAGCTTCCCCTGTTGTGCCTTGGACAACGGCCATGCGGGTGCCGCGTAAATCTCCAGGGTCACGGATTGCATCCTCTGGCAATTTAGCGAGGGCAAGGGTAAAAGCCGAGGCCAATCCCCCAATTAGAGAAGAAACCGCAATCAAAGAGATCAACATCCAAACTCCGGCGATAAACCGTCCCCAAGGGGTTTTGGGTGAGCGATCGCCATAGCCCACCGTCGTCAGAGTCACCAGAGCAAACCACATCCCATTGCCCACGCCGCGCAGATAATGCTGAGGGAACTCCTCTGGATTATGGCGTCTCTCGACGAGCCACATCCCATTACCCACTAGAAATAAACACACTAGCAAAACCCCCACCGATGAGAGGGCCGTGCGCGTGAAAAAAGGCCGCACCCGCTCCCAAATGGGGGGCGACTCTTCGGGCAGCAAAACCCCTAGTCCAGAAATGAAAAAAGGCTGGGTGAAATCAACTGCTTCTAAACGCTCGGCGGTAATACTAAACGGCCCTATCAGGAGATCTAATTCCTCAGTGGCCACGGCATCCAGGGCCGCTTGTGTCTCCGTTTGCAAAATCAACTCATATTCCCAGCCATTCACAAAGGCAATAGTTTCCCAGATATCCGGCACAATCCCTTGAAAGTCACCGTTAACCGACTCCACTAAAAAAGGAGGGGTGCCGCCAATGCCAACCTGGAGAATTTCTGCCGCTTCATCGTTTGGCAAATTATCAGGACTTTGGGCCAATCCGACTTGGATCTGTGCTTCGGCCAAGATGGATAAGCCAATTAAGCCAAGAATTTGTAGGCCCTTCTGTCCAAGTTTCCTGATCGAAAAAAAATCACCTACTTTTTTTACATTAACCATTCCTAAGATTATTCAAATAACGACAGTGCCATTGTAGTCACTGGCAATATTCTATTGGTGAGCTGATTTTTAGACAGAAGTGAAGCACTTCGTACAATCAATCTCTGTTTAAAACCTGATTTTCTCGCCTGTAGATTGACGACAGCAGTTGCATATTCTGTAACGATGGCCTTTACTTTCCCTAGCTTGTTTACAATAAAGCTAATGTTTCTTCCCACACATCATTAAATGCTCAAGCTGGTTGTTGAGATCACCAAAACTTGAGTATTGCAAAGGCTTACAGATTTATTTTCTGGAGCCTTTTTTATATTTAAAGATGATTAAACGCCATCTCTGGGGCAACGATATGTTGCATTTCTAAGGTGATATGCGCTGATTTTCAGCAATGGGAAATGCTAGAGATCAAAAAATAAGTACTGACATCATTGTTTAATTTTCTTTGAAAGCAATTTCAAAAAACAACACAGTCAGTAAAATTAGTTTGTTTTGGGCTTACTTGCAGCAAATCATCCAACTTACAAGAGATTTAGAATCTTTTTGGGGACAGAACATCAGCATTTAATTTACTGAAAATCCCCGCTTCGTGGTTTGGGACGGGGCTACTTCTACGGAAAAATTGACTTGATCCTGGCGATCGCCTTGACGAATTTCTAAGGTCTGGGGGCCAGGGGTCAGGCGTAACTTCGGGTTCTGGGGATCGCCCGGTTGCCAGGGATTGCCATTGAGCCGCCATTGCACAGGCTCTTGGTTCTTGGTTTGAAATTGGATTACCAGTTGGCCGGGATTGTTGGGGTCGCTCAGGAGGCGATCGCCATCTTGGGGAAACAAAATTTTTAAACCGCTTTGGGGCATCGCCAAGGTCGTTTGGGTCGCCAGCCAGCGGTCATATTCGGGGGGCAACACGAGACGAATCTCGCCGTTAATTTCCTGGTAAAAGTCATCTAAATCCATTTCGTACTCGGCTAGATCTTCTGGGAAAAAATATTCCTGGACGATGACTGGACAAAGGCCCGTGGATTTTTTGCCAGACAGGGCACAAATAGGACGTTTGACCATGGCCGCTGGCTCAGAAAATGCTGAGGGTTCACGTTGTTGGTGCAAGTGCAACATAATTTCGCGCCAGAGCGGTGCAGCCCCTGCCACCCCTGAAACTTGCTGCATGGGTGTGCCATCGAAGTTACCAATCCAGGTAGCAACAGTGTATTTTTCGCTAAATCCCACCGCCCAGGTATCACGATAATTTGAGGATGTTCCCGTTTTGACCGCCGCTGGAAACGGTAAATTTAACGCCGAATCGACCCCAAAGGCGATCGCCCTGGCCTGTTTATCGCTCAACATCTGGGTAATCAGTTGCCAAGTTGAGGAGTCACTAAGAAATGTTGTGGCTGATTCCGAGCTTGCAAAATGACTCACTAAATCACTTTTTTTGCCGTCATTAGCCAAGGTGCGATAGGCATTGGCCAACTCCATCAGGGTTACTTCACCGCTCCCCAGGGTGAGACCCAAGCCATAGTAGTCGGGGGCTTCGGTTAAATGCTGAAAACCCAATTGGTGCAAACGTTGTAAAAATGCCTCAACACCCACTTTTTCTAAAACCCGCACCGCTGGAATATTGAGGGAATTTCCCAAAGCGAGACGCACCCGCACCGGGCCTAAAAATTTTTCATCATAGTCCGTGGGTTCATAGAGTTTGGCGTCGGGAATGGCATAGTAGGTGGGAATATCCGCCAAAATCGTATTGGGGCGAATGGTGCGGTTTTCTAGGGCCAATTGATAAAGAAAAGGCTTGAGGGTGGAGCCTGGTTGCCGAAGAGATTGTATCCCATCGGTTTCGCCTTGGGGCGTAAAGTAATCCGTAGATCCCACATAGGCCAAGATTTCGCCGGTTTGGTTATCAATGGCGATCGCCGCTCCTTGGTGGACATGATTTTGGTTTAAATTTAAAACGCTCTGGCGCACCTGTGCCGCAACAAAATCCTGGAGATTTTTATCGAGGGTAGTGCGAATCACGGGGTTTTGGCTGGTGTCCAATTGGTCTGTTAACAAAAAAACAAAATGGGGCGCACTGAGAATGCCCTGGTGACGCGGTTGCAGGGTAACGGCTTCCTGAAAAACCCGATCCGCCTGTTCTGGAGAAAGTTCTCCCTCGGCGACGAGGCGCTCCAACACATACCGTTGCCGTTGTTTGAGATTGTCCCAATAGTGGTAGGGGTTGAGATAGGTGGGACTGTTGGGAATGGCCGCAAGGAGGGTCGCCTGGGCCAAATTAAGATCTGCTGCCGCCACACCAAAATAAATCTGGGCTGCCGCTTCAACGCCGTAGATATTGCCTCCCATGGGTAAACGGTTAATGTAAGCGGTGAGAATTTCTTGGCGGTTCATGCCCGCCCCTAAACGCCAGGCGACCCAAATTTCCTGGAGTTTCGCGTGCAAAGTCCGGGGGCGATCGCCTAACATCCGGGCAAGCTGCATCGTAATCGTCGAAGCCCCGCTGACAATTTTTTGGTGTTTGATGGCTTGGTAAGTGGCCCTGGCGATCGCCTGGAGATCCAGGGGGCCATGGTGGTAAAAATCACCATCCTCCGCCGCGATAATCGCCTGCTGAAAATAGGGCGAAACTTCATCGAGGCTGACAACAGAGGTATTTTCTTGGTCGGCGCTGAGGACTGTCCCCAAAAACAAACCATGGCGGTCATAAAAGCGAAAGGCTTGGTCGGTTTGGGCAATATCCGCTGCTTGCAAAGGCATCAGGAAGGGCATTAAACGCACCACCAAGGCGATCGCCCCCAGGACAGCGATCATTTTTAGGGGGAGGGGCGATCGTCGCCAAATTTTTAGGAGCCAGTCACGCAGCAACACAAGCAGCTTGGGCCTCATCTCTTTTCGTAGTTGTAGCCCTTTTCTGGGGCGATCGCCCAAAGGCTTAATATTTTGCAGTTTTACCGAATAAAGCGAATCTTTAAGACTCATCACCAAAGCGATAGCATCCCTGGGATTGTTCACTAAAATTGGAATGTTTCAAAGGAGCGACACCATGGGTCAGCATCACATTCGGCACGGTTTGTTATTTCTCGGGGCGATGCTTTGCGTTTTTCTGCCATCGGTGGCGATCGCCCACGTTGGCGGCCACGAAACCGCTGGCTTTTGGCATGGCTTTCAACATCCCCTTGGGGGCCTCGATCACCTCGTTGCCATGTTAGCGGTGGGGATTTGGGCCGTGCAGGTCGAAGAAAAGCAAGGGCGTTTTTTACTCCCCCTGAGTTTTCTGGGACTGATGCTGGTGGGTGGTTTACTTGGCATGGTCGGCATGGCCATACCAGGGATCGAGGTTGGGATTATCTTTTCCGACCTACTGTTAGGTTGTTTTGTTTTCTTTGGCACCCGTCTGCCGTTGCTGTGGAGTAGTCTCATTATTGGGGCGCTGGCCGTTTTTCATGGCTATGCCCATGGCGCTGAAATGCCTGCCAATGCCCAAGGTCTTCAATATGCCCTCGGTTTCCTAACAGGGACTGCGAGCTTACACCTCATCGGCATGGGAACGGCTTGGCTGGCCTTGCGTCGTCAACAGATTCAATTTTTCCGCATTGCTGGGGTGATGATGGTAGTGGCTGGTATGACGGTCTTGGCCCAGAGCATTTAAGCAGCGATACTGACAGGTTTGATCAAAAAACTCTCCGGGTTTCAGTGGGGAGTTTTTTAATGGACTGATGGCGACCAAAGAAAAAACCGACTGGTATTTTCACCAATCGGCTTTTTGGTTCTAATCTCGCCCAGTGGGAGAGCGTCGTTTAAGGGTTAGCTATTTGCTTCAGCCCGTTCTTTAGCTTCCTTGATGACTTCATCCGCAACATTCTTCGGACAAGGATCATAGTGAGAGAACTCCATGGAGAACTGACCACGGCCAGAGGTCATAGTACGGAGGTCGCCAATGTAACCGAACATCTCGCTGAGGGGTACTTTGGCTTTGATGCGGATCCCGGTGGCACCAGATTCTTGACCTTCAATCATGCCACGGCGACGGTTAAGGTCACCAATCACATCCCCAACGTAATCATCGGGGGTAAAGACATCCACCTTCATGATCGGTTCGAGGATTTGGGGGCCGGCCTTGGGTAGGGTTTGACGGTAACCACTCTTGGCTGCGATTTCAAAGGCGATCGCCGAAGAGTCAACCGGGTGGAAACCACCATCCGTCAAAGTCACCTTCAGGTCAACACAGGGGAAACCTGCCAGCACACCCTTCTCGATGGATTGCTCGAAACCTTTTTGAACGGCGGGCCAGAATTCACGGGGAACGTTACCACCAGTGACCTTGGACTCGAACTGGAAGCCGCTACCGGATTCGCCAGGTTCAATAGTGTAATCAATCTTACCGAATTGACCGGAACCACCAGACTGTTTCTTGTGGGTATAGCTGTCGTTGATGACCTTGGTGATCGATTCACGGTAGGCAACCTGGGGTTTACCCACTTCTACTTCCACGCCGTAGGTACGCTTGAGGATGTCTACTTTAATATCGAGGTGAAGTTCGCCCATCCCTTTAATAATGGTTTCACCGCTCTCTTGGTCGGTTTCCACTTGGAAGGAGGGATCCTCTTGCACCATCTTGCTGAGGGCAACCCCCATTTTCTCGTTGCCGCCTTTGGTTTTGGGGGCGATCGCAATGGAGATTACCGGGTCGGGGAAGACCATCGGTTCGAGGGTTGCCGGATTGTCCTTATCGCAAAGGGTGTGACCCGTTTGGACGTTCTTCATCCCAACAATGGCGATGATATCACCCGCTTGGGCTTCATCGATTTCCTCACGGGAGTTGGCGTGCATTTCTACCATCCGCCCAATGCGCTCGGTTTTGCCCGTGGCCGTGTTGAGGACAGTGTCACCCTTTTTGAGCATCCCAGAGTAAATCCGGGTAAAGGTCAAGGCCCCAAAACGGTCATCCATAATCTTGAAGGCCAAAGCACGGAGAGGCTTTTCGGGGTCAACAATCGCAAAGTTGCCCGTTTCGTTCCCTTCAATGTCCGTTTCCGGCTGGGGATTGACTTCCATTGGGTTGGGGAGATAGTCCACAACCGCATCGAGAACCAGTTGTACTCCTTTGTTCTTAAAGGAGGAACCACAGTAGGTGGGGAAGAAAGCCAATTCACGGGTTCCTTTCCGGATACAAGCCTTGATTTCGTCAATGCTAACTTCTTCGCCTTCGAGGTATTTTTCCATGATCTCGTCGTCTTGTTCGACAGCGAGTTCGACGAGGGCTTCGCGGTATTCTGCCACTTGATCCTTCATGTCTTCGGGGACATCGGTGATCTCGTAGTTCATCGGATCGCCAGATTCGTCCCAAATCCAAGCTTTTTCGGTAAGCAGATCAACAACGCCCTTAAATTCACTCTCTGTACCGATCGGCAGGGTCATTACCAGGGGGGTTGCTGCCAAGATATTTTCTACCTGCTTCACAACGTTGTAGAAGTTAGCACCGATCCGGTCTAATTTGTTGACATAGATCAACCGCGCAACCTTAGAGTCGTTGGCATAACGCCAGTTGGTTTCGGATTGGGGTTCTACACCACCGGAACCACAAAATACACCGACACCACCGTCGAGTACTTTTAGGGAGCGATAAACTTCAATGGTGAAATCGACGTGACCGGGAGTATCGATAATATTGAGCTGGTGATCTTTCCAGAAACAGCTTGTGGCAGCGGATTGAATGGTAATCCCGCGCTCCTGCTCCTGCTCCATGAAGTCAGTGGTGGCTGCACCGTCGTGCACTTCACCTAATTTGTGGATTTTTCCGGTTAACTTCAGGATACGTTCGGTGGTGGTGGTTTTACCCGCATCGACGTGAGCGAAGATACCGATATTACGATATTTGGTCAGGTCTTTCATAGGTTTATGTTCGCTCGATAAAATTTAAGTACTACTATTTTTACTAGGGTGATCACTCGGTGCAATTAGACGTACAACTGAAAACGTCTCGGTCTTGTTTGAGCCAATCTAAAACCGATGTGGTTTATGGTGAGTCGTTAAGGGACTAATTTGTATTGTAAGTGTCACGCGCTTGGTTCGTATAAGCTGCCGCTCCAGTCTTGGGAAAGCTGAATATTTTGCTACAGCAAAGAATATTAAAATCCTTGCGGGGCACGATGGCAACATTACAGATTGTAAATTATCTTGCGGTCAACTTAAAAGGATCTTGGGGGGCGATCGCCAATGGGTGAGGTAACCATGACCCAAATATTGAGCCGATGGAATCAGAATGAGATTTGGCGATCGCCAGGGTTTTTTTGGGGTCACGCCCACGGCACAATGGGGAGTTGCACTGCGATGGAGAAAATAGCTTGGCGAGTTTGACGCATATTCGGATTGTGGTTGTAGAACCTGCAGGGGCCCTAAATCTTGGCTCCATTGCCCGGGTGATGAAAAATATGGGCCTAGGGCAATTGTTCTTAGTGAATCCCCATTGTAACCATTTAGGCCAAGAGGCTTTTTTAATGGCAGTCCATGGGCGGGAATTTCTCGAACGGGCGGTGGTTGTTCCCGATTTGACAACGGCATTGACGGGTTGCAAAAAGGCGATCGCCACCACTGGACTCCAGCGCAGTTTACCGATGCCCGTGGAAACCCCCAAGGCAGCTTTGCCCTGGTTTTTAGAAGACGATCAACCCAGTGCGCTAATTTTCGGGCGGGAAGACCACGGCTTGAGTAATAGCGAATTAAACCAAGCCCAAAGGCTGGTCTGCATTCCCACGGGGGATGCATATACGTCCCTCAATTTGGCCCAGGCGGTCACTGTTTGTGGCTACGAATTGCGCAGTTTAGCCACCGAAAAACCCACTTTTGCCCCAAGAGAAATAGCCACAGCAGTCCCGGATCTGGCCGATCTCAGTGAATTAGAGGGCTATTACCAGCACCTAGAGCGGGTGTTGTTGCAGGTGGGATTTCTGTATCCCCACACCAGTGCCTCACGGATGGAAACATTTCGTGATTTGTACCACCGTGCCAGCCCCAGTAGTCGAGAAGTGGCAATGTTACGGGGAATTTTACGACAGGTGGAATGGGCGATCGCCAACGCCGCTTCACCCGAATAATATTTAGGCCTGATTTATACCTTTATATAAATGAATAATTTTAGCGACCACCGCCTCAATGCTGAGGTTATCGGTAATTAATTCCACCGCGTCGGGAGCCTTGGTCAAAGGAGCAATGGCGCGGGTACTGTCGAGGCGATCGCGTTCGGTGATTTCTGCCTCTAGTTGTCCTAGGTCAATGTTGGTTTCTCCCTGGGCAGCGAGATCCTTGGCGCGGCGTCTGGCTCGCTCGGCAGGGGTGGCAGTCAAGAAAATCTTGAGTTCGGCATCGGGAAACACATGGGTACCAATATCGCGCCCCTCTGCCACGAGGCCCCCATTTTCGCCGAGGCGTTGCTGCTGCTTCACTAGGGCTTGGCGGACGGCGGCTTGGGCGGCAATGACAGATACCTGTTTCGTCACAGTCGGCGTGCGGATTGTCTGGGTCACATCAAGGTTATTCGCCAGCACGGTAATGGGTTCTGTGGGCGCCTTGGGGGGCACTAAGGTAATGGTGGCGGTACTGACGAGTTCAGCGACGGCCACTTCATCCTGGGGATTGATATTGTTTTCTAAAACGAGATAGGCGATCGCCCGGTACATTGCCCCGGTATCTAGAAAGAGAAGCTTGAGCTGCTCGGCCACTTGGCGAGTAACGGTGGACTTGCCGGCTCCGGCGGGGCCATCAATGGCAATAATCGGCTGACGGGTTTTTAGCATGGTGTTATCAATCAAACGGGTTTGACCGACATAGGCGGCGATCGCCAGTAAACCAGATTTTTGCACCTGGGGCAGGGGGGTCAGGGTTTCTGGATCGACTAATTCTAAATATTGCAGTTGTACCCCCGGAAATTTAGCCAGGATTTCTTTGGCCGCTGCAATGAGCCGACCTGCGTGCCGTTCCCCCGTTTGAAATAGCGCTTGGGCAGTTTGGAGGGCTTGGGAAAGGGCGATCGCTTCGGTTTTTTCTGTCGCAGATAAATATTGATTGCGGGAACTGAGCGCTAACCCCGACGGCTCCCGGACAATGGGACAACCCCGGACAGTGACGGGTAGATGCAAATCCTGCACTAGCCGTTTAATAATCGCCAGTTGTTGGGCGTCCTTTTCACCGAAATAGGCGATCGCTGGCCGTACCAATTGCAACAGTTTCACCACCACCGTCGCCATCCCCGTAAAATGGCCTGGACGAAAGCGACCACAAAGCCCGCTGGTCAACCCAGGAGGCGGCAAGATCTGCACTGGTTCTGGCCCCGGATACATTTCGGCTACTGTGGGGGCAAAGATGAGGTCTACCCCCAGGTCGTCACAAAATTGGCGATCGCCTTCCCATTGCCGGGGATAGTGGTCAAGATCTTCGTTGGCTCCAAACTGCAGAGGATTAACGAAGATACTCACCACCACAAAGTCTGTTTCTACCCTCGCCCGTTGGATTAAACTGCCATGGCCTCGGTGGAGCGCCCCCATCGTGGGGACAAAACCAATTTTTTGCCTCGGGGCAACCTGGGCGATCGCCGTTTGTAATCCAGCAAGGGTGCGTACAACTTTCATCGGCTAAGGGATGGAGACGTTAGTTCAGAACCTCTAACTTTACCGTAGCCACGCCAGCACTGACTAACCCAATCTGCTGGGCCGAACCCTTGGACAAATCGATAATGCGACCAGGGGTGAAGGGGCCACGGTCATTGATGCGCACCACCACAGAACGACCATTGCGGACATTTGTTACCCGCACTTTTGTGCCAAAGGGTAGGCTCTTGTGGGCGGCAGTCATCGCATTTTGATTAAATCGTTCGCCGCTCGCCGTGCGTCGGCCATGGAACCCAGGCCCATACCAAGAGGCCCGGCCTTGCATGGTGCGTTGTACCTTCAGGCCAGCACCCGCCACATTTTTTGCCTTGGGGGCATTGGCGATCGCCGCCATGGGTTCAGCACCACCGAGGATCCGCCGGAAGCGATTCACCGCAATCAGAGCATCCTGGGTCTCATTGCCCGTCCGATCCGCGAGAAAAACCGAATCATCTAGGGTGATCAAGGGTGCATTGTCATAGAGCAAGTCATATTTGCCTGCGGCCTGCCAACTTGCAGAAAATTTCGTGGCATCAAAGTCCGCTTGGGCAACGAGGGTATTTAATTCTTGGGAAACTTTTTGGGCGATCGCCTGGGCCTCATCATCGGCGGCATCACCAGAATTGAGAAACGTGAGAACGGGGAGTTGATTGACGTAGAGGGTGGTAGCAGTCCGTTCTTCGTGGGGATAAGAAAACAACGTCGCAATTGGTTCTAAACGTTCTGCCGCAGCGGTCACTTGAGTACGGGCCAGAACACGAGGAGACGTATCCGTATTTGCTAGGGTTGGTGCTGCGGTCAAGCTCAAGGGAGCAAAGGTCGTAAAGGCAGCAGACAAAGCGAGCAAATGTTTACGTTTTAAGGTCATGAAAAAAAATTGAATTCAACTACCGCCGAAAACCATGCCTCACCAAAAACAATTGACAGTAGAGGGTTTCCTTTGGTCAAAGGGGCCGTTGCATCCAAAAAATGCGCTTACCCACACCTAAGTCAGAACGTTGTGATCACGTTACATTTCTTAAGCCGACATACAGTAACACAGGCTTTTTTGGCTTCACATCCGTATACACAGAGTCGAAAATGGGGTTTCAGGTCAAAATAAATGGCAACGAATAAAGTTAAAGCACGGTAAAATCTGCTTTTCGAGTTTTGTCAGACTCGACAATTTCCCTTGACCAATTCATAAAGAATTTTTATCGCATGGACTACCAACAAGCAGGAGTAGATATCGAAGCAGGGCGTTCCTTCGTCAAAACCATCAAGGATAACGTCGAAAGCACATACCGACCGGGGGTACTGGGTGGCCTCGGTGGTTTTGGTGGCTGCTTTGAAATTCCCGCTGGCTATCGTCAACCGGTGTTGATTTCCGGTACGGATGGGGTGGGTACAAAGCTCAAAATCGCCCACCAGACCGATCAGCACCACACCGTCGGCATTGATTTGGTGGCAATGTGTGTCAACGATATCCTCACCTCTGGGGCCGAACCGCTCTTTTTCCTCGACTATTTAGCGACGGGCAAGCTCGAACCGGAGCAATTGGCCCAGGTGGTCGCCGGGATTGTTGAAGGGTGTAAGCAGAGTGGTTGTGCGCTTCTGGGGGGCGAAACAGCGGAGATGCCGGGTTTTTACCAAGCAGGGGAATATGATCTTGCGGGCTTCTGTGTGGGGATCGTCGAAAAGAGCGAAATTTTAGACGGCTCCCAAGTGCAGGTCGGCGATGTGGCGATCGCCTTACCCAGTAGCGGTGTCCACAGCAATGGTTTTTCCCTAGTGCGGAAAATCATTGAAACGAATCAATTGTCCTGGAACGACAAACCCGCAGAATTTCAGGGCAAAACCCTCGGTGAAGTCTTCCTTACGCCCACCCAAATCTATGTCCAGGCGATCCAAGGTGCCCTCAAGGCCAACATGGAGATCCACGGTATGGCCCACATCACCGGAGGCGGTCTCCCCGAAAATCTGCCCCGGTGTCTCCAAGCCAATCAGTCCATCGCCATTGATCCGAGCACCTGGGAAATCCCCACCCTTTTCCAGTGGCTGCAAACCATGGGTGATGTCCCCCAAGCGGCCATGTGGGACACCTTCAACATGGGGGTGGGCTATGTGGTGATTGTGCCGGCCCCCAAAGCGGCGGAAAATGTTGCTTGGTTTAAGGCCCAGGGGCTCGCGGCTTGGCAAGTGGGTACGGTGGTCGCAGGTCAAGGGGAAGTCCTCGGGCTACAATAGCTACGGTCATCCTTGCCAACGATTAATAGTTACTAATATTGGGTTTGAGTTCATGTTTTCCTCCTTCGACAATCAAGGCCCGCAACCCAGGGAAAAATGGCGATCGCACGTGGATTGGTTCGTCCAAGACTACCGCTCCCAGCTGACGGCCCTCGCCTGGGGGCTCCAGCAGGAATGGCACCACGACGGCACGATCCTCGGCATTGACCTCAAACCCCAGCCCCATTTTGTGCTCTGCTCCCCAGAAACCCTCCAGACCTTGAATCGACGGGTGGGGGGGCGTCTCCAGGAAATCCTGGGGATCATTGCCGGGGCAGACTTTGAGCAGGAAGTAATTATCCTCTGCATTGGTGACGGGCAGGTGAAACTGGTGTATTACCAAGCTGACCCCAGCCCTGAAACCTGTTGGCAAACCCATGGCCCCGACCTGGATCAGTTGATTGCCGATTTAGAAGCGGCCATGGCTGAATCTATCCAGCTTGAATCGGCCTCGAAGTAACGATCTACTACGAGAACCCCACAATAAAGCGAGATTTTCCTAGAATAAAGACAGAAAATCCTAAAAATCCCCTAAGCTGGCATCATGATTACCAAAACCGTTGCCGAAGTCATGACCCCCGATCCCGCCGTGGTCAAAGCAGATGATTCGCTCCAAACGGCGATCGCCCTCCTTGTGGAGAAAAAAATTAGCGCCCTTCCCGTTGTTGATGGTCAGGGTAAATTGGTGGGGATCATTTCAGACAGTGACCTCACCTGGCAAGAAACAGGGGTAGATACGCCCCCCTACATCATGTTGTTGGATAGTGTGATTTATTTGCAAAATCCCGCTAAGCACGACGCTGAGATTCACAAGGCCCTCGGCCAAACGGTGGGGGAAGTCATGAGCAAAAAAGTTTACACGATCCACCCCGAAAAAATTGTCCGGGAAGCGGCCCACTTAATGCATGAGAAACACGTGGGTCGTTTACCCGTCATTGCCCCAGACAGCGAAAAAGTCATTGGGATCATTACCCAAGGTGATATTATTCGAGCAATGGCCCAGGCCTCTTAAATTCCATTGTTTCATTTGGTAAAACATCTTCATGGCTTCCCTTGAATCCGTCCGACAACTGCTTTCTTCCGATAGCTTTGGCGATCGCATTTCCGGCTTAAATCAGCTCCGGGCTTTTTCGTCCCAGGATGCGTTTCCCCTGATTCAGCCCCTCCTGAGTGATCCCGAAGCACGGGTACGTTATGCGGCGGTCAGTCAAATGGATGCGGTGGGCCAAGGCTTTGAAACAGAGGCTTTAGCACTACTCCGCCATGCCCTTTTTAACGATTCGGAATTGGATATCAAGGCAGCAGCAGCCGATGCGATCGCCGGCTTAAAAATTGCCGAAGCCTATAATGATTTGGCCCAGGTGTACCATTCCACCTCGGAGTGGTTGTTGCAATTCAGCATCGTGGCAGCCCTCGGTGAATTGGGCAATCCTAATGCCTTCGATTTACTCAAAGAAGCCCTCAAATCAGAAACAGAATTGGTGCGCACCAGCGCGATCAGTGCCCTCGGAGATCTAGGCGATCGCCGCGCCATTGAGCTATTAACTCCCTTTATTGCTGATCCCGATTGGCAAGTGCGTTATCGCTTGGCCCAATCCCTCGGACGGCTGGGGGGTGAAGAAGTTAAGCCCTTCCTAGAAACCCTAGCCCAGGATGAACAAGTGGCAGTGGCCGACGAAGCAAAGCACCATCTTAACTAGGTTTTATCGTAATTAAAGGGACTTATTTTTGAATTTTTTCTACTTAACCGTAGCATTCGTTTTTAACTGAATAAGCAACAAAAAACTGCCTCGGATTTTTCATGTCAATGATTTCTCCTGGGGCAGTTTTTTAGAATGAATTTCTAACGAAATATCGCGCTAAAAATCAATTCCCTAGATAATGTTTGCGGCCCGTAGACCAAGGAAGCCAGCAAGGGCAATACCAGTGAAAACGACGATATAACCCGCAAAAGGAATAATGGCAGCCATCTGATGTAGTCCTAATAAAAACATTGCCATTCATTATAAAGGAAAGGGCGATCGCCCCAAAAAGTTGACCCAAGAAAAGAGGGAACAAGTCAGTGACTGGCTCCCCCTGATCCTTAGATTAATCTCAAATTATGAGTTTAGAGTTGTGGAACAAACTGCTCCTTTTCGGGAACGGTTGTGTATTCGGCCACAATCTGCCGAAACTCTTCTCCATCGATAGTTTCTCGTTCGATCAGCAGATCTACGAGACGATCAATGACTTCCCGGTTATCGCGCACCAGTTTGCGGGCGAGGCGGTGGGCTTCTTCGGCGATAATCCGAATTTGCTCATCAATGCGCGAAGCAACTTCTTCAGAATATTCCGAGCGGTTCATAAAGCCACCACCGAGGAAAACTTCACCCTGTTGACTTTCTAGAGACAACGGGCCAAGATCACTCATCCCAAAGCGAGTCACCATTTGGCGCGCCATACCGCTGACCTGTTGGAGATCACCCCCAGCGCCGGTAGTCACTTCATCATGGCCAAAGATTTCTTCTTCGGCGGCGCGGCCTCCGAGGGCACCAGCAATGCGGGCCATTAGCTGAGATTTCGTCGTTAAACCCTGTTCCTCGTTAGGGGTGAACCAGGTTAAACCTTGGGCTTGGCCACGGGGAATAAGCGTCACTTTCTGCACCGGATCGTGATCCTTGAGTAGGGTGCCGACAATGGCGTGACCCACTTCATGGTAAGCAATCAGACGCTTACTCTTGCTGTCAACGAGGGGTGTCCCTTCCATCCCAGCGATCACTCGGTCTACAGCGTCATCAATTTCCGCCATGGTGATTGCTTCTTTACGGCGACGGGCTGTGAGAATTGCCGCTTCGTTCAAGAGGTTAGCGAGATCAGCACCACTAAAACCAGGCGTCCGGCGGGCGATTACATCAAGGGAAATTTCATCCGCTAGTTTTTTGTTGCGAGCATGGACTTCGAGGATGCTCAGACGACCTTTGATATCGGGGGTGTCCACCGTCACCTGACGGTCAAAACGACCAGGACGCATTAACGCGGAATCTAGCACGTCGGGACGGTTGGTTGCGGCAATGATGATGATGCCAGTATTACCCTCGAAACCGTCCATTTCCGTTAGAAGCTGGTTCAAGGTTTGTTCCCGCTCGTCGTTACCGCCACCGATGCCTGCACCCCGTTGGCGACCCACAGCGTCAATTTCATCGATAAAGATCAGACAAGGCGCATTTTCTTTGGCTTTTTTGAAGAGGTCACGGACACGGGATGCCCCGACCCCAACGAACATTTCGACAAACTCAGAACCAGAAATACTGAAGAAAGGAACACCCGCTTCACCGGCGATCGCCTTTGCGAGGAGAGTTTTACCCGTCCCAGGAGGCCCCACAAGCAGTACCCCTTTGGGAATTCGTGCCCCCACTGCAGTGAATTTTTCCGGCTGTTTCAGGAAAGTGACAACTTCTTGGAGTTCTTCTTTTGCTTCTTCGATGCCAGCAACGTCATCGAACATGATTCCCGTTTGGGCTTCCATCATGAACTTAGCTTTAGACTTGCCGAAGTTCATTGCTTGGCCAGGGCCACCGGGCATATTGCTGGAGCGACGGAAGAGGAAGAATAGCGCCGAGATTAACAGGATTGGGAAGATCAGATTGCCGAGAATGCCCCATACAGCGCCATTGTTGCTAACAGGGTGAGAATCGAAGTCTACCTTGGCGTCCCGGAGCTTACTAATCAGCTCAGGAGAATTGCCCGGTAAATCAACCCGGATTTGTTGCACACGGTTATCGAGTTCTGGGTCAACCGCTTCGATGATCGCTGTGCGGCCCCCTTCGTAGAGATCAACACTTGTTACCCGGCCAGCATCTAAATACTCAAGGAAGCGGCCATAGCTCATGCGGATGTTGGCGCTATTACCAACGAGATTGGAGGGATTTGCCGAAAAGGCTCCCTGCCAGACAAAAAAGCCGATCACGAGTAGGGGAAGTGCCCAGAGGACAACGGTTTTCCAAGATGGTTTCATGGGTTAATCTTTGTTATGTTTGATTCAATAAATGGATGCGGCGAGAAGTAGCGCTAGGCCACTCATCTTTGCAATCCCTAGGGGCGCACCACGAAGCAAAGGTTTCCGCGCTTGTTAGCAATATAAAAAGAAAGCGTTGCTTAGGGGCTTGGCCTATAAATTGGCATTTTTATGACGATGTCTTAACTAAATTTAACTTAATTCTCATTTTGATAGCAACTTTCTGGGATTTTCTTAGGGCGAATCGCTGCTTTTCGCTGGGTGAGGGGAATGCCGATGATTGGCTGCGTTTCCCAGGCAAAGGGAGGACTGATCGTTTTCTACTGTAGATTTGGTTAAGGTTAAATATTTAATTCAATTTTTTAGATTTTCAACGTGATTTTGCCGTGATCTCTCCTTCCCCTGTTCCCCATGACTCTCTGACCACCGATGCGGCGGCTCTCCATGACCCAGTTTCCCCTGATTCATCAACCCAGTCGCCCTTACAGTGGACTTTATTTTTGCTCATTTTGGCGTTGCTGGCAGTATCGTTTGCGGCGATTTTTATCCGTTGGTGTAGTACGGAGCTAGGGGCCGGGGCCACGGTTTTTAATCGGTTGTGGTTGGCGACGGTGGTTTTGGGCTTGTGGGAGCTGCTGAAACCCAGGGCAGATGATCGCAATGTTACGGCGATCGCCCCACGGATCACCGGCAAAGATTATGCTTTGTTGCTTTTGGTGGGGGCGGTTTCTTCGAGCTCTGTGGTGCTGTGGGCGCTCTCCCTCGCCGAGACGAGTGTGGCGAATTCGACGGTTTTACGCAATTTGACGCCGCTGTTCACGACCCTGGGGGCTTGGTTATGGTTACGCCAAAGTTTTGACCGACGCTTTCTCTGGGGTCTGGTGGTCGCTATGGGGGGGGCGATCGCCATTGGGGTGACGGATTTCCAGTTGGCCTGGCAGCATTTGACCGGGGATCTGCTGGCTCTGCTGTCAGCCCTTTGTTATGGCGTGAATTTGCTTTTGGTAGAAAACCTGCGCGATCGCCTGGGGGCCAGTCAAATTTTGCTCTGGCGCTGCGGTTTCGGTTGTCTGTTGCTGTTGCCTTTTGTGTGGCTCACCGAAGACCATCTGTTTCCCCAGTCCTTGCCAGTATGGGGAGCCGCCATTGGTTTAGCTATTTTGTGTCAGTGTTTTGGCCAGGGGCTAGTGGTCTATAGTCTCAAAACCTTTTCGTCTGGCTTTGTGGCAATTTTTCTCCTTTTGGAGCCAATCATTACGGCGGTGTTTGCCTGGGGTCTCTTGGGTGAGACGTTAACGCCGACCAATGCGATCGCCTTTTGCGGGGTGCTTGGGGGAATTTATCTGGCGAAATCGGCCCAGACCCAAAAGCCCCAAACCCAAGCTGCCACCCAATCCTATTCTTCGCCTGCCACCTGAAGCCGGTATTCTTCGGCGGTCATCGTTTCGGCGAGCATTTCATCGTCGAGGTTATCGACCCGCACTTTGATAAACCACCCTTCTTCGTAGGGGTCTTCGGAAACCATCTCTGGCGATTGGATCAACGTCTCATTACGGTCAATGACAGTGCCAGAAATCGGCGCGTAAAGATCCTCGACGGCTTTGACTGATTCAATGCTGCCAAAGGTTTCACCCACAACAATTGCATCCCCTTCCTCTGGTAACTCTAGGAACACAATATCCCCCAATTCATCGATGGCATGGGCACTCAAGCCAATGGTGGCAATTTCCCCATCGAGGCGAATATATTCGTGGCTATCTAAATAGCGGAGGTCATCTGGATATTCGAGTTCCATAGTCAATTTCTCTAGGCTGGAAGGTTGCAGGGCACAGACAGAAAATCGCCATGGATGTGTCAAGTCTGTACAACCCTTGGGCTACTTTATTCTGGAATTTTGGCAAGATCAAGGCTTAACCAGAAATTTGTTACGATTCCTGGGTCGTGGCAACCATGGCCGCAACGCCTCAAGGCCCATTAGCGGCGATCGCCTTTTATTTTCTGACCGATTTTAGTGCCCATTTCCGTTTTCGCCGACCAAAATAGATAGACCGTTAGACCCAGAAAAAATAGCCCAAAGCTGAGTAAATCACGCTGCATCTCGAAAATGATTCCCTAGCGCTCTAGCTCTTTAATTTCTTTGGGGACAGCCGCCGTCAAAACCTCATGGCCCGTTTCTGTAACCAGCACATCGTCCTCGATACGAATGCCAATGCCCTTCCAGTGGTCGGGAATTTCTGGCTGACCTTCGGCCGGTTCAATGTAGGGGGAAATGTAAATACCCGGTTCAACGGTGACAATATTGCCCGCCGCAAAATTCGTCCAAGCATCCTTTTCCGGGCCAATTTTGTAGATCCCTGCGTCATGGACATCTAACCCCAACCAGTGGCCCGTGCCATGCATAAAGAAAGGCTTATATTTCTCCCCTTCGATCAATTCTTCGAGATCGCCCCGGAGTAATCCCAAATCCAATAACCCCTGGGTGATGACCCGCACGGCAGCGGCATGGGAGCTTTGGTAGGAATGTCCGGGTTGGACGGCTGCAATGGCTTGTTTTTGTGCTTCGAGGACAATTTCGTAGAGGGTTTTTTGTTGCGGGGTAAATCGGCCACCAATGGGGAAGGTGCGGGTAATGTCGCCGTTGTAGTAGTCATAGCAAGCCCCTGCATCGATCAGGAGTAATTCGTTGTCCTGGAGTTGGGCACTATTTTCAACGTAGTGCAAGATACAAGCATTGGCCCCCCCGGCAACAATGGAAGGATAGGCAAAGCCGGCAGCCCCTTCGAGGCGGAACAGGTGTTCGATTTCGGCTTGGACTTGGTATTCGTAGAGTCCAGGTCTCGCATATTCCAGTGCCCAGAGGTGGGCTTTGGCAGAAATGGCTGTGGCCCGACGCATGAGGTCTAGTTCCGCTGGGCTTTTGACCATGCGCATCTGATGTAAAATTTGCCCCGGATCTTCAAGGGCAGTGGGGCCTGTACCGCGCTTCGAGCGGGTTGCCAGGAGACGTTGGTAGTGTTGCAGAATCGTTTGGTTGAATTTTTCGTCCCGGCCCAGGTGATAAAAAAGGCGATCGCCGCCCTTGAGGTATTCCGGCAGTTTTTCGTCTAATTCTTGAATTGAGTAGGTGATATCCGCGCCAAACTTTTCCTTGGCCCCTTCGACTCCGGCCCGGTAGCCGACCCAAATTTCCTGGGCCAAATCCTTGGGTTGCACAAACAGAATAAATTGATGTTCTGGGTGGTGGGGAGCGAACACAGCCACCGCATTGGGCTCATTGAAACCCGTTAAATAATAAAAATCGCTATCTTGGCGGAAATTATATTCCACATCGTTATGCATCACCGCGTGGGGCGCACTGCGTAGGATGGCGGTTCCCTGGCCAATTTCGGCCATGAATGCTTGGCGACGCTGTTGGTATTCCTGCGGTGTAATGCCCATTGATTTCTATCGATTTGCGCTTGTTTTGAGTGAATAAAATGGTAGCAAACTTTTTTGCCCCCGAATTTAGCCCCGGAAATTGACCCATGAAAAAAGGTTGGCGATCCTACCCAAAAGGCGATCGCCAACCCTAACTTTAGAAATTAAAGATCTGTTTTAGCTTTCGGCAAAAATGTACTTACGCAGATCCGCCGGATTGGGTTCAGGGCTACTTTCAGCGAAGGTCACAGACTCATTCACAACCGCTTGGACTTTCTTCTCAATCGCTTTTAATTCCTCGGCGGTGGCTAGGCCCCGATTGGTGACAAATTTTTCAAAGCGTTTGAGTGGATCCCGCTGGGCCCAGAATTCTTTTTCTTCCGCAGACCGCAATTCGTCGGGATCGGCGAGGGAGTGACCCCGGAAGCGGTAAGTTAGTGCTTCGATCAAAGTTGGCCCTTCTCCGGCTCTGGCTCTGGCCACGGCTTTTTGGGCCACATCCCGCATTGCCAACACATCCATCCCGTCCACTTCATAGCCGGGCATCCCAAACACACTTGCTTTCTTATAAATCTCCGGCTGGGACGTTGCCCGTTCATGGGCCATACCAATTGCCCACTTATTGTTCTCTACGACAAATAAAATCGGCAATTTCCAGAGGGCCGCCATATTCAAAGTTTCAAAAAACTGACCATTATTGGACGTTCCATCCCCGAAGAAACAAGCCGTCACATTATCAGCATTTTTATTGCCCATCACTTCCTGGCGGTATTTACTTTGGAGAGCCGCACCCGCCGCCACCGGAATGCCTTCCCCGATAAACGCATAGCCCCCCAGGAGACCATGCTCTTTTGAAAACATGTGCATCGAGCCGCCCCGACCCTTGCTGCAGCCTGTCTCTTTACCAAAAAGTTCCGCCATTACTTCCCGTGCGGGAACCCCAGCGCTGAGGGCATGGACGTGGTCACGGTAGGTACTACAAACAAAATCTTCCCCCTGCCGCATCGAGCGAATCACCCCAGTGGAAACCGCTTCCTGACCGTTGTAGAGGTGAACAAAGCCAAACATTTTGCCACGGTAATACATCTCAGCACACTTATCCTCGAACAAGCGTCCTAAGGTCATATCTTCGTAGAGCATGAGGGCTTCTTCTTTGGTGATCTCTACCGAAGAACTATCAAATTCTGGGGCTGTCCGTTCTTTATGCATCATTAACATTCAGGATTTTTCGGTTAGTCTTATGAGTCGATCACGCGGCGCGAGGGCTGTGTGAAATCTGCAGTAACAGTTTAGAATCAAATTGACTTCCATAGAAGCAAAGCATCATCGGTTCAATCGCTTAGCAATCAACAAACCAGAGGGTCTGAGGTCTATGTTCTAAGGATTGCGGGGCTCGGTAACGCTACAGCGTGCAACCTATGGTGTTTAAAATTCTTTGGTTAATATAACCTTAATTGACCTGACTTTTGCTGATAGGAAAGTAAACTGTGCGCATTCCGCTCGACTATTACCGCATCCTATGCGTCCCCGCCAAGGCAACCACTGCCCAAATTACCCAAGCCTATCGCGATCGCCTTTCCCAATTTCCCCGTCGCGAACATAATGCCTTGGCCATTGAGGCCCGCAACCGGATTATCGAGCAAGCCTTTGAGGTGTTATCCCAAACAGAAACCCGCGCCGTCTATGACCATGAGCTGTCGGGCAATATGTTCCGTTCCCTCGTCCCCAGCCGTCCGAAACTGCCTTTTCCCGATCGCCCCTCCAGTGACACAGAGTTAGAAGCCCTGACGGCCCACCAACCAACCATTGACATCGCGGAAAAAGATTTACTGGGGGGACTGCTGTTACTCCTCGACCTGGGGGAGTACGAATTAGTATTGAAGTGGGCTGCCCCCTACCTCAAGGGCAAAGGCAAGCTGGTCAAGGAAGGGAAATTTGGGGCCGTCGAAGTCGTCGAGCAAGAACTGCGGCTCTGTTTGGCCCTGGCCCACTGGGAATTGAGTCGGGAACAGTGGCTCCAGCAACATTACGAACAGGCGGCTCTCTCCGGTCAGAAGAGTCAAGAGCTACTGGTAGATGTGGCACAATTTGCAGACCTCCAACGGGAAATTCAAGGGGATCTCAATCGCCTCAGACCCTATCAAGTGCTAGAACTTCTGGCCCTACCCGAATCAGAAACCCAAGAGCGACAACGGGGCTTACAACTGCTCCAGGAAATGTTGAGCGCCCGTGCAGGAATTGATGGCCAGGGGGACGATCAGTCGGGTCTAAGTATTGATGATTTTTTGCGCTTTATCCAGCAGTTACGCAGTTATCTGACGGTGCAAGAACAGTTAGATCTCTTTGTGGCAGAATCAAAGCGGCCTTCGGCGGCAGCGGCCTATCTAGCAGTGTATGCTCTCTTGGCTGCTGGGTTTTCGCAACGGAAACCAGACCTGGTCGTGCAAGCCCAGACCCTATTAAAACGCCTCGGCAAACGCCAGGATGTTTTCTTGGAGCAATCAATCTGCGCCTTACTTTTAGGTCAGCCAACGGAAGCCAATCAACTGTTAGAACAAAGTCAGGAACAGGAGGCGATCGCCTACATTCAAGAGCAGTCTGAGGGGGCACCGGATCTACTCCCAGGCCTATGTCTCTACGGGGAACAGTGGCTGAAAACAGAGGTTTTTTCCCATTTCCGCGATCTCCGGCAACGGCGTGAAGATGGCTCTGTTTCGTTGACAGCTTACTTCGCCGATCCTGAAGTGCAGCAATACCTTGACGATCTCCTCACGGAGGCTGTCCCCACACCCACACCACATCCAGACACAGAAAATACAGCAGCCCCGTCGGAAAAGCCACCGGAAACATTACAGTCAGAAACCGTCGTTTCGCCGCATCCCAGTCGTCCCGCCAAGGTTGATTCCTTTGAGGATCTCGTCACTCAAACTCCCGCTACAGTTCCCCCGGCACCGCCTTCTCCTGGTGTAGCACCTGTAACTGCGGCATTAAACCCAGACCCGGAAGCGTCTTCTGCTTCGTCAAAATCAGTTTCGTCAAAAAAGTCTATCGGGCCTTGGGGGGCGATCGCCGCTATCGTGGGGAGTGTTTTGCTGGTCGTGGGCCTGGTGCGAATTTTGTCTGGCCTAACTACCCAGGAACCCTTACAGGTCACCCTCAATGGTGAGCCGCCCTTAACGATCCCCAGCTTAGATACCGCCGAGACAAATAATAATCCGGAGAATGGGACAACCGATCCAACGACGACAACGCCTGCGTTCAATGAGGCGATCGCTACTGAGGTGATTCAAACTTGGTTTGAGAGTAAAGCTAGAGCCTTTGGCCAAGACCGTGATTTGGCGGCCCTAGAAAATATTTTGGCAGAACCGTCCCTGTCCCGCTGGCGCAGTAGTGCCCAGGCCGTCCGCAGCGCTGGTACCTACCGCACCTATGACCACAGTTTGACCATTGAAACGGTGAGCTTCAACTCAGACCAACCCAATGTGGCGACCGTGGAGGCTCAAGTACAGGAAAAGGCAGATTATTATCGGGCGAATGGGGAACGCGATCCCGGCCAGTCCTATGATTCTGACCTGCGTGTCCGCTATAGCTTGGTGCGCCAAGGCGATCGCTGGTTGATTCGTTCCTCCCAAACCCTGTAATGCCTTCCGGACGTACCCATGATCAGATCACGTTCTGGGGATTACCTGTGGTGGTGGGCCTTGGTTTTTTTCTGCTGCGGCGGTGGGAATTGGCCCTCATTTTGAGTTTGGCCTATCTGTTTAGCGGTTTGATGTTTGGCCCGGACTTGGATATTCATTCCGTGCAATTTAAACGTTGGGGGATCTTCCGCTGGATTTGGCTCCCCTACCAAAAAAATCTCCGCCATCGTTCAGCCCTTTCCCACGGATTTTTGATCGGGACAATTGTTCGTCTCCTTTATTTAGGGACAATTCTGCTGTTGGTCACAATGGTTGGCGTGGCGATCGCCCAATTAATTCTTGATTTTCCCTGGAACTGGCGCACTGTCTTTCTCAATATCCAGCAACAGTGGCAACAACATTATTGGGCGGAAAGTTTGGCGCTCTTTGTGGGGCTAGAAATCGGGGCGATGAGTCATTCCGTTAGCGACTGGCTTGGTTCCATGGTTAAGCGTTCCCAAAAAAAAGGCTTATTTTCTTTCTTTTCTCGAAAAAAACGCAAAAAACGTCGTAAATTCCCCCGTTCCTCTCGGAGATGACCATGGTAGACCTCAAGATCAGTTGGACTGAATATCACGCTTTAATTGAACAATTGGCCGTCACAATTCAAAGATCCCAGTGGGAATTTAATCAAATTCTCTGTTTGGCGAAAGGTGGCTTAAGGATTGGTGACATTTTGGCGCGCATTTTCGATCAACCCTTGGCAATTCTCAATGTGGCTAGCTACGGTGGCATCGGCAATCGTGAGCAAGGCCAACTCCATTTCGCCGAGCATTTTACGAACTTTGGCCCCCTCGGCGATCGCCTTTTACTGGTAGACGATTTAGTTGATTCGGGGCGGAGTCTCCAGCAAACCCAGACCTGGCTCCAAACCCAAGCCCCCCAGATTACAGAAATTCGTACCGCCGTCCTCTGGTACAAAGGCCATTCCCAATTTCAGCCGGATTACTTTGTCCAGCATTTGCCCGATAATCCTTGGATTCAGCAGCCCTTTGAGCATTACGAAAAATGGCGAGCCATGCCCACGGAGAGCCATGCAAAATCAAACGAGATCCATTAAGGTATAAAAAATTCTTAAATTTTGCCTAAATCAATGGTTGCCCCGTCGCAAATTACCGTTACTTGGCACAGTGAAATCGCGGAAATCCCCAAAGCTGCCTGGGATGCGATCGCCGCGCCATTGAAAACCCCTTTTTTAGAATGGGATTGGCTCCACAATATTGAACTGTCTGGCAGTGTCGGCCCCCGGACGGGCTGGCAACCTTGCCATCTCTCGGTGCAGCGGGATGGAGAATTTATTGCCATGGCCCCCCTCTACATCAAAGGCCACAGCTACGGCGAATTTGTCTTTGACCACCAATGGGCCGATCTGTCCTACCGCCTGGGCCACGAATATTACCCAAAACTCGTGGGCATGACCCCCTTCACGCCCGCCGTGGGCTACCGCTTTCTCATTGCCCCCGGCGAAGATGAATTGACCCTCTCCCAGGTCATGGTCGCTGCCATTGATCAATTTTGCGATCGCCAACAACTTTCCGGCTGTAATTTTCTGTTTGTCGATCCCACCTGGCAAAAAACCATGGAACAACTCGGCTTCCGAGCTTGGCTCCACCATGGCTACATCTGGAGTAACCAGAATTTCGACAACTTCGACGACTATCTCGGTGCTTTTACCTCCAACCAACGCAAAAACATTAAGCGCGAACGCAAAGCCGTTGACAAAGCAGGTTTATCCCTCAAGATGATGACCGGGGACGAAATTCCCGCCCATTACTTCCCACTCATTTATCGTTTCTATAGCAGCACCTGCGACAAATTTTTTTGGGGGAGTAAATATCTCCGGAAACCCTTTTTTGAAACCTTAGAATCTACCTATCGCCATCGCGTTGTTCTGGCCGCCGCTTACACGCCAGAAGATGACAAACATCCCGTCGGTTTATCTTTTTGTATCCGCAAAGATGATTATCTTTATGGTCGTTATTGGGGGGCCTTTGATGAATATGACTGTCTCCATTTTGAAGCCTGCTATTACAAACCGATCCAATGGGCAATCGAACAGGGGATCACGATGTATGATCCGGGCGCTGGCGGAAAACATAAGCGACGACGCGGTTTCCCGGCAACCCCAAACTATAGCCTCCACCGTTTTTATCAACCCCGCATGGGCCAAGTTTTAGACGCTTATATTGATGAAATTAATGCCATGGAGCAACAGGAAATCGAAGCGATTAATGCGGATATTCCCTTTAAACGGCAGGAAGTTCAATTGAAAATTTCCTAGCTTCACTAGCCAAAAGCGCGATCGCCCACCGACCATCCTCCCTTGGGGGAGATGCCACAGGTAGAGAGGATTCTCTTAGTGTATGGAGTAAAATTAAGGGGCGATCGCCTCAATATGTGTATAGGGTATGACGGATTTTATTCAGAAATGGCAGAACTCAGAGGGGAATGAGCGAGCCAATTACCAGAGCTTTTTGAATGATTTTTGTGAATTTCTGGGGGTAGAAAAGTCGCCACCGAAGGGAAGTGGGAATAATAGTTATTGTTTTGATCGGGATGTGAAAATCATTGCGCCGAGTGGGGCGGCAACGACAAATTTTATTGATTTCTACAAAGAGGGTTGTTTTGTCTTCGAGACGAAGCAGGGTAGCAATAGTAGCAGCAAGGGGCACGGGAAACGGGGGACGGCTGCCTATCGCAAGGAGATGAAAAAGGCGTTTGGGCAAGTTCGTACCTATGCGCGGTTTGTGGAGCCGAAGCCACCGTTTTTAATTACCTGTGATATCGGTGATCATTTTCGGGTGTGGCAGGATTTTAGTGAGTCGTAGCTGAGTGCCAATGGTAATTACGGAACCTATGACAGTGTACCGAAAATTCTGTTTACGGATCTCACAAATAAAGTAATGTACAATTTCTTCACTCAATAATGAGGAGAGTTAAAGTTGATTTTTAATCGGACGATAGCTAAACAAATAGCAAAACATGAAAGTAGTACAAACGACGACAGCGAATCTTTGATCAATCAATTCGTTGATATTTGTGATTTTTTGTCGGAATTTCCTGAGCAATTATCTTGGAGAACGAGTAAGACTAAGCCGAATAAGCCAGATGTAAATACAGAAGAAGGTCTAAAAATATTAGCTTCTTGCTATTTTTCTGCATACAGACGGTCTGATTTTCCGGCAGCACCCAGTACTGTTCCAGACGAAATGGTTTCATTTATTATGGAAAAAGCTTACGGTTATAGTCCCGAAAAATGTCAAGAAATAAAAATCGAGCACCAATACTCTATGTGTGCAGAAAATTGCGTCGGCAACTTGCTTGAGCGTTATATTCATGAACAGCTAAAAGATTATGGCTGGAGCTGGTGTTGTGGTGATTTTGTGAGAGCTATTGACTTCATTTATCGACAAAATGACGGTAGTTGGATATTACTCCAAATAAAAAATAGAGATAACTCTGAGAATTCCTCTAGCAGTGCGATAAGAGATGGAAGCAACATTCAAAAATGGTTTCGTTCGTTCTCAAAAGATATAAAAAAAGGAAGGACAAGTTTTACTCGTTGGGATAAGCTTCCGGATGCTATGCAAGGATATGATCTGAGTGAAGATGGATTTAAAAAGTTTGTTGCTTCATATCTTGCTACAGAGAAAGCTAAACTAAATTCAATGTAAGCTGTTTTTGCTCAGTAATTTCTTTCTTCCAATCTAAGTCACTTGTATTTTTGTAGCGTGAATATTTAAAACCCTCTAAATTTTTAATTTTGACTCCATGCAATAAATCAAAAATCAAAGTTCCAATTGCATAACCTAAACTAACTGGTACTGCATTACCAATCTGCTTATACTGCTGAATTAGAGATCCTGATAATTCCCAATCGTCAGGAAACTCTTGTATTCTTCTATATTCTTCAATAGAAAGAGGTCTATTTTCTGTAGGGTGGGCTAAGTCAGTTGCTGGCATTGCTGGATGTGTTACCAAAGTGGGTGACGGTTTATCCCATGCAAGACGGCGAAAAAAGCCTGTTTTTCCTCCCCCTGAGTAAAATGATTTACCCATCGCTTCCTTTTGTAAACTAATGGGTAAATCTTTCCAATTTTGACCAGGCTTAAGCAATCGATAATATTTCAATCTTTTTTCTGGAAAATTTAAATGATGGTGTTCTTTAATCCCGATAGTACATGAACGAAATGTTTTCCATTTTGGTAAGCTGAATTCACCATTTTGAGAATGTGTTGGAATCAAGAAAGGTGGTCTCCCACCATTTCGCGAACAAATTATAATAACTCTTTCACGGATTTGTGGACTTCCAAAATTAGCCGAATTATAGAGATTGAATGAGAAAGAGTAGTTTGAATTTTTTATTCTTTGAAGAATGAAATTGAGTGCGCCGCCTTTTTTCTCATAATCATTTAGTGGTGGGAAATTATCCCCTCTTTGATCATGGGGTCTATGTATTAAAGGGCAAGATAATAGACCTCTAACATTTTCGATGACAAAATATTTGGGTCTTAAATCGAGACATAGCTCTACATATTTCAAAAAAACATTTCCTCTACTATCATTAAGCCCTTGGCGTTTTCCAGCAGTACTAAAAGCTTGGCATGGAGGACCACCAATAATCAAATCAATATCATCATCTTTTTTTAAGCCTGCAGCTGATTTGATTTCTGAAGCATTATACTGAAGGATATCACCCAACAATGCTGCATCAGGCTGGTTTAGAGCAATAGTTTGTCTACAAAATTTATCTATTTCGCAAGTTAAACGAATATCAAAACCAGCTTTGTGAATCCCTAGATCTAGCCCCATAGCCCCAGAAAAAAAACTGAGAGCAATTGGTTTGGAAGAAGAATTAATAGAATACGATTGACGATCTTCTGCTACTAAATTACCTGAACGTAATCCGTAGTTTTGTAGACTACCCTCATCCAGTAACCACATATTGCCGATTTTTTTAGATTGTATTTTTCCGGCACGACATAGAGTTCTAACTCTTTGCTCACTTACCTGTAATTGCTTGGCTGCAGTTTTGATTGTGAGATGGGTACGCATAGAATATTTCTTTCTCGAAACTAAAAATGCGTACCCATACTAGCATTGGATAAGCATTACTGGTGATGTTTTGTCTAGAATTAGGTGGTATGGCTTTAGAAAGCTACCGCAAACAAGTCCAAGCCGCCCATCCTGAAGTCACCATTACCGCCATGTATAACTGCCTCGAAAAAATGCGGAGTGGCGAACCCTTCACCGATGCAGACAGAGAATTTAACAACAAGGCCCTGATCACCACCCTCAAACAAATCCACGACGACCTCGATCAAGCCGTATTCCGCGCCTACGGTTGGGAAGATCTGATTCCCCTGTGGCAAAAAGTCTATGGTGATTTTGTCTCCCTTCCCAAGGGAGGTGCCGAAGGCGGAGGGATGGGAGATTTAGAGGGGTGTCAAACCGAGACCAACAACACCAAAACCAAAGAACAACTCGAACAAACCATCCTGCAAAGATTAGTCGATCTCAATGCAGAACGAGCCGAAGAAGAACGTAATGGTTTTGTCCGTTGGCTCCGTCCCGAATATCAAGCCCCCGATCAAGTCGTCACCCAGAAAGTCATTGAAGGTATTGGCGTAGAAGAGGAAACAAAAGAAGCCGTTATTGCCCCTCCTGAACAACAAAAATTCCCGACAAAACTCAAAGACCAACTCGCCGCGATCCGAGATTTATTGCGTACCCAAGGCGGCGAATGGACAATTACCCAAAATTGCCGCCCATTTCAAAGGCACAAGCGCAAAAAATTAGAAACGATTCAAAACTGCCTAGAAATCCTTGAAGACCTCAGCGTCATTTTGAGTCACACCGAAACCGAAACCAAGTGCTACTACGCTACACTCTAGTGATCAGTTGGTGCTGCATTAGCTGTCAGGAGATATTATTCGACATCCAATTGGCGGCCATTGCGATCATAAACGAGGATATCCCACTGGCCATTTTCAGCGGCCTCAAAGGCAATTTTAGACCCATCAGCACTAATGGTTGGATTACGCACTTCTTGGTTTAAGTTATCGGTTAGATTCCGCTTTTGTTCAAACTCGCGATCATAGAGATAAATATCAGATTCGCCACGACGATTGACGGCAAACACAATGTAGCGACCATCTTCAGAAACGGCAGGATGGGAGGCAATTTCATTCAGGGCATTTAAACCCGGTAACAGGATTGTTTGCCTGGTACTGGTATCAAATAGGTAAATATCCTGGGAGCCGTTGCGGTCTGAAGCGAAAACAAGGTAAGGTTCGGCGATTGCCGGGTCAAATTCGAGGGCTCGACTATTTAAACTGCGGCCACCGGGATCAACGGGAAAATTAACAATGCGCGGATAACCAACGCAGCTCTGGAGCAGCAAACCGAGGCTACCAAGGAGAAAACTGCGTAGAAAAGGAACATAGCGCATAGGTCAAAGGGAAATCAAAGGGTGGGCAATCGCCAATTTTTCTATAATATTGTCCTAACAGCACACTAAAACAGAGCCATGCTAGCAAAAATTTGGAGTGCCACCATTGTCGGGGTCGATGCCCTCAGGGTCGGGGTGGAAGTGGATATTTCCGGCGGCTTACCGAAAATGATGGTGGTCGGACTGCCGGATACAGCAGTACAAGAATCCCGGGAACGGGTCAAGGCCGCCCTCAAAAATTCTGGCTTCGGCTTCCCTGTGCGCAAAATCTTAGTCAATCTCACCCCCGCCGATCTCCGCAAGGAAGGCCCTAGTTTTGATCTTCCCATTAGTGTGGGCATTTTGGCCGCGACGGAACAAATTGAAACAACGCTCCTGGAAGATTTTTTATTCCTGGGGGAAGTGTCCCTCGATGGCACCCTCCGGCCTGTGGCGGGAGTTTTACCGATCGCCGCCGCCGCCCAAAAATTGGGGTTTAAGGGGATGGTCGTTCCCACTGCTAACGCCCAGGAAGCGGCAGTGGTAGCGGGTTTAACGGTTTATGGCTGTGGAAATTTAAAGGAAGTGGTGGATCTGTTGGGGGCACCCCATGGGCATCAAGCTGTAAAAATCGATATCCGAGAGGCGATCGCCAAAGCCGCCCACCTCGTCCCCGATCTCAAAGATGTCAAAGGTCAAACCCTGGCCCGTCGTGCCCTGGAGATTGCCGCCGCTGGGGGCCATAATCTCGTTTTTGTGGGGCCACCCGGTAGCGGAAAAACAATGCTGGCTCGAAGATTACCAGGTATTCTGCCGAAACTGTCCTTCGATGAAGCCCTAGAAGTGTCGCAAATTCATTCCGTCGCTGGCTTACTCAAAGATCGTGGCACATTGGTAACAGCACGCCCCTTCCGCAGCCCCCACCATTCCGCCTCTGGCCCTTCTCTCGTTGGTGGAGGTAGTTTTCCGCGCCCTGGGGAAATTTCTCTCGCCCACCGGGGGGTATTGTTTTTGGATGAACTCACAGAATTTAAACGCAATGTCCTCGAATTTTTGCGGCAACCCCTCGAAGATGGCTTTGTGACCATTTCCCGCACCCGCCAGTCAGTAGAATTTCCCGCCCAATTTACCCTCGTTGCCAGCACCAATCCTTGCCCTTGTGGTTATTTTGGTGACCCGATCCAGGCTTGTACTTGCAGTCCCCGCGCTCGTGAACAATACTGGGCGAAACTTTCTGGGCCACTGATGGATCGCATTGATCTCCAGGTGGCGGTCAATCGTCTGAAGCCAGAAGAAATGATGCAACAGGGTGTCGGTGAAGATTCTCACACCGTCGCAGAACGGGTTAACCAGGCGCGACAGATTGCCCAAGTGCGATTCCAGGATCACCCCCAAGTGCACTGCAATGCGGAGATGACGACGAAGGATCTGCGGCAACATTGTGGCCTTGACCAAGGTAGTCGTAATTTACTCGAAGGGGCAATCCGTAAGTTGGGGTTATCGGCCCGGGCCATGGATCGGATTCTGAAGGTATCCCGGACAATTGCCGATTTAGCCGCAGCTCCAACCATCCAAACGACCCACATTGCCGAAGCGATTCAGTACCGCACCATCGACCGAATGCAGTAGCAGGTTTTAGGCAATGTCCTCAAGGACAAACCAAGGGGCAGCCTTATTAATTCTGCCGATCGCCTGAATTTTTTGGGGAGTCTGCAAATTTCCCAGCCATTGGTGCATCTGGGGATCAAGGGTTACCACCTGAATTGGTTGCGACTGATCAGGTAAGGCGATCGCATATTGGCAATTACCTTGGGGAAAAATTTCACCGCTGTAGAGTTTTGCCTGGGGTGTGGGTGCTGAGACAAACGGCCTGCGATCGCATAAACCATTTTCAGGATATTGTTCGGGATAATCGAGGTAAAATCGTTGCCATTTCAGCCATTCGGGATGGTCAAAGGCCAAATTATACAAAGGGATCACTGCTGCGGGTGCGACGTTATCCGTTAATAATTTTTCTTGGAGTTGCCGGACATCAATCTCTTTTGGAGCGCACCGATTTTGAATCGCCAGGGCCGCCGCTTGGCCTGCTGCCTGACCAAGATTGAGTACCAGGGGTTGCAAGCGTGTTGCCCCGTTGGCGATGTGGGAAACGGCGATATTTTTTTCACAGGCAAGCAAATTTTCCACCGTGGCTGAGCACAGAGCCATGTAGGGAATCGTAAAGGGAGTACCTGTCCAGCGGCCACCCCAGGGGATCGACTTTGGCGTGAGGGGAAACTCAAAGCCCGGATAATGGTGGTCATTGGCGTAATTTCCCACGGCGATCGCCTGGACTTCTCCGGCTGAATTTAACGGCAAAGGTGCAACAGTACCCTGGGGTAAAATTTGCTGCTCCGTAAGGGTTTCTGTCCCGATCAAACGCCGACTTTCCCGGAAATAGGGCATCAGGGCAAAACTGCCGCCGTACAAGTCATGGGGAAAAACGCCCGTCGCTAGGCCATATTGGCCGCCAGATACTTGGGAAATGTAATCCGCAAACGCCAAACTGTGGGCCTGGGCTTCCCGATAAAAATTAAGGCGTTGCTGGGGATCTAAAAGGCGATCGCCCCCCAAACCAAAATCATTACCAGCGAGGGGCCAGTTCATCATGTAGTGGCCATTGGGCAAGCCCCCATAATTCAGAAAATGCTCCAGGCCATATTTTTCCCAAGCCCCTTGGAACGCCGAAAAATCGCCATGGCTAGGCGGTGGCTGCCCCCCTTTTTCCTTTAGATAAAAAACCCAGGTGGGCGACTGCACCGGGTAGGTTTGTGTCATTTCGTTGGGAGCAGTAGGGGCGCTGGGTTCCTGAAACTTTTCCGACCAATCCCAACCCCAGCGATGGGGCACCTCCCCCAAGGCCAGTAGATCCCCCAATTCTGTCCCATCAAGGATAATGTCCGCCTCAATCCAATAATCTGGAAAACGTACCGCACAAAGGCGATCGCCTTGTCTTTTGACTTCCAGGGGGATCTGTCCCGCAATCCAGGTTAACTGCTGCTCTGCTTTAACCCAATCTGCAAAAATCTCAGCCCCAACTCGCGGCTCAAAAGTGAACATACTCACCCAACTGTGATCCAAGCCTGCTTGCTGATGTCGCCGTTGTAGCTCCCGGAGAAAAGCGCCCCAAAGTCCCGTCTGCCAGGCCTTGAGTTCATTGCCATCCGGTGCCGCTACCCCTGCCGCTGTGAGCATCCCCCCCAACCAGGGAAACTCACTCACTAAAATTGTCTCAATTCCTTGTCGCGCACATTGAATTGCTGCGGCTGTCCCTCCGGTGCCGCCCCCGACCACCAAGACCTGCGTCCGTAAGTTTTCCATTAATTTGCTTAGTTGCTAATCGATTCAATTACTTTCAAATTAATTGGACACAAACGATTCCTGGGATTGTTCCAGCCAATCTTGGCCCACACGGATCGTAAAGTCCGATTCAATTTCGCCGATGGAAGAAGCTTCAACCCTGCCCGTACCTAGGTTTGCTAGCAGTTGATTCGCCCCAGACACATTTCCCTGTTGGGCAATCACTTGGGTTTGCTCGAGGCGGTCTGGATAATCACTCGATAAATAAATATTCGTAAAGCCCTGGGTCTGCAAAAATTCCGACACCTGCCGCGCCATTCCCGGTGAACCAGAGGCATTTTGAATCGCAATGCGCACGTTGTTCGTTAAAGTGCCATTTTCGCCGGGGGCTGACCAGACGGGCGATTCCACCGCGAAAAATTCTGTCATCACCTGATTTTTACCCTGGTCAGAAATAATCCAGTAACTACGGTTATATTCACCCACGTCACTAAAGCGCCCTGGGAGCATCACCATCTGAAAATTTTCTGGCTCAAGCTGTCGTGAAAAATTCATCAATGCCAGCATTTCTTCCCAGGTTAGATTCGTATCAATGTGTTCACGTACTAAACCAATCAGAGCCGGAAGACGGGGAATAATCGCCGGGGATTGAATTTTTTCCCGGAGCGCTTTGAGGAGTATCTGTTGGCGTTGTACCCGACCAATGTCACCATATTGATCCTGCCGGAAGCGGACAAACTGTTCTGCCTGTTCTCCATCTAGCACTTGCCAGCCTTTTTCGAGGTTGATCTCTAGGCCCTGGGTCTGGTCTGTGTATTGCATATCCGCTGGGACAAACACATTAACTCCCCCCACGGCATCAACCAACTCCTTAAAAGTGTCGGTGGTCAAACGCACATAGCGATCAACTGCCACACCATTTAAGGCGTCACTCACAACCTGGGCCGCCAACTGACCACCACCGTAGGCATTGGCTTCATTAATTTTTGTAATGCCCACATTGGGAATTCTGACTTGGCTATCCCGGGGGATCGAAAGCATATTGACTTGTCCCTGTTCTGGCTCGAAGCGAACCAAGAGGATTGTGTCGCTGCGTCCATTAAATTCGGCTTCTGGATTCTCCGTTCCTTCGACGCGATCAACCCCCATCACAAGGACATTCACGGGGCGGCCCAAGCTGTAAGTCCCTAATTGCCGTAAACCGTCGGTGGCAAGGCTTCCCAGGGGAGCTGGCAGAAAAGGTAATACCAATTGGGCAATGGGGGTATAGACGGCGATCGCCGTGCCTAGGGAAGCGGATAGGAGAATTGTGCCCATAAACCCAACCCCCCATGACAGTCCCCGCACGAAAGGCGAAAAAACCTTAGACTTTGGCTTATGGCGGCGGGAGAGATTGTGGCGCGGTGATCGAAGAAGCTTCGTGGAGCCTTTGCGGGGATGATCCCCATTCGTAACTTCCTGACCGTGAACCATAAGACCGTTTCTCCTAGGGACTAATACAAAATTATCCCGCTTAGTGAATCCTAAAAGCGACTATACCCTGTCAATATAATTTGCCGCAGTGTTGCACAATGCTTTCCTCAAAAAATACCAAGAAATTCGTCAATCGTCGCCTATTCCTGGGCAAAATATTTTCTGCCCAAGGCACAATCCCTTAAGCTAACCTAGAATCTAACCCCACAACGCAGTAGACTAAAAGACTGCAATCGTGTTCTTGGTCGTGACCCCAGACCGCAGACTCTAAAACATTTCCTCAGAACACCCAAAAATGTTAAATCCTAATTTAGACACTATAGAACTAACAAAGGATGACTACGAACGCTATTCACGGCACCTAATCTTGCCGGAAGTGGGCGTAGATGGACAAAAGAAGCTTAAAGCCGCCAGTGTCCTTTGTATCGGTAGTGGTGGTCTCGGCTCGCCATTACTGCTCTACCTTGCCGCTGCGGGAATCGGTCGGATTGGTCTGGTCGATTTCGACATTGTAGATTTTTCTAACCTGCAACGCCAAATCATCCACGGCACTTCTTGGGTCGGCAAGCCCAAAATCCAATCGGCTAAAAACCGGATTCTAGAAATCAACCCCTTTTGTCAAGTTGATCTCTACGAGACCCAGATTAATTCGAGTAACGCCCTCGACATTATTAAAGGCTACGACATCGTTGTGGATGGGACTGATAATTTCCCCACCCGTTATCTCACGAACGATGCTTGTGTGCTTTTAAATAAACCCAATGTCTACGGTTCGATTTTCCGGTTTGAAGGCCAAGCCACCGTCTTTAACTACGAAGGCGGCCCCAACTACCGCGATCTATATCCCGAACCCCCACCACCAGGCATGGTGCCATCCTGTGCAGAGGGTGGTGTCCTCGGTGTATTACCAGGGATTATTGGCACGATCCAAGCCACAGAAACCATCAAGATTATCCTTGGGGCAAAAAATACCCTCAGTGGCAGACTTTTACTTTTCAATGCCCTCGATATGAAATTCCGGGAATTGAAATTACGTCCCAACCCAGAACGTCCTGTAATCGAAAAATTGATTGATTACGAACAGTTTTGTGGCATTCCCCAAGCAAAGGCAGCGGAGGCAGAACAGCAGGCAGCTATGGAAGAAATGACAGTTACAGAACTCAAGGCATTGTTGGACAGCGATGCTGATGATTATGTTTTGATTGATGTCCGCAATCCCCACGAATATGACATTGCCCAAATTCCGGGAGCAACTCTGATCCCTCTACCCGATATTGAGCAAGGAGATGGCGTTGATCAGGTCAAGGAATTACTGACAGAAGGGAAAAAGTTAATTGCCCACTGTAAGATGGGCGGCCGCTCAGCGAAAGCTCTCGGTATTCTCCAGGAAGCAGGCATTACAGGCATCAACGTCAAAGGTGGGATCAAAGCCTGGAGTGAAGAAGTTGATGCTAACGTTCCCTTGTACTAGACAGTCTTGGGAATGAGGCTACAGGCTGTAACTACCTAAAATTGTTGAAATGATTAATTTATAAAAAGCGCGCCCGCACTAAGCGGGTTTTTTTGTGGAGACAAAAGCAATAAACCATAGAAAAAACCCCTCTTAAATATTACAGAGGGGCTACGGGGGCAAAAGCGAAAGGAGGAATAATCTAGGTTGGCGATCGCCAAATCCAGCAAAGATTAATTTAGGGGATCAATACAGCCAACTTTTGAGGCGGCGGGCCACCTGGGGACGCCGTAACTTACGCATCGCCTTACTTTGGATTTGTCGTACCCGCTCCCGGGACAGATTAAACATTCCACCCACTTCTTCGAGGGTATGGGGCTGCTCAGAGGAGAGGCCATAGCGGAGGGCAATGACTTCTTTTTCACGGTCAGTGAGCACGTCACCGAGGACATCCCAAAGTTCTTGGCGCATCATCGCTTCACTCATCCGTTCTTCAGGAAGTTGAAGGCCATCATCCTCAAGGAGATCAACCAGTTCCGTGTCTTCGCCTTTACCCACCCGGTGGTTCAGGGAGAGAGATTGACGCCGGAGCTGAAGCAGTTGGTGGAGTTGATCAGCGGTAATATCGAGTTCTTGGGCCAATTCCGCTTCAGTTGGATTCCGTTGCAGGCTTTGTTTGAGCGTCCGTTGGGCTTTTTTGAGTTTATTGAGCTTTTCGACGATGTGGATCGGTAAGCGAATTGTCCGGGCATCGTTAGCAATGGTGCGAGTAATCGCCTGGCGAATCCACCAATAGGCATAGGTCGAGAATTTATAGCCTTTGTTGGGGTCAAATTTTTCGGCAGCACGGTTAAGGCCGATCGCCCCCTCTTGAATCAGATCCAGGAACGGTACACCCCGGTTGAGATAGCGCTTCGCAATGGAGACCACAAGACGCAGATTGGAGCGAATCATCTTCCGCTTCGCCACCCGGCCTTTGTACAGGGCAGAGTTGAGCTGTTTAACCGTTTCGAGGCCAAGGACACTCGCCCATTCTTCGTTGGTAGGCGATCGCCCCAATTGTTCCTGAAGTTCAAGGCGACGCTCTTCAGCATCATTGAGAAACTTAACACTGTGGGCCAGTTGAATTTCTTCGTCTGGCTTGAGGAGAGGGTAGCGGGCCATTTCTTTAAAAAAAGCACCGACAGTATCCTCATTGCGACTACGGACTCCTCGCAAATTTGTGAGTTCTGTCTCTGAAAATTCCGCTTCAACCATTGAATTGCTCGATTCTAATTCAGTGGCTTGATGGCTATCTTGAGCATACACAGGGTCAAGACTGTTGGTTGTGGTTGTGTCGAACATAATCCTACGAAATAAAGAGTCAGGGGATGTGTGGTGGGAAGCGAGGATTAGCTAAAGAAAAACAAAAATAAGCAGAATTCAATACCAAATAATCGTTTATCAGGATGCAGCTAAAACAATTTCAAGGAGCTGACAGTTCATTCCTTAGAACTGTTATACCTGTTTGAGCTCTGGGAATGTAAATAAGCTTTTAATAAAAATCAACAATTGCAGCAATTAGTAAAGGTTTCTGGGAAAAATCCAAGACTTTTCTCAGAATTAATGTAGCAGATGGTTGAGTAGAATATGGTTTTGTTAAATACAAAATTAAGGTTTTGTTGAGTGGATCTTTTGTCCAGAGAAGTTGTGTAAATTTTTCTTAAATTGCTTGCCAAGCCCAAAAAGATCGGTTGCCCATCAAAATAGCTTGACATAGCAGACTGTCGACCTCTGTCTTATCAGCGACACTTCTTTTAAGGATTATTTAATGTGATGTAATCCAGGAAATTTCAAGAAAATTTAGTTTTGATTAGTAAAGATAAACTCTCACAATTTACTTCTTACTTCACTCTACCTAGGGTTGTATATAGAGAAAAATAATTATGCTTATTTGAATTGATAAAAAATCATGGGGTATAGTGCTTTTGCAGTGAGTTTTGGGAATCTTAGGAGATCGGGGATTTGGATTGGCTTGAGGTCTTAGTTGATTGTGGTTATACTCAGGGGCTTTTTACCTATGGAGTGCCGCCAGAATTGACGGTGGTGCCAGGGGATATCGTATTGGTTGGGTTTGGGGCGCAACAGGTGGGGGCGATCGCCATTCGCTTCATTGCAAAGCTCCCCCAGGGACTAGATCCTGAGCAAATTCGTTCGGTGCAGGGGATCATCGCGCGGGGCTTTTTTTCGTCCCACTATTGGCAGCTTTTATTGCGGGTTGCCCAGGCCTATCAAACGGATATGATGACGGTGGTACGAATGGCTTTGCCGCCGGGTTTATTGCGGCGATCGCAACCCCGTGTTCGGCTTTTGAAAACCGATCTCGCCTCCATCGACATCGACTCTTTACCACCGACGGCCCAACAACTTTTCCAGTTACTCCAGCGGGGATCAACCCAGAACTACAGTGTGAAGTACCTCCAACGACAGATTAAGTCGGTCTATCGGGGGATACAGGAATTGGAAAAGGCGGGCCTCGCAGAACGATATTTGGCGACGCCCCAGGTCATCCATGGGCAGCGGCAAAAGTGGGTGAGTTACGTAGGCGAACGGGAAGGGCTCACCAAACGACAACGGGAAATTTTGCTGGTGTTACGCCATGAAGGGGGCGAAATGTGGCTCTCGGAATTGGTGGGGGTGGCGAAAACAACGGCGGCAACGGTGACGAAAATGGCAAAAGTCGGTTGTGTGGCGATCGCCGAACGGGAAAAATTACGCCTACACCGCGCCCCGGATCAAAATTCAGATCAAGCAAAAACCCTAACTGCCGCCCAGCAACAAGCCTTAGAAACGATTCAAAACATCCAGGGATACGGGGAAGTTTTGTTACATGGGGTGACGGGTTCAGGGAAAACAGAGGTTTATCTCCAGGCGATCGCCCCCCTATTATCCCAGCAAAAATCTGCCCTTATTCTCGTGCCAGAAATTGGTCTCACACCGCAACTAATGGATCGGTTTCGGTCACGGTTTGGCGATCGCGTTTTAACTTACCACAGCGGTTTATCAGAAGGGGAACGCTACGACACTTGGCGGCAAATGTTACGCCCCGACAGTCAAATTATCATCGGCACCCGTTCCGCTGTTTTTGCCCCCCTGCCCAATTTGGGGATGATCATCCTCGACGAAGAACACGACAGCAGCTACAAACAGGATCAGCCCGCTCCCACCTACCACGCCCGCACCGTTGCCCGGTGGCGATCGCAACAGGAAAATTGTCCACTCATTCTCGGTTCTGCGACCCCGGCCCTAGACACCTGGGTAAAATTTCAAACCGCCCAAAACTCCAATTACCATTACGTTTCTCTCCCTGAGCGGGTGTATGCTCGTCCGCTGCCTCCCGTGGAAATTGTCGATATGCGCCATGAACTGCGGGTCGGTAATTATTCCCTGTTTAGCCAGTCCCTCCGACAAGCCCTCGAACGCATCGCCCAGACCCACGAACAAGGCATTTTATTCGTTGCCCGTCGCGGTCACAGCACCTTTGTTTCCTGTCGCAGTTGCGGTTATGTGATGGAATGTCCCCATTGTGATGTGTCCCTCTCCTACCACTATGTCCAGGAGGGAAGTATGCCCCTATTGCGCTGTCATTATTGCGATCATAGCCAGCTCCAACCCAAACATTGCCCTAGCTGTAATTCCCCCTATTTCAAGTTTTTCGGGAACGGCACCCAAAAGGTTTTTCAGGCGATCGCCAAGGAATTTCCTCAGTTACGTTGTCTGCGATTTGATAGTGACACGACCCGTCGCAAAGGGGCGCACCGCGACTTATTAGGGCAATTTGCGCGGGGTGAGGCGGATATTTTACTGGGAACCCAGATGCTCACGAAGGGTTTAGATGTGTCTCAAGTGACTTTAGTGGGGGTGATTGCGGCGGATGGCCTGTTGCATCAAAGTGATTATCGGGCTGCGGAACGCACCTTTCAAACCCTAACCCAGGTGGCAGGTCGGGCGGGTCGGGGTGATGAACCGGGACAGGTGATTATTCAGACCTATTCCCCAGAGCATCCGGTAATTCAAGCGGTGAAAACCCATGATTACCTGACCTTTGCCGAGCGGGAAATCAGTCAACGGCAGGAATTGGACTATCCGCCCTTTGGCAAATTAATTTTGCTGCGCTTTAGTGGGGAAAATCATGATCAGGTGCGCTACACTGCCGAGGCGATCGCCGAAAAATGTTTTCCGTTGCTCGAACCCGAAGACGAACTCCTTGGCCCTGTGCCAGCGAATATTCTCCGAGTGGCGCGGCGTTACCGTTGGCAGGTGGTACTGAAATTTCCCCAGCGCAAAACCGAGATCCCCGATTTGACTTTTTTGCGGGAATTTTGCCCGCGTCCGGTAAGCCTTGCAATTAATGTTGACCCGTTATATATCGATTAGCCATTCAGCGAAAAATTTTTAAAAACTAAGCCGTAATTTTCATACTGATATCGAGCCACGGCGCACGGGTAATCGTCGCACTGGTAGAAATGTAATCGATCCCCGTCAACGCCACTTCCCGCAAGGTTTCCAGGGTAATATTGCCCGACGCTTCCAATTTCAAACGCGGATTTTTGGCCCGCAGTGGGGGGATCAAATCCGCCATCATCGCCACGGACATATTATCCAGCATTAAAATATCGGCCCCCGCTGTCACCGCTTCAAAAGCCTGTTCCGGGGTTTCGGCTTCTACTTCAATCGCTAGAGGATAGGGCATATTTTGCCGCACAAGGGCGATCGCCTGGGAAATTCCCCCTGCTGCCTGGATGTGATTGTCCTTGATCATCACCGCATCATCCAACCCAAAACGATGGTTTTGCCCGCCACCCACCTGCACCGCATATTTTTCCAGCAGACGTAAGCCAGGAGTGGTTTTGCGGGTGTCCACCAACTGCGTCGGCAAATCAGCAATTTTTTCCACATACTGCGCCGTCATCGTGGCGATCCCACTCAAGCGCATCAAAATATTTAACGCGACCCGTTCCCCCATGAGCAAAATATCGAGGGGAGCCGTCATCGTAGCGATTAAATTCTTCGGCTGTCCCGTACTGCCTTCTGATAAAACCGTTTCAAATTTAGAATTCTGGGGATCAAGTAACTGAAAAACCCGTTCCACTAAAGGTAAACCCGCCACCTGACCATCCGCCTTTAAAATCAGTTTCGCCTGACCGATGGGAGCTTGGGTATTTGCAAAAAGGGATTGAGTCGTGCGATCGCCCCGTCCGAGATCTTCCTGTAACCATTGTTGGAGGAGGGGATCAACGATAAGCCAAGGGGGTAAGCTTGCCATCGGTTCTAGGCATCCTCTTCTTGGTTATTTTCACCACTCGGCGATGAGTTGTATAAATTGTCCAGGCGTTGCCTCGCGTCTTCTACATCTAGCGATCGCACGACCAATAGCGGTTCATTAATCGGTTGGCCCAAGTCGTCAACCATTTCTGGGTGGGGGGTCGGCCGGGGCCGTTGGGATTGCGTTCCTTGGGTATTACTCTGAAAATTCGGGTAGACCCTTGTTTCATTACTCAGCATCATAAAGCTGCGCACCAAGTTCACCGCTGCGATGGTGGCGATAATTCCAAATGCCAAAATAAACAAGAAATGAAACATTATTAATCTGTGCCTCGCTTCAATAGCAGCAATTCGGTGCAAAAAAAGGGCTACGCTATGCTTAGGTCTATTATCTCGAAAAAATTCCCGTCTGGCAAAGGGCGATCGCCTTTGATCCCCAAAGGCTAAGTATTTATCCTTAACTATTCTCCCTGGTTTAAGCGGGAATCCTTATGGTGTACTGGCGGCTGCTGATGGCCTAAATCCACTGTCGTTAAGTGCAACAGATCACCGATCATCAGCGTTAATTTGTGGGCGGCCCCCGCCTCGCCACGACAAGCCTGGAGAGAGGCTTGCATCGCCTTAAGTTTTTCAGGATGGTCTAAATAATCTAACACCAACGCTCCTAGGGTTTCTGGAGCTAGTTCCCCCAACAGCTCCGGCACAATATCTTTTTTCGCCCAAATATTTGGCCAAGCATAACGCACCCGATGTTTGCGGGCATGGGTAATAATACGTCGATTAAGCCAGCGCACAAACCAGGTTCCCAACCAGGGAATTTTCGCAATGAGACCGGGAATGCCATCCCAGGCACGCATCGCGTCCAACTGTTGCGTGGGCAAAAGTACCAGCATCGGCAAGCCCAAAGCGCCTAATTCAGCCGTATTTGCGCCAACGGTGGTGAGACAAAGTTGACATTGCCTTAAGTCCTGGTGAGCAGGAAAGTCAGTGACCAGTTGAATCTGCGTGCCATCGGCGACTTGTAAATAGGGCGGATCCCCGGTGTGACAAAGCTCAATGGCAGGTGCAGCAAAGCGTTTTACCATGGGATTTCGTTGGCGATCGCCATAGTGCAGTAGCGTTTGCACGGTGATGGTCGGGGCTACGGGGAGCAAAAATTTCACCGCTGGGCGCTGGCGGCGGATCACACTGGCGGTGGCCACGAGTAAAGGGACTCCTTGGGCGAGTTTCATCCCCTTAGAGCCTGGTAAGAGGCCGATGATCGGTGAGGTACTAGTCTGCTGCGCCTCCTGGGAGATATCCACCATCAGATCGCCGACCACTTGAAATTTAGCCTGGTACTTGGGGGGGATTTTCGCTAGAACCTGAGCATTCATCACCCCAAAAGCATCAATCCAACGCCACCAGCGGGCTTCCCACTCGGCATAAATTAGGGTTTTAAAGCCGAGGCGTTTACCAATCACCAGGGGAAAAAATTGATCCCCACCGAGGAAGAGCACCACCCCCTGGGAAAACCAAGACCAAGATTCGGCGGTTTTCCCCCAGAGCAGAAACGGAAAAAAATGCTTGGCGGCCTGAACCCGGTCAACTTCGGGATAACTGCGGGCGATCACTGCTTCTTGACCCGTGCTGTGGGAACAGGGAGCCAAGACCACAGAAATTCGCGGCAGACTTCCCCAATGGGCACGCACAGCCTGCACGACGGGACGGAGCCAAGTGGTCACTTCACCGGGGCCATTGGTCAGGATAATCAGATCAAAGGGTTGGGCCATTGTTGCTCAAAAACCCCTAGACCTGCTCTTTGACTAAAGATTTGCGGGTTTGCTGCTGCCTGGTTAGGTTGAGGGGAGGGCGGGATTTTTGGAGTTGGAGGGGCCGGGGAGATGGGGTTTGGGAGCTGGTGTAGAGGCGCAGTGTTCCTAGGAGGGCTTCCCGCAGGGGCTTTTCCCGTTCCTGTTGCCAGCTTAATTGCAAAAAGGTGTGGAGGGTGTGGCGCTGTTCTACCGTCAATCGTTGCTCTTGTAATAACTGCCGCAATTGACGAATCGCGTAGAGTCGGCGGATACTACTGCGATCGCCTAAATTTTCCAGGGCTTGCTCGAATTGTTGTTGAGGCGATCGATACTGCCAGTGGCGACTGAACATCAGGGCAAACATCGCACTAATCATTAACCCTTGAAGGAGCATTACACTGGTCAGCCAGTGGTTCGCCATGGATTGCCAAAAGGCGATCGCCCCATAGCTAAGTAACACCGTGAGACTGCCGCCTATACCCGCCAGGAGTAACCGTCGGTGGCGACTATGCCAGAGTCGATAACCTTCTTCTAAATATTTCTGCCAAGGCGAAGCTTCAAAAAGATAAATCGCAGCCATTGCCCCGGCTCCCAAGGCGATCGCCACCAGCAGTTGCCATTGCCAGAGCCAAAGACTAGTAATGCCGACCCCCAATCCGCCAACTTTGCCCACCCAAAGCCAATCCACAGACCGACTGAGGGCAAACCATCGACGCGGGCGCTGACTGAAACGGCGCACCTTAGCAATCGAAGCAGGAGATGATCGTAAGCGAAAAGACTTAGACACGAAAACAGTCTAGGGGCTAGTAATATCGACAGAAATCTTTCCAAAGCAGAAAAAATTCCTTTTAAGCATACCGTACTTATCAGAGGAGAGAAATCCCTTAACCGCGACGGATGCCACTAAACCAATAACCGAGGACAAAACCCAAGATCAAGGCCCACATTTGACCACTATCGACGAAATTTTGAAAGCCATCACGGATTTGACCCAAAATATCAGGATCTTCGACATAGCCCGTTTGGGCGATCACAATTTGCTCAGATGCTACGGATGGTAAGGGCAAAGGAGATTTAGCAGTCATGGTGTTGACACAGATGGGACTCAATTGCTTCTGATTGTACCTGCACAACAACCAAGGTCATATCATCACCGCCACGCACTTTGGGATAGGTAAATTTTTCCACTTGGGTAAAGAGTTCCTGCACGATTGCTTCCGGCGTCTGGCAATTTTGGCAGGCATTTTGAAAGACGCGCACAAGGTTTTCTTCGTCAAAGCGATCGCCATGGGAGTTGACGGCATCGGTAAACCCATCGGTGTAGTAGAGAATGATATCTCCCACTTCGAGCACCACTTTAGCGTCTTCGTAGGACGAATCTAGATCCAGACCAATCAACATGCCCTGGGTGTCGAGGGGTTCGATGTTTTGGGTTTGGGCGCGCCACAGTAGCGGCGGGTGATGAGCCGCATTGCTATAGGACAGGGTACGGGTTTTCGGATCGTACTCTGAATAAAATAGGGTCACAAATCGGTGGGAATTATCTAGATCCGCGTACATGACCCGGTTTAGGTGTTCAAGGATTTTGGCGGGACTGTGGCGGTTGAGCACTTCGGCCCGGAGCATCCCCCTGGTCATGGTCATAATCAAACCTGCCGGGACGCCTTTCCCCATGACATCGCCAATGACGATACTCCAGGGGACACATTGCACAAGTTTCGGATCATCCTGGCGGCGGATGCGGTCGTAGTTACTGGGAATGAAGTCGTAGTAGTCGCCCCCCACCCGGTAGGCATTGCGATAATCGGCGGCGATCGCCAAACCTTTGATTTGCGGACATTCACTGGGTAAAAGATGGTTTTGAATTTCCGAGGCGATTTCTAGTTCCCGGTCTTGCTTTTCTTTGCTCCGGAGTTTGCTGGTGAGGTCATTGTTGGCGATCGCCACCGCCGTTTGATCCGCCACCAGTTGCACCAATTTTCGCCGGGTAATATCCCAGCCATACTGGGGATCACGACTAAACACGTAGAGCTTGCCACGGGTCACATTTTTGACAAGGATAGGCGTGCTACAAACCCGAATTTCTTCGCCGAGCTGGGCCTGGAGTTTTTCGTCAAACTGCAACGCTTCCTGGGCCGTACAGGTCGCTGCCTCAGGGTTTGTGGTCTTCGCTCCCGTCTGAAGCTGCGTAAATGCCTGTCGAATAAACTGACAATCTCCCCCCTCACCACAATAAAATTTTTCGAGCTGCACCTGGCCCTGGGCATCAAACAGCACCAAAGCACCACCATCAGCATCCACCACCCGCGCAGACATTAGGGGGGTCAACTCAAGAAATTGGTTGAGGTTGTTAAAACTTCTGAGGGCAAAACCCAGGGAACTCAACAGATCTTGAACCTTCGTTTGCTCTCGGCTGAGCTTCGCAATTTGCGCCCGCAAAAATTCGACATCTTCGCCAATGGCCGTTTCTAAGCGGGAGTCTGGCTTGCCGGAAATGAGCTGCAACTCTGACTCCCGGGCGGCAGGGTCAAAATACTTGGGAGTGGCAAAGTTAGAGGCAGAAGGAGTCACAATCGTTGTTTTCGTGGGATGTGTAGAGAAATAGACCTAGTACAAATAAAATTGTTAAAAAATCAACCCTGAGACAGATTCCATAACTAACAAAAAGTCAGCTTTTTCCTGGAAAAAAATACTCAATTTTTAAGAACTGAAAGAGATTGATTTTTTACGGTTGCTAATTCATAGCTCAATCCCCATGATCTTGTCAAGATAATTTTTGCGCAATTCAAGATCGACGGGCCAGTTGATCTTCTCGGTAGGCAGCATAGACCCCCTGCACGTTATACCAATTGAGAAAAATCCGGGCAATTTCGAGGGCCAGTTGTGATTTTCCTCGCTGGATTAGCCAACCTAAAAGGGGTTTTAGACGTTTTTCATTGAGCCAGCCCCCCAGGGAAAGGATGCCCCAGAGCAGACGGTGGAGCCAGGTCATTTGGATCATCATGCGAACTTCCCAGGTGGGGTGTTTTTTGTAGAAGATGACCCCCATTTTGCCCCGTTGAATTTCTTGATCAATGAGCTGAGGGATTTGCGCCAAACTGAAGGGGGGATGCCAGTGGTAACCGACGGCATCGGGACATTTAATCAGGGTGAGACCCAGTTTTTTGAGACGGATACCCAATTCTAAATCTTCCCAACCATAGAGCTGAAAGCCGGTATCAAATAAGCCAGCTTCGAGGAGCCATTGGCGGGCGATCGCCACATTTCCCGTCGCAAAGTAGGCCGCCGAAAAATCTGTCACCTTAAAGGGTTCGCTGGTGGGATCTTCAAAATTGGCAGTATTGATCACACGTCCGTAGGTAAATAGGCGATCGCTTTTGAGTTTGCGTTTACCCCGGCGGAGTCCTTCTAGGTGGGCTGCCAAAAAAGTTTCTGTGACCACTAGATCACTGTCAATAAAAATAATAATCTCCCCCTGGGCCTGTTCTACGCCGAGGTTTCGGGCCGCCGCCGCCCCTTTGTGGGCCTGTTCAAAGAGCCGCACGTGGGGATATTGGTCCGCTTCGGTCTGGAGCCAATCCACCGTGCCATCGGTGGAGCCATCGTCCACCACCACCACCTCGTAGCCCCCATTTTCTAGCTCTTCCGGCACCTGCTGCTGTTCTAGGGCCTGGAGGCATTTTGTCAAAATGGGTTTGCGATTGTAGGTGGGAATAACGACACTAATGTAAACCAAAGTTTTAACCCAAGGAAATGGAAAAAGACTGTCCTATTATGCCGGATACCCCTACGGTTTAGGGCGGGGATATTTAGACGCTGCCGGGAAATATTGGGGTTCTTCTCCCTTAAGGGCTTCCTGCATAAAGGCGCGCCAGATGGGGGCCGCATCGCCGCCGCCAGTGGTACCAGTGCCCATGGGCCGATAGTCATCGTTCCCAATCCAAACCGCTGCTGCCAGTTGGGGTACATAGCCCACAAACCACACATCCCGTTCTGAGGAGGTAGTGCCAGTTTTTCCGGCGGCGGGGCGATCGCCTAAATTAGCGGCCTGACCCGTGCCGCCATTCACAACTCCTTGGAGCACTGTTGTCAGGGAGGCCGTGGCCCAAGGATCTAAAACTAAACGTGGCTGGGGTGTATTATCCAAAAGAATATTCCCTTGGCTATCGGTGACCCGCAAGATCAAAGTTGTTTCACTTTGCCAGCCATTACTCGCAAAAGTGGCGTAGGCACTGGCCATTTCTAGGGGGCTGATCCCCACTGCGCCGAGGGGTAGAGAAATAACTGGTTGGAGCGGACTCTCGATTCCCAATAAACGACATAGTTCGATCACCTTTTCGAGGCCCACTGCTTTTCCGAGTTTGACGGCAGGGACGTTTTTGGAAGTGATTAGGGCGTCATACAAACTCACGGTGCCAGAAAAAGATCCCCCATAGTTTTGGGGTGAATAGGTACCGTTGCCATCGGGGTAACTCACAGGGCTATCGTCGATGGTCGAAAAGGGCGTATAGTTGCCACTCGCAAAGGCAGTGTAGTAAACAAAAGGTTTAAAGGCTGATCCTGGCTGACGTTGAGACTGAATCGCCCGGTTAAATTGGCTTTCTTCGTAGTCTCTGCCCCCCACCAAAACCTTGACAAAATGGGTACGCGGATCAACGGCAGCTACGGCAATCTGGTCAGCCCGTAACCCCCGACTGCGGGCCTGCTGAAAAGCTTTTTGTACCGTTTCTTCGGCACGGCGTTGCATATTGAGATCCACGGTGGTCTGGACGCGCATCCCGCCTTTACGAACTAATTCTTCGCCAAAGCGTTGGGTGAGCTCTTCCACTACGGCTTGGGTGATATAGGGGGAAGCACTGGCTTTCCAGGCAGTCGGTTGGCCCACCAGGAGGGGAGCTTGGGCAGCGGCGGCGGCTTCTTCGGGAGTAATCCAACCGAGATCCTCTAGGCGATTTAGAACGATTTTTTGCCGTTGTTTGGTGGCTTGGTAATCTCGAAAGGGGCTGTAATCTTCGGGGGCTTGGATCATCCCGGCCATCACGGCGGCTTCGGGCAGGGTTAGATCGGCGGCGGATTTATTGAAATAGGATTCAGCGGCTGTTTCGACGCCATAGTTGTTGTGGCCCCAATAGATGTTATTGAGGTACATTTCTAGGATTTCGTCCTTGGGGAAAATCTGTTCGATGCGGAGGGCAAGGACGGTTTCGGCGAGTTTACGATTGTAGGTACGATCTTGGGCTAGGAAGAGGTTTTTCACCAATTGCATGGTGATGGTTGAGGCTCCTTCGGTGATGCCGCCTGCTTCAAGGTTAGAGAGGATTGCCCGACCAATACTGGTGGGATTGATGCCGTTGTGTTGGTAAAAATGACTGTCTTCGATGGCGAGGACGGCCATCTTGAGTTCGGGGGAAACTTCACTGAGTTCGATATTGGTTCGGTTGGCTTCACCATGGAGGCTCAGGAGGACTTTTCCGTTGATGTCGTAGATATAGCTGGTTTCGGTGGGCACATAGGTCTTTAGGGTCCGCACATCGGGCAGGTTCCGGAAACTAATGGCAAGACCCACTAACCCCCCAGCGGCGATCGCACTGCCGAGCATGGTGCAACCAATCACCGTTCCCATAGCCTTTTGGGCAACCCCCCGCAAGAAACCTTGGGGCGATCGCCTTTCTTTGGACTGACGGGCAAGGGCTTTTTTCGTTTTCTGCCGAACGGTACTAGATGACAATGGCGCTAACCTCTAAAGACTTGAGAAGGTAAGTTGAAACAGTCCAAACCATGGGTGGGGAGCGATCGCCCACAGCAACGGTGTCGCCCACCAACGTTTCTGCCCAAAATTCTAACAAGGGAAATTCCCTTTTAAACCCGTGGTGCCTTGTGTTGTAAAAAATAATCCCTGCTCCAAAAAAAGCAAGGATTGGCGATCGCTACTGGGATAGAAGCCGTAGGTGGCTAGTTACTCCATGCTGAGGTCATTACCACGCTTGTACTGGAGATAGGCAGCGACGAATAAACCAGCGAGGGTTACGGGGATCAGGCCCAACACAATACCGAGTAAGAGGGGTTCAATCACAGGGGTTTCTCCTTATGGCGGCAGATTAAAGCTAACTGTTAAAGATTTTTAATCATTCTATGGGATGGAGGAAGTCCGTGCAAAGGGATTTGATTCGACATTCTTAGGCGATCGCAGTAGGATAACCATTAAGAAAAATTGCGTAATATCAACAAAGTTGTATCTCCTCTACAGCAAACCCCGTGGCTAATTCTTCTGAGCTTTCCGTCCCAAATTTTTCGAAGCTCCTCTTCGTAATCATCCTAGTGCTGGCCATTGCTGCCCTGGGGATCTTTGGTGTGTACAGTACCCAGGCCAGTGACCCCTACATTCAACAGGTTTTAGCGCTCCAAGGGGATGAACTGCGGGGCAATGCCATTTTTCAAATTAATTGTGCTGGCTGTCACGGCCCCCAGGCGGATGGCAACGTGGGGCCAAGTTTACGGGCCGTCGCCCAGCGAAAATCCGACGTGCGTTTGATTCAACAGGTCATTAGCGGAAAAACGCCCCCCATGCCGAAATTCCAGCCGGCCCCCCAGGAAATGGCGGATCTGTTGAGTTACCTCCGCACCCTGTAGTTGTTTCAATGACGCCATTTATTATTCTTTCCTGTCCCTAGGAGTTCACTCGCTATGGCCCGCTCGATGTTCCTTGGTTCCCTGTGGCTTGCCTTTGTGTTGTATGCCTTTCTAGGAGCACCACCCAGTCAGCCGGAAACCCTAGAGTTGATCACCGCTTTATCCGGTGGACAGTGGGACGGCATCAACCCGTTGATCATTGCCTTGTTTAACATCATGGGTATTTTCCCGGTCATGTATGGGGCGCTCTTGTTTCTCGATGGCGATCGCCAAAGGTTACCCGCTTGGGTCTTTGCGACAGGCAGTTTTTTCCTCGGTGCGTTTGCGTTGCTGCCCTATTTAGCGTTGCGGCGTGATAATCCCACCTTTACGGGGCAGAAAAACTGGTGGCTCCGGTGGCAGGATTCGCGACTGTTGGGCTTATTTTGTTTGGTTACGCTGCTAGGACTCCTAATTTACGGATTCAGCGCAGGGGATTGGGGTGATTTTGGCACCAGATTTTGGGGCGATCGCTTTATCCACGTGATGAGCTTAGATTTTTGTTTGCTGGCACTCCTATTCCCGACCCTAATCAAGGATGATTTAGCCCGCCGTGGCCTTGGGGAGCAAAACTGGTTGTTGTGGGCGATCGCCTTTACCCCTCCCCTTGGTGCTGCTTTATACCTTGCCCTACGTCCCCCCACCCTAGAGGCTCCCAAAAACCCTGCGGCTCCCAGTCAGACCTTAAATACTGCGGAGGTGAGTCGTCCATAATGGAAGCCCTTGTTATTGGTGCTGGTCGCGGCATCGGTCTAGAATTTGTCCGGCAATACCTCGCCTCAGATCTGTATCAGCGGGTCTATGGAACCTACCGCCAGCCCTCCGCCGATCTCCTGGCGTTACAGGAGCGCTACCCTGATCGACTCCAACTAATCCCCGTGGATGTGACCCAGGAAGCGCAGATCACAGCGGCGATCGCCACCCTCAAAGCCCAGACCTCTCGCCTTGATGAAGTAATTTATTGCGTTGGTCTCCTGCATAATCAAACCCTCCAACCGGAAAAAAGTCTCCGCCATATCCAAACAGAAAATTTACTGACCTATTTTCAAGTCAATGCCATCGGTGCCGTCCTCTGGGCCAAACACCTCTTACCCTTTCTCCGTCACCCAGAACCCGCAATTTTTGCGGCCATTTCCGCTAAAGTCGGCAGCATCGAAGACAATCGCCTAGGGGGATGGTATGGCTACCGTGCCTCGAAGGCTGCCTTGAATATGTTTTTGAAAAATATCGCCATTGAATGGAGTCGCGTTGCCCCAAATATCATTGTGGCGGCCCTGCACCCAGGGACAACGGCTACCGACCTCTCCGAGCCTTTCCAGAAAAATGTCCCCCCCGAAAAGCTCTTTTCGCCCACGCGGACAGTGAGCCAATTGCGCCAAGTGATCGCCAATCTGCATCCCCAGGATACGGGTAAATTTTTTAACTGGGATGGTGAGTCTTTGCCCTGGTAGCGACAGAAAGTGGGACGATTTTGCCATGAAATGCTGAAATGATGGTGCGTTTTGCGGCAAAAACTTCCACAATAGGGAACGTTCTTTAGCACCAAATTAAGGTTGTTGTTGTGCCTGAAACCCCGGCCCATGTGCGAATTTTGCAACAGTCCTGGCAGCAGGGCAAAATCATTGGCGAAGTGCAAGCGGGTTCCTATCAATGGGAATTTCAGTGGCATTTCCGCCAGGGAAAATTGCGGGTACATCCGACCCTCGGCCGCGCCTTAATTTACGAACCCCTGGGCCGATTTTTGGAACAGAGTGATTATCGTCTGGAACCAGGCGGCGATTATCAGTTCACTCTCCGGTCACGGCTATAAAGTTCCTCCAACTCCCTTTCAGATTAATTATGGGGAGACTGAAATCCGGATAGTGACACTGAACCCAATCAAAAAATCTTGTTACACATCGCCGCAGCGGTCTAAGTCCCTTGGAGATCCGGGGTAAAATAACCACAGACCGCACCATTCGTGCTAAAGGACATTGGCAATGCAGAAAGTATTATTTCTGTTTGGAGAATTAAATGATGATGATATTGACTGGCTCATCACTGCCGGTAAGATTGCCAAAATTCCGCCGCAAACAGTTTTAATCCAGGAAAATCAACCCCTGGAAAATTTCTACATTCTCCTCGATGGCTCGGTATCGGTTTTCATTGACCTCATGGGAGTGACAAAGGATATTGCGGTGCTCCAGAGTGGGGAAGTTTTTGGGGAACTGTCTTTTATTGATCAGCAGTTACCCAGTGCCAGTGTCAAAACCTGTGGTGAATGCTTATTACTGGCCGTATCCCAAGACAAAATTTCCGACCGCCTGAATCAAGATATTGGCTTTTCGGCACGATTTAATCGGGCGATCGCCACCTTTTTAGCGAGTCGTCTCCGGAATACGGTGCGTCACCTCGGCGAGGATAAAGATTTCGTGTTTAATCAAAGTCGTGCTACCGAAGCTGTGCCCAGCATGATTCAAGAAAATCTCAATGTCGCTACCACCCGCTTTGATTGGTTGCTGCGCCGGGTACAATCCCAAACGGCGCCGGAAAATCCTGTTTAACGCTCTCCGCCAGGTAAAAGCAGTTTGAAGTATGGTGTGATGGAAATTTTAGAATTTTATGGTCATGGGCTATTGGTACGCGGGGGCTTGGTACGAGGGGACAGAACTGACTCTCCCGGTTAGTGATCCGAGTTTTTTATTTGGGGCGACCCTCTTTACGACGCTCCGGGTTCACCAAAACTCCCTCACGGATTCCCGCAGTCTATGGTCTCACCATGGCGATCGCCTCCGCCACAGCATCAAAACCTTGCAATGGCCAGCACCCGATTGGGAGCGCATTAACCAGGGCGCCCAAAAAGTGGCCGCCGTCGCCCCCGTGGTGCGGGTCACAATCCTCCATGATGGCCGCGAACTGATCCTCGGTCGTCCACTGCCGGAACATTTAGCCCAACAGCAGCAGCAGGGAATCCAAGGTTGGTTGGCCCAAGACCCCTATTTCCAGAGACCCCAGGCGGATTTTAAAACAGGCAATTACCTCAGCGCGTGGCAGGCCCGTCAACGGGCGATCGCCTTGGGGACAGGAGAAGCCATTCTGCAAGATCCCAGCGGCCACTGGCTCGAAACCGCCACCGGAAATTTATGGGGTTTTAAACAAGGCACTTGGTACACGCCGCCCCTGGGGGGAATTTTACCTGGGGTGATGCGATCACACCTCCTAGGGCAATTGCAAAACCAGCAACTCCCCGTCCAAGAAATTCCTTGGGACATTGATCTGATCTCAACCTTCGAGGCGATCGCCTACAGCAACAGCGTCGTGGGCGTGATTCCTTTCCAGGCGATTCAGGGAGCAAACTTTTCCTTAAACGCTCTCCAGATCGACCATCCAGCCCTGCGCCACCTCCAGCATTTGAGCGGTCAACTGGTCGTGTAATCCAGGTAAATCCTCGAAAAGCATTGAGAAAAATCTTAAAATACTTAAAATAAAGTAACAAGCCGTAATAAAAACGCGATTAATTTTCATAATTAGCGGCCCCTGCTGGCTTCATTATTTTCAGAAATTTCTATGAATCATTTCTTGCCTCGTCCCCTGCTCCGTAGTCTTTTCGCGGTCTGTTTGGCGGTGATGACCTGGGCGATCGCCCCCGCTGCCTTCGCCGTTAACAACCCTGAACTGCTCCCCGATTATGAAACGCCGGTCGTGGATTTGGCGAACTTCCTCCCACAGCTCCAGGAAGAAAATCTCGTGACGGATCTGAACAATTTTGAAGCAGAAACGGGCTGGAAAATGCGCGTCTTAACTCAATTTGACCGCAGTCCCGGACGAGCCGTAAAAGAATACTGGGGCCTCGATGATAAAAGCATTTTGCTCGTTGCCGATGGTCGGGGGGGCAACCTCTTGGCCTTTAGCATTGGTGATGATGTTTATGAGCTAATGCCCCGCACCTTCTGGATCGAACTCCAGACCCGCTTCGGCAATATGTATTACGTCCGTGAACATGGCGAAAATCAGGCGATCGCCGACGCTCTAGAAACCGTTAAAGTCTGTGTCACCAAAGAAGGCGGTTGTATCGTTGTGCCTGGCTTACCCCGTGAACAGTGGCTACTCACCCTCATTAGTTCCGTTGTTGGGGGCGTTATCTGTGGCTTTGCTGCCATTCCCCGCAAGGAAGGTCAAGCCTTTGCTTGGCAGTGGGCCTTAATCATGTCTCCTCTCTGGGGCATCCTCTTCCTTGCCTTTGGCGTTGGCCCCGTTGTTACCCGCACCTCCGACTGGTTACCCTTACTCCGCAATATCCTCGGCTTCATGATGGGGGCGATCGTGGCATTTATTGCGCCGATGTTTAATCAACCGAATCCTTCCGAATCTGAATCCTAAAGTTTGTCCCCTTGTAAAATTCAACCTGATGCCTCTCAGTTCCTTGGGAGGCTTTTTTATCTGCTCGCCCAGAAAAAAAACAAAAATTGCAATCAGACTATAAATAGTGCTTTCTGGGGGACAATCGTTCCAACTACACCCATCACTGGTGTGGTATCTCTCAGCAAACTCTTTTAAACTAAACTTAAGACCTTTTAAGATTTGTATCCTCTACGCGGCCCCAGCCACTATGCAACAATCTCTCCTTGACCGGATGCCCACCAATCCCATCTTTAATCCCGATGGGAATGACGATATCGCCCACCGTTCCATTTGGTTCGGAGAAACTACCAACCTGATGCAACTGAACGACGTTCGCTACCCTTGGGCGGTGGGACTGTACCAACAGATGCGCGAAAACTTTTGGATTCCCCAGAAGCTGGACATTACCCAGGATGTCACCGACTACCACAACCTGACAAATTCAGAACGCCGCGCCTTTGACGGAATCCTCAGCTACCTCACATTCCTTGATTCTGTCCAAACCTGTAATCTTCCTCACATCAAAAGCTCGATTACGGCCCCAGAAATTAGCCTCTGCATTGCCGAGCAAATCTCCCAGGAGGGGATGCACAACCAGTCCTATCAATACATGATTGAGACGATCATCCCTAGCGATCGCCGCAGTGCCGTCTATGATTTTTGGCGCACGGATAAAGTCTTACGCGATCGCTGTGAGTACATTGCCAGCAACTACCAACGCTACATTGACAATCCCACCCCAGAAAACTATTTCACGACCCTTGTCGCCGACTATTTGCTAGAAGGGCTGTATTTTTACAATGGCTTTGTGTTCTTCTATAACCTCGCCTCGCGGATGTTGATGCCCGGTTCTGCGGATATTTTTAAGATGATTAACCGGGACGAACTCAGCCACGTGCGCCTATTTCAAAAACTGATCCCAGAGGCCATGGCCACCTTTGATCACTCTGTCGATCACATCTATGAAATGGTGGAACGGGCCGTACAGTACGAATGCCAATGGACAAACCACATTGTCGGCAACGATATCCTTGGCATTACAGAACAAAGTACAGAGATTTACACCAAGTATTTAGCGAATATTCGTCTTCAAGCCATCGGCCTCGAACCGTTGTACAAAGGGGATCAATACAAGAAAAGCCCCTACCGTCACCTCGAACGATTCTCAGACACGAAAAAAGAAGGAAACACCAAAGCCAACTTCTTTGAGGCCGGGGTGACCAGCTACGTGATGTCATCGGGAATTACAGGCTGGGATGAATTTTAAACAGACACTGGGGGCGATAATGCAGAAAAAAATCTGTAGTTTGTTGTACTGTTTTTCGTCCCTTATTCTGCCCGCAGTCGCAATGAGCTAAAATTAGCGTTGCATATCCGTTCAGTTTGAGGAGGAGAGGACTATTCCTGAACCGCTAAATCTGACTGTAAGTTTGAGAGGAACTTACGAAGTCATTGACAACAAATATCAAATTTTCCGCTTAACTGGGTTATTGGATGCTTTTTCCGAGCCTGTGTTTAGTACAGCCATCAAAAACCGGATTAATGAAGGCCCCCACGATATTATCCTCTCCCTAGCCCAAATTGATTTTGTGGATAGTTCTGGGATCGGTGCCCTGGTGCAGTTGGTAAAACACACCCAAAATGCTGGGGGAACGATGCAAGTGGTGACCAATCCACGGGTAACCCAAACGGTGAAGTTAGTTCGCCTAGAGAAGTTTTTGTCTCTACGGAACTCCATTGATGAGGCGATCGCCCACCTAGACGAGAAAAAATAGGGACGAGAAAACCATTGTTTGTCCCTGACATTACCGCTGATCAGCTCCGACAATTATCCCCCGCGTCCTTAGCCTATGTGGGGGATGCTGTTTATGAACTCTACAGCCGCTGTTATTTTTTGTTGCCCCCCTGTCGCATCGCGGATTACCACGGTAAGGTGGTGGCGGAGGTGCGGGCAGAAACCCAAGCCCAATATTTAACTCTCCTGGAACCCCATTTAAGCGAGCTAGAACAGGATATTGTTCGCCGGGGGCGCAATGCAGCCACCGGAAAACCAAGACGCCTGAGCTTAGCTATTTATCGGCAGGCCACGGGCTTTGAAGCCCTAGTCGGATATCTCTATCTCACAAACCCGCAGCGTTTGGCCGAATTATTTACCCATTTACCCCAAGAACGGTCTGGGGTCTGATATGATCGACTCTCTTTTGTGTTTCGTTGGGGCTTTTTCCCCTAGGGAGCGCCCCGCCTGAGGTAAGACCAAAATATGTTTGTGTTGATTTAACGATTGGCTGAAAAAGGTGATTTTGTTGACTTTAAATAACCAGAGTCATACTCTAGGCGATCGCCCCAGCCCCTGCAACTGATTTTCCTTGACAAGTTAATACATCTGAACGACCAAAGACTGATTTTTTATGAACAAGCCACATCGATCCGATTCGGGTAAAAAATACGGTAGAGCTGCTGGGGGAAGAGACCGCAAGCCGAGCAAAAAGTATGGAAAAGCTTCTTCCTTTGATCGGGATCGACGTTCTGATCGCCGCGAAGATGGCGGTAAATTTGAACGGGGCGATCGCCCAGCCCCCCGGCGCAAGGGTCAATTTTCCCGGCGAGACGAAGGAGGAGAACGCTCCTTTAAACGTTTTGATAAACGCAGCAGCCAAGGTGCTGGCCCGAATAAAAGACGCCCCATTACAGACCGTCCCAAGCCCCAGCGTAGCCAAGGGTCAGAATTCATTCCCCAAGATGCGCCTGAACTCACGCCCCAAACCGCCCCAGAGGAAGCTACCGAAGCAGTCACCCCAGAAGAAGATAATGACTTGATCTACGGCAAACATGCGGTGTTATCAGTGCTGGAAAGCGAGCGTCCCCTCAACCGAATTTGGGTCACCTCCCGCCTGCGCCACGCCAATCGTTTCCATACCCTCCTCCAGGCCGCCAAGAACCAAGGCACGGTCATCGACGAAGTGAGCATGTCCCGCCTAGACTATCTGACCAACCGGGGTGTCCACCAAGGGATCGCTGTGCAGACTGCGCCCTATGAATATATGGAGTTGCCGGATCTCATTGAGCAAGCGAAGGCCAAAACAGAATCCCCCGTGGTTGTGATTGCCGACGGCATCACCGATCCCCATAATTTGGGGGCGATTATTCGTACTGCTGAAGCCATTGGTGCCCAAGGGATGATTATTCCCCAACGGCGGGCGGTGGGGGTAACCTCAACGGTGATGAAGGTGGCCGCTGGTGCCCTTGAACATTTCCCGGTCGCGCGAGTGGTCAATCTTAGTCGGGCCATGGAAGAACTCAAGGAAGCTGGTTTCTGGATTTATGGCACTGCCGCCGGAACCAGTAAAGCCTTACACAATATCAAATTTGAAGGTGCGATAGGATTAGTTATCGGTTCGGAAGGACAAGGTCTTAGTTTGTTGACGCAAAAGCATTGTGATGAACTGGTTGCAATTCCGATGACCGGGAAAACCCCTAGCCTAAACGCTTCCGTCGCTGCGGCGATCGCCTTATATGAAGTGTACCGACAAAAGCTTGTACGCCAGGTGCAAATCACCCTCCCGGATACCCCCTAAGGCAGTATGCAAAGTGAGCGCTTTCGGGATAAAACAAGAGTTGTTGGTTTGGATCCAGACAAGCTATCTTCAACAACAAGTATTTTTCCAGTAGACCCATACCTCAAACTTCACCACCACAGGGACAGATATGAAAGAACTTTTGCTCAAGCTCTTCGAGACCATTGGCCGCGCCTATTGGCTTGAAATTACCACTGAGCAACCGGAGTGTACCTACTACTTTGGTCCTTACCTCAGTCGCAAAGAGGCGATCGCCGCCCAGCCCGGTTTCCTCGAAGACCTTACCAACGAAGGCGCCCAGAACATCGACGTAAACCTACAGCGGTGTCGTACCCCCAAAGAGCTCACCATTTTTGATGACTCTGGGTCAAAAAAAACCCTGATGCCCATCTTGAGCTTTAGCCACTAGCTTCTGAATTATTCCCCCTGGTAATCCCCATTTTCTGTGTGTGCCCCGGCGCTATCCATAATGGGGATTTTTGTCGTGGTTGCGAAGCCGCTTCCCTGAAACCAGGACGCCACAGGGGTAGAAGTCTTGTGATATCTTCATTAGGGAACAAAATCTATATTCTGTCCATTTCCTAGCAAGTGTTCGAGGCAAAATAGCGTGTCGTTAAATTTTCAAGAAATCATCGCCACCCTCAATCAATTTTGGCAGGATCGTGGTTGTCTAATTGCCCAGCCCTACGACACCGAAAAAGGGGCCGGCACCATGAACCATCACACTTTTTTGCGGGCGATTGGCCCTGAACCTTGGTCTGTTGCCTATGTCGAACCTTGCCGTCGCCCTACCGATGGCCGCTACGGTGAAAACCCCAACCGGGTACAGCATTATTTCCAGTACCAGGTGATCATCAAACCGTCACCGGACAACATTCAAGAGATTTATTTAGACTCCCTCAAAGCCCTAGGGATTCAGCCGGAAGATCATGATATCCGCTTTGTAGAAGATAACTGGGAGTCGCCGACCCTCGGTGCCTGGGGCGTGGGCTGGGAAGTGTGGCTTGATGGCATGGAAATCACCCAATTTACCTACTTTCAACAATGTGGTGGCCTTGACTGTCGCCCGGTTTGTATTGAAATCACCTACGGCCTAGAACGCCTGGCAATGTACCTCCAGGAAGTGGATGCGATCACCAAGATCCGCTGGAATGAGACCACCAGCTACGGAGATATTTTCCTGCAAAGTGAAATTGAGCAATGCACCTACAATTTTGAAGCGTCTAATCCGGAAATGTTGTTTCAGCTATTCTCGCTCTACGAAGCAGAAGCCCAACAACTGATTGAGAAAGGGTTGGTGATGCCGAGCCTTGATTATGTGCTGAAATGTTCCCACACCTTTAATTTACTCGATGCGCGGGGAGTGATTGCCGTGGCCGAACGTACCCGTTACATTGGGCGGATTCGTCACATGGCCCGCCAGGTGGCCCACCTTTACCTTGCCCAACGGGAAGAATTGGGCTTTCCGTTACAAAAGGCGATCGCCTAAGCTGGAGATAGACTCCGCCGACGAATTGAGGTATTGCGATGCGTACTTCCCTAGGGGCCATTGCCGAGCACATTGCGGCAACCACGGGCCAACCGTTTACCCTCGAACAGCAGCGTTCCGTGGGGGGCGGCTGTATTAACCAGGGCTACTGTTTGGCAGGCTTTGGCCAGCGGTATTTTGTGAAGCTGAATCGTCCGAATCAGACGGCAATGTTCGCCGCAGAAGCCTTGGCCCTCCAGCAAATGGGCGCAACCCAAACTATCCGTGTTCCAAAGCCCATCTGTTGGGGGGAAACCGAGAGTAATAGTTATATCGTCCTGGAATGGATCGACCTTGGTGGTGGTAGTGGTGAGGCTTGGCAAGCTATGGGCCGCCACTTCGCAGAACTTCACCGTCGGGGTACGGCGGAAAAATTTGGCTGGGATCGCCCCAACACCATTGGTTCTACGCCCCAAATGAATGACTGGCAAAGCAATTGGGCTGAATTTTGGGCGGAACAACGCCTTGGTTATCAACTGCGTCTTGCGAGGCGAAAAGGGGGCGATTTTCCGGAGCCACAGCGGATCATCGAGGGGGTACGGCGAATTTTGCGGGATCATCAGCCCCAGCCTTCCCTCGTCCACGGGGATCTTTGGTCAGGGAATGCCGCAGTGACGGCCCAGGGAGAACCGATTATTTTTGATCCGGCGGCCTACTATGGCGATCGCGAAGTGGATATTGCGATGACAGAACTATTTGGTGGCTTTCCGGGACGTTTTTACCAGGGCTATAACGAGGCTTGGCCCCTGGATTCTGGCTATGGCGATCGCCGCGATTTATACAACCTCTATCACGTGCTCAATCACTTCAATTTATTTGGTGGGGGCTATGGCAACCAGGCCAAGCGAATTATTCAGCAGCTTTTTTAAGGTTGTCCCAAACCCTGAGATCGGTGGGTTCGTCAATGTCCTGGAGTATTGGCAGTAAGGCAAGGCTTAGATTTAATTGCTGGCAGCGGGCCTCGGTTTCCGAGAAAACTTGAGCTGTACCCCAGGGCATTTTTGTAAAGAGAGCAGCAATATTTTGGCGCAGACCAATCAGATAATAACCACCGTCTACTGCTGGGCCAAGGACAACTTCAGCCGCATCGAGTTTATCAAAGGCCGCTGCGAGAATTTCATCGGTAATGCTTGGGCAGTCGATACCAATCACCACGGTTTTGTCATAACCTTGTTGTTCACTGGTTTGAAAAGCATGAATCAGGCGATCGCCTAAATCTTGGCCCTGTTGCGCTTGATAATGCCACTGTTTCCCCAGCCAGGCTGCCATTTGGGTCGTTGTACCACCGGAAAAGTAAATCGAAATCTCGATATTTTTCAAAACTTCTACGGTTTTCAGGGTATGTTCCGTCAGGTGGCGTTGTAGGGTTGCGGCCCCTTCCGCCCCTAAAGCAGGAATTAAACGGGTTTTTGTCTGGCCCGGCACCGGGTAGCGGGTGAAGATAATGAGATGCGCAGCGTTGTGACACATTACTGATAAACGGGGTGTTGCCCATAGAACGGTACCACCGCGCCCCAAGGCCCCTGGGGGTCTGCTTGCCATTGGGATTGGGCAAGGCTTAAAACTTCAGTCACAGTATCACCAATCGTTTCTGGGGGATCGATCACCTGCAAATCAGGAAAATTGCCCTGACAATCTGCCCAGGCCGTGGGGGTAAATAACTGATCCGGCACGAGGGCGATCGCCCCTGTCGCAGTGATTTGATAAATGGCCCCAAAGACTGCGCCCCGTCGCGCTGGCAAAGCCACAGCCACCGTTTGACCCAGACAATTTTCTCGGTTCCGAAAAGCGATTGCCGCTAAGGTCGAGATGCCATAGAGGGGAATGTTTAACTGTTGGGCGAGGGTGCGGGCCGTGACAACCCCCAAGCGGGTACCCGTAAAGCCACCAGGCCCCTTTGTCACCCCTAAAAAAGCGATGTCTTGCCAAGCATGGGGCTGGATAAACTCCTGGAGATAGCAATGGAGTTGGGCCGATAAATCCCGTCCCAGTTCCCACAGGGCCGTGCGTTGTTCCCCTGTGACCAAGTTCCGTAAACTCAGCCCTAACTGGGGAGTTGTGGTGTGGAGTGCTAAACCCAAGGTGGGCTCCGGTGCGATCGCCATAGATGTCTGCAAATTGCCACAAATAACAGGCCTTTCATTCTAGGCGATCGCCTGCCGATTACCCAACGGTAGCCCAGTAAATTTAGCCTTAGGGATTAGGAATTTTGGCCATTTAAGCTATGATAGAAAATGCTGTCTTTATATAGAATTTTTAGACTAAATTTCATGGCCAAGAAATCAATGATTGAGCGCGACAAGAAACGTGCTCGCATGGTGGCAAAATACGCCGCAAAAAGAGCTGCCCTTAAGGAAGCTTTCAACAACGCAGCTGATCCCCTCGAAAAACTCGAAATCCACCGCAAAATCCAGAATCTTCCCCGCAACAGCTCTCCGACCCGGATGCGCAACCGTTGCCAAATTACCGGCAGACCCCGCAGCTACTACCGTGACTTTGGTCTGTGCCGCAACGTACTCCGGGATTGGGCTCACCAAGGCTTGCTCCCCGGTGTGGTCAAATCCAGTTGGTAGTGACTGGTCTCGGCCCCAAGGGTTAAGACAATTTAGCGATTATTTTTTATATTTTTTTTCGAGGTAAGGCTTAGCTTTACCTTTTTTTGTGGCGAGAGGCGGGGGGCAATTTTCAAAAAAGCAGCAATTGTCACCTCCCCTGAAGAAATTCTTTCGTTACACTAGAGGCGTCTCTTGGTGTTTTGTATTGATTCAAACCTCATTGGAGTTACCTAAGGCGATCGCCATGTCTGAATCCGAAAAAGAAAAATTTCTATTTCCCATTGAGAGCTACCGAGGCGAATTCAAAATGGAGAAAGTCCTCTTTAATGCCAACCTACAGGAGTTTGCCCAGCGGGTAAATTTTATCTGCAACTTAGAAACGAACGGCAAAATTTCATCACAGCAAGCCTATCAAGAAATTAAAAACCTTTGGAAAACCCTCAAAAGTACCCGCAAAAGCCTTGAACTCCCCGATGAGGAGAACAAAGCTTAGTCTTTTTTGGGGAATAATATTGGCGATCTTTTCGCTACTTTTCCACCAGCCAGAGAGGTAAACTTTGGCTCGGGTTTACGGCCAAACCTTGAATATTAGCCTGGGCAAAAACATATTCTTTCCCTTGCCAAATGGGAATATAGGGCACATCTGCCACCATTTGTTCTTGGATTTGCGTAAAAATTTCGAGGCGTTTTGTTGGGTCAGTTTCGGTTCGTTGGGCATCAATTAATTGGTTCATCGCTTCATTCCAATAAAAAGACCCTTGGTTTTGCGCACCCCCCGATTCACAGCCCGTTTCTGGCGATCCCACCTCACAATTCAAAAGGGGATGAATGTAATTATCCGCATCTAAAAAGTCCGGGTACCAGTTCCCCAAAGCCGCCGGATAAATCCCCTGGGCAATATTTTGGAAAAAGGTCGCCCCTTCCACACTGCTGGGTTCAAATTGCAACAATCCGCCCAGTTCGCGGTTGGCATACTCCCTTAGGGTTGTGGCGATAATGCCACGGGTGGTGGAGCCGGATGGGTACCACAGGGGAATTACAGCCGGATTTTCTGGGGTAAAGCCCGCTTCGGTGAGGAGAGTTTTGGCCTGTTCAATGTTGGCATCACCATAGGTGGTTTGGAACAAGGGCTGCGAAGCCGGAAAAGAAGTCGGAATCAAACTATAGAGGGGATCAGCCTGACCATTGAGTACCCGTTCGTTAATCAGGTTGCGGTCGAGGAGAGCGGCGATCGCCTGGCGGACTTCGAGCTGATCGAGGGGGGCTTGGTTACGGTTTAGCACCATAAAATTCACCGCTGTTCCCTCTGCTTCTAGGGCTTGAATTTCGCCGCTTTCTGCCTCCCGGAGGAGATTACTCACCTGTTCCGGCTCCAGAGATTGGTAGGCGATATCCACGGCCCCCGTCTGGAGCGCATTAAATAAATTGGCGGCATTACTATTAAAAATTTGGATATCAACTCCGGCATTCTTCGCGGTCTCGCCCCAGTAATCGTCATTGCGGTCGAGGGTAATGGTGTCGCTCGTAAAGGCCGTTAGCTTGTAGGGGCCAGTGCCCACCAGTTGACTGGGGTTAAAGGCACCTTCGCCGATTTCGTAGGCCGCGGGGGAAACAGCACTAGCCCCAGCAAAGGCCAATAATGCAGGAAACGCAGCAAAGGGTTGCTTGAGGGTAATGGTCAGTTCATATTCCCCGGTCGCTTCGATATTCTCGATGATGTCCCCTAGTAAAAAGGAAGGTTTCCCTTTGTTTTCCATGAAGCGATCTAAAGAAAATTTCATCGCCGCCGCGTTAAAAGGTTCGCCATCGTGGAAAGTGACGCCCTCCCGCAGGGGAATCGTATAGGTGAGGCCATCGTCGCTAATGGTGGGCAGATCTGCGGCCAGGAGGGGTTTGATCTCCGTGGTCCCGATTTCGTAGGTGTAGAGACTTTCGGTGACGTTGTAGATGATATTTAAACCGGCAATTTCGTAGCTATCGGCGGGATCGATGGTGCGGGGTTTGGCGGTGGTGCCCAGGGCCAAACGATTATTGACATCGGCGCTAATGGTGGTCGTTTCGCTGTTGGGAGTGGTGCCGTTGGGATTGGGATTACAGCTCACCAGAAGGGAACCAAAACAAAGGGCGATCGCCGCTACAGAATAAAATTGCCGGGAATGGATCATAGTGCTTTTGGACAACAGGACTAGGTGGATTTGATCATAGCGGGATTTGACCCCGAATATTGTTGGGCAGACCGGGTTTGGGGATCGAGGACTTGGTTCAGCTTGCCACTGCGGTAGCCCTCGAGGTCTAGGGTGACGTACAGAAACCCGTAGTCTTGGAACGTTTTGACCAAGACATCGAGATCTACCTGGACGACAAAATCCCGAATTTGTTCGGGGGGCAACTCAATGCGAGCGGTATCACCCTGGGAACGCACCCGCAGCGATCGCCAGCCCAAACGCCGTAGATAAACTTCACAACGACCGACCCGCTGGAGTTTTTCGGTGGTGATCAGTTCACCATAGGGAAACCGCGAACTGAGGCAAGGTTGCGCGGGTTTATCCCACCAGGGCAACCCCAACTGTTTGGAAATTTCCCGCACTTCTAATTTCGTGATCCCCACCTCTGCCAAAGGCGATCGCGCCCCCCGTTCCTGAGCCGCTTGGATCCCGGGACGATAGTCCTGAAGATCATCGGCATTAACCCCGTCAATGACGTAGGGATAGCCCCGTTCTAGGGCCAGGGGTTTAAGGGTGTCGTGGAGTTCGCTTTTGCAAAAATAGCAGCGATTGGCCGGATTGCTGACGTAATTAGGGTTGTCCATTTCGTGGGTTTCCACCTGTTCATGGACAATGCCAATGGTTTTCGCCTGGGCGATCGCCGCTTCGAGTTCTTCGGGTAACAGGGATGGCGAAACGGCAGTCACCGCCACGGCGCGATCGCCCAAAACATCGTGGGCTACCTTGGCCACCAGAGTGCTGTCAATGCCCCCAGAGTAGGCAATTAAAGCCCGTTCCGTTGCCTCGAAAAAATGTTGCAGTGCCGTGAGTTTTTCTTGCCAAGCCATGGATCGCCGCGTTCACTGAAGGTTTAGCCTGGGATCTTAACAGATTGCTTTGGTGCTTTTGGCCCCAAGGCGATCGCCATCTCCCTAGCCACCATAGACTTGATCAATCTCGGCCTCGATTTCCCGCACCATCTCCAGAGGAAGCCCCAATTGCCCCAGGAGTTGCTGGTAGACAATGCTCTCTAGTTCATTGACCCCATTGGCCCGAATGACCTCATAACTGAGCTTTAGGGCGGTAATTTTTTCGTTCTCCGTGGTTAGGGTATCTGTCAACTGCTCTAGGGGCAGATTGCTTGCCAGATAATTTTCCAGTTCCCCTTGCAGTTGCGCCTGGTGCTGACTGTCGTTGGTAAATTGCTCACTCAGGCGACTGAAGATCACCTGTTTCTGCTCTGGGGCAAAGTTGCCATCGGCCCAGGCCATACTCGCGGCGATGCGAATCAGGTTCATTTGCTCCGGTGTGACGGTGGGCGCTTCACCCAGATAAACCTCAATCACTTTGGGGTCGTTCTGTACCTGATTCATGTTGCCTTCACAGAGCACAGAACCCTGGTGCAGTACCGTTACTTGCCGCGCAATCTGGCGCACAAACTCCATATCATGTTCAATCACGATCAGGGAATGGCTTTCGGCGAGGGCGAGGAGTAAATTACCGACATTTTCCGTTTCCTCATCGGTCAAGCCCGCCACGGGTTCGTCCACCAGCAACAGATCCGGAGACTGGGCCACGAGCATACCAATTTCTAAACGCTGTTTTTCCCCATGGGCTAACCAGGCCGCTTGGATATCGGCTTTTTCGGTAAGGCCAATGGTTTCTAAAAGACTTAGGGTTTGGGTTCTTTCCGTGGCCTTGGTTCCCCCAAAAAGAGTCGGTAAAACATTTTTGTGGCGATTACAGGCGAGGTCTAGGTTTTCGCGTACCGTTAAATTTTGGTAGACCCGAGGCGTTTGAAATTTGCGACCAATGCCGAGGCGGGCCACTTTATGTTCCGGGAGACCGCTGATGGTTTTGCCTTTAAATTTGACTTTGCCTGTGGTGGGTTTAACCTTGCCGGTGATTACATCTAAAAACGTAGTTTTCCCCGCACCATTGGGGCCAATGATCACCCGTAGCTCCCCTTTACCCATGCGGAAGGTGAGGTTATTGAGGGCTTTAAAGCCATCGAAGTTGACGGTCAAATTCTCAATTTCCAAGATATTTTCCATGGCCTCGCCCTACTCCTTTGTCACTAATTGGTCTTCTTGGATATTTTGCACATCGGGATCGTCGGCGATCGCCGGATAACTCACTGGTTGTCCGATCCCCCACAGACGGGCCACCTTGACCCAGAGAACGTCCCGCACCCAGCCCACAATGCCATCGGGGAGCACCGTCACCACGATTAAAAACAACGCCCCTTGGAAAAACAGCCAAATTTCTGGGAAGCTTTCACTCAAATAAATGCGGGCAAAATTGACCAAAATTGTGCCAATAATTGCGCCGATCAGGGTCGCCCGGCCCCCCACTGCCACGGAGATCACCATCTCAATGGAAAAGGCCACTTCCATGTAGTTCGGCGTGATAATCCCACTTTGCACCGTATAAAGGGCTCCGGAAATTCCGGCGATCGCCCCGGCGATCGCAAAAACAACGACCTTAAACCAGGTGGGATCGTAGCCCGTAAACCGCACCCGCGTTTCATCATCCCGAATGGCGATTAACATCCGGCCAAAGCGACCACTCGTCAGCCAGCGACAAAGGAGATAAACCAACAGCAAGGCGACAATCGTTGTTTCATAAAACAGCAGCTGAATCCCTGAATCCCCGACCCGCTGCCCTAGGAAAACAGCGGTATCTGTTTTGAGACCGTTGGTGCCGTTGATCAGTTTTTGCTGACCATTAAAAAAATTGAAAAAGACCAACAAGGCCGCCTGGGTGATGATCGAAAAATAAACCCCCTTAATGCGATTGCGAAAGACGAGATAGCCCAAGATCCCTGCAACGATCCCCGGCACCAGCACCATGGCAATCAGAGTCAGGGGTAGCGAGTAAAAAGGCTGCCAAAAGAGGGGTAATTTTTCGACGCCATAGAGCATAAAAAATTCCGGAATGGCACCATCAGGCAGTTGCAAACTGAGGTGCATCGCCAGGGCATAGCCACCGAGGGCAAAGAAAATCCCTTGGCCAAGACTGAGCAAGCCAGTGTAGCCCCAAATGAGGTCGATCCCCAGGGCGACGATCGCCATGGAGAGAAAACGCCCCACGAGTTTGAGGCGAAATTCCGGCAAAATCAAGGGCAAGATGACCATCGTAATGATCACCAGAGCAAGGATGATTGCTCCCTCAATGAGAAGTTTGGTGCGCTGTTGTTTGCGCTGGTCACGTCGGGTTAAACCTACATTCATGGTGCTGTTTATGGGCTGGGCTATCGGAAAAAGGGCTTATAGTTCTGCGGTTCTGCCTTTCGGCGGGAAGAGACCCGCAGGCCGGAACTGGAGGAAGCCGATAATAATCACAAAGGTCATCACCTTCGCCATACTGGTGGTGGCAAAAAAAGTGGCCAAATCCAAGAGAAATTGTGGGGCTTGGAGGGAGGTAAAAACGGTAACAAATGTGCCAGAACCGATGAGATAGTTGATAATCCCCAAACCGAGGGCCGCCAAAATGGTACCAAGCAAATTACCAACGCCACCAACGACCACCACCATAAAGGCATCGACGATGTAGTTTTGGCCGGTATTTGGCCCGACGGAACCCAACAGGGCGATCGCCACTCCGGCAATCCCGGCTAAACCCGACCCCAGGGCAAAGGTCAAAGCATCAACGCGGGCGGTAGGAATCCCCAAACAGGAACTCATTTCGCGGTTTTGGGTGACGGCACGGATTCGGAGGCCCCAGTTGGATTTGTTCAAAAACCAGTACATTGCCCCCAGACAGATCAGGGTCAAGACGATGATAAAAATGCGGCTGTAGGGCAGTTGGGCGGAACCCAGGGAAAGTCCCCCCTGGAGCCATTTGGGCGCAGTCACATCCACATTTCGGGCACTAAACCACGGCTTTGTGAGGGCGTCATTTTTCGTCAGATTGACCGCGAAAATCACCCCAAAACCAAGGGCAAAGGCGGCAACCACGTTTAATTTATCCAGCCATGTTTTTAGGGTCGCAGATTGGATCTTGGCGAGATTTAAAGCTTGGAGCACGGCCCAGCGGATCACATCTTTAAGGAGAAAGGCAATGACCCCGAAGGCGATCGCCCAGTTCACACTGCGGACAAACTGCTGCAAAATTAGGCTGACTCCCCAGGTGGCCAAGAGGGTTTCTAGGGGACGGCCATAGAGATAGCGGATTACGCCCCGCTCTAGGCCAAAGCCCACTGCGGCGGCGACAAAAAAAGCCAGGGGAATCGCAAAGATAATGTAGAGATTAAAAAAAGGTTCCCCGAACCCCCGGAATACATTTTGGACCACAAAGGTTGTGTAGGCGCCCAGCATCATTAATTCGCCATGGGCCAGGTTGATCACCCCCATCAAACCAAAGGCGATCGCCAAACCCAAGGCCGAAACCAAAAGCACAGAGCCAATGCTGACTCCGTTAAAAATACCGATTAGAAGTTCTGTCACAGGGCAAACCCACCACAATACGCGCAATAAAACCGCGAGAAAGCCGGATTCTGTAGGGCGGAATCCCAGCTTTCCCGGAAAACATCTGGGCGTTAAACCCTAGATTGCATATTTTTCACCCTTTGTGGGGTCGCTCCAGTCACAGGCAAATCCTTTGGTGGATTCAACATACTGGTTCCAGGCTTGGGGGGCGATGGGGCCGTCGGTTTCCCAGACGATGTCAAACATCCCGTCTTCCCGTACTTGGCCGATGCGCACGGTCTTTGAGAGGTGGTGGTTAACATTCATCGTCACCGGGCCTTCGGGAGCCGCAAATTCTTGACCAATGGCGGCACTCCGCACGGCTTCGAGGTCATAGGCATCGGTCGCCCCATTGGCGATCGCCGCTTCTACCGCCTGCTTCCAGATATAGACCATGATGTAGGCCGCTTCCATGGGGTCATTGGTCACCCGGTCTTCACCGTATTCCGCCTTAAAGTCTGCCACCCACTTTTCATTTTCGGGAGTTTCTACGGTTTGGAAGTAGTTCCAAGACGCATAGTGACCCGTGAGATATTCAGGGCCAATTTGACGGACTTCTTCTTCGGCGATCGACACCGACATGACCGGATATTGCTCCGGGGTGAGGCCCGCATCACGAATTTGTTTGAAGAACGCAACGTTACTGTCACCGTTCAAGCTATTGAAAATCACGCCGCCATTGGGAAGCGCTGCTTTGATTTTGGTGATAATCGGCGTCACTTCAGTGTTACCGAGGGGGAGATAGTCTTCGCCGACCGTGGTGCCACCTTTGGCTTCTAACTGGGCTTTGATAATGGTGTTCGCGGTTCTGGGGAATACATAGTCAGAACCCACGAGGAAAAATTCTGTGCCCTTATTTTCGAGGAGCCAATCCACAGCGGGCTCGATTTGTTGGTTCGGGGCGGCCCCAGTGTAGAAAATGTTTTTGGAGCATTCCTGGCCTTCGTACTGGACAGGGTAGAACAGCATGTGGTCTTTTGCTTCAAAGACATCTTTAACTGCTTTTCGGCTGGCGGAAGTCCAGCAGCCAAAGACGACGGCGACACCATCTTGGTCAATGAGTTTTTCGGCCTTTTCTTTGAAGACATCCCAGTCGGAGGCACCATCTTCGACAATGGCTTCAATTTGTTTGCCATCGATGCCACCGGCGGCATTAATTTCTTTGATGGCGAGTTGTTCAGCTTCGACCACGGTGGTTTCACTAATGGCCATGGTGCCACTGAGGGAGTGGAGAATGCCAACTTTGATCGTGTCACCACTGGGGGTTGAGGTTGTGCTGCCACTATCGGGGGTATCAGGGGTTTCTGTGGGTTGGCCGCAGGCTTTGAGGAGAATACTGGAACCGAGGGCGGCGGAACTGTAGAGAATAAATTTACGTCTTCCGAGATTACTCATGGTTAATGCGATTTTCTCAAGGGGCTTTGGGATAGTGTGTGGGAGGAAAGAAGCTTAAAAGTTTAAGTCGTGTTTAAGCTTTGCAGTGTAAAAGTCCCGCCCCTAAAAAAATGTGACACTTGATACAAAGTGCCGATGCGCTTGATTCAAGGGTTTGTTAATGGAGAAGAATTAATTTAACTTTACATTAAAGAAAATGGACTGCTTGTCCCTGCTCGGTCAGCGGATAGCCCTGAAGAGGCGATCGCCTAACTGGAGAATGTCATCCCGCCGGGGAATTTGCGCCAGCCAATCAGGGGGAATATTGTCGAGGCCGTAGTAAAGTCCGGCTAAACCGCCGGCGATCGCCGCTGTGGTATCGGTGTCATCCCCCAAATTCACCGCCGCGAGCACCGTATCCTGATAGTTATCATGGTTTAAACAACACCAGAGGGCGGCTTCGAGGGCATAGACGACATAACCGCTCGATTGAAGCTCATGGATGGGCAATGTTGCTAAATTTCCGTCAAAAATACGCTGGTAGTGGCTGAGTTCCGGCTTGTAGATGGAATCGCGGTAAAACTCTTCGGCCCGCTGTACTCCCTGTTGGTAGGCAGTTTCAATTCTTTTCCCCTGCAACAGTTCCAGGGCAATGGAAATATACACACCACAGGCAATGAGGGACCGGGGATGACGGTGGGTCAGGTAGGAAATGTTGTGCACGAGATCCAAGAGATCGGCATAGGGCAGTCGCTCACCACAAAAGGCAAGGGGCAAAATACGCATTAAGGAGCCATTGCCATTACTCCGCTCCCCGATTCCACCTGCTTCCAGGGGATTGATGCCCGCTAAAATTTGATGAATTGCGGCGGCAGTCGTGTTGCCCACATCAAAGGTTTCGCCGTGGGGTGTCCAGTAAGCTTCCTTAAGCCAAAGACCCATCTTACGGCCCAGATGTTCGGGGAGTTCTTCGCCTAGACCCACTTCGGCGATCGCCTCGGCCAGACAAAAAGTGAGGGAACTATCATCCGACCAGGTGCCAGGGGGTTGATTGTAGGTGCCATAGCCCCGCATCCTTGTCACAGGATCCCGCTGTCGGGTGCGGCGCTCAGAAAATTCCACAGGCACGCCCAGGGCATCCCCCACACAAAGCCCCAATAATCCCCCGTGAATCTGCGCTTGCGTAACCATCAATGATTACCCCCCTAAGTGATCAAATTGCTCAAACATATTGTGGATCAACTGTTGGGTTTTCGCTTCCAGTTTTTGCCAATCTACGGCCCCGGACGTCTCGAACAGGGTTTCATCGATTTCCACGGTGCAGCCATTTTCCACGAGGGCTGCGGTGGGATAGGCAACAAAACAGATCTGGTAACAGAGATCCCAGATATTAACCGTCGTTTCGATGTGGTCTTTCTTGAGGCGCAAAACATAGCCAGGGTAGGGGTCTTGGATGTCTTCGTACTCCCCAGCCCAGGGGGAATCTTCTAACTGGGCACGGAAGTTATCGACGACCCGAATAAAGGCCGGTTGGAGCAGCATTTCGGCCTGATTCCAAGCTTTACGGGTTTTAAATTTTGGCTGCATAAGTCAGAAATTCTCCCAAAAGATACAACGAACCACATAACACCCTAGTGTGGGGGGTGGCGATCGCCTGATCAAGGGCTTCAGATAAGGTTTCATGGGTTTGACAGGAGGCGAGGGCCGGACAAATCACCTGGGCCAACATTGCCAAACTCTGGGGATCGGCGCTGCTATGGCCCCCCACTGGTACGAGATGCAAGTGATCCCCGTCTCGCAGGAGGGCTTGAAGGACATTTTGGTGATCCTTGGTCGAGAGCATTCCCATGACCCAAGTGACGGGTTGGGGGAGGGTGTCTACATATTTGCGTAATTCCGCCGCCGCCACACCATTATGGGCACCATCAATGAGAGTTTTTTGCCCCTGCCATTGGTGCCATTCAATGCGTCCCGCCCAGCGAGTTTTCGCAAGGCCATCGCGCAATTGTTGATCGGAAATTTGCCAACCTTGTTTGCGCAACGCATAAATAGTTTCAATGGCGATCGCCGAATTATGAAGTTGAATATCCCCTAAAAGTGGCAAAAAATATTCAAATTCACCGTATTTCGCTATCCTCCCCCTCTGTCTTCCTTCTGAAGGGGGATAAATGGCTTGGGCGGATTGAATCCAGGTGGCTGGACAATTTAACTCACTGATTTTTTCACGAATCACTTGCGCCGCGATCTCCGGCACTTCCCCAATCACCGCCGGACAATCTTGTTTTAAAATGCCCGCTTTCTCCCCGGCAATTTTATCTAAGCTGTTACCTAAGCGCTGCCAGTGATCCATGCCGATGGAGGTAATGACAGAAACGAGGGGGCGATCGCAAACATTCGTCGAGTCCAAGCGTCCCCCCAACCCCACTTCAATCACGGCAATATCTACCTGTTCCTGGGCGAAATACAAAAATCCCGCCGCCGTAATCACCTCAAATTGGGTCGGTGTTTCTTGGTTGGGATCAATGGCCGCTTTCACCTGTTCCAAAACCGTCAATAACCGCTCGGACGTCATCGGCTGATTATTCAAACAAATCCGCTCTGTCCAGTCCACCAAATGGGGCGACGTAAACCGCCCGACCCGATAGCCCGCCGCCGCCAAAATGGAAGACAAATAGGCACAGACCGACCCTTTCCCGTTGGTGCCCGCCACATGGAGAATCGGTACTTGGCGCTCTGGATGACCAAGGTTCGCCAATAGTTGGGTAATGCGCGTTAAACCGAGGTTAATGCCAAACCGTTCAAAGGTTTCAAGGAGATTGGCGATCGCCACTTGGCTCATAGTGAATCTCAAAAATTTGGGACAATATCCCCAGACTATAATGGATTTGTGTATGGGAAATTTCCAAAATCTGGGTTAATGCTGTTTTACGGAACTCCGCTACTGGCTCGATCTCACAGAGACCGACTGACAAGCCCTAGTAGATGCCTGGCTGTTTGGGAGGAATACTTTAAAACAAAGTAAAGAAAGTAGTTTCAATATTTCCCCATTAAAACTCTCTGATAAATATCCATTGTTTGTTGGTAATTGATTTCAGGGGTGTAGTTTTGCTGGTAGGCTAAGCGAGCACTTTGCCCTATTGCTGCAATTTCGAGGGGATGTGTGCCAGCCCATTCTAAGCGTTCAACCCAGGCATCAATATTACTATGGGACACCAAGAAACCCGTTGTCTGATCCTTAACCAGTTCGGCGAGGGCACCTAAGTCAGAGACAATCGCAGCCCGACCGCAAGCAAAGGCTTCAATGACAACTCGCCCAAACGTTTCGTACCATTGCGAAGGAACGAGTACCGCAGTGGCATTTTGGACAGCGGCGATCACTTGTTCTTTGGTTTGCTGGCCCAGAAAAGTGACGTTTGTTAAGCCACGCTCACGGACAAATTTCATTAGTTCCGCTTTTTGGGGGCCATCGCCAGCAATATTGAGTTGCCATTCAGGTTGATTCAGTTTTTCCCAAGCTTTCAGTAGAATCATCACCCCTTTTTCCGATGAAAGGCGACCGATAAAGAGAAAGGTTGGTCTTTTGGGCAATGCTGGAATTATTTGATTGGGTAAAGGATCTTCAGTAACGTTGGGTTTGACATAGAGGCGGTCGCCGGGAATACCCATTTGAATCAGTTTGTTAGCGGCGAACTGGCTAGGGGTAATAAACGCATCAACATTTTTCTCCCAAGTTTTACGCCAGCGATTGACTGTGATCATATTCCAAACAGCTAAAGAGCCAGGTAATGACCCTCGGTAGCAACGGTAAACAATGCCTCGCCAGGAATTTTTACCAATACAGACTTCACAAACTTGATTTTCTCGAAATAGAGAAGCATTAAGACAGCCTAGGCGAAAATTTCTCAAGTGTTGAACGGTAGGAATATTTAGGGATTGAGCGGCTTGATGGACAGAAGGAGAAAAAAGTGGAAAAAAGTTCTGAACGTGAAGAATATCAGGCTTAAAATTTTTTAGCTGCGATTTTAGAGCTTGCGCTTTTTTAGGGTTCCAAGCGGTAGTAAAAAAAAGCTTGGATTTATCAAAGGCGCTAAATCGTTTAATGCAATCATTATGCTCTTCGATGTAAGTTACTTGATGTCCAAATTGCTTTAGGATGTCTATTTCTGCTTGTGTAGAGCTATCTTCACCGCCGGTATATTGATAGCGGTTATGCAGCATCAAAATATGTGGTGACAAAGAGTCAAATTCATCTAAGTTCATAATTTATTGATTATGCTTTGTCTGAGTTCTTTTAAAGAAGCTATCAATAAGTAAAAAATCAAGATACTGATATGACCAAAGTAAAAGTTTTAAAGAAAAGAGCAATGCACCTTTAGTTGCTTTATATTTTTTTATAAAATAAAAGAAATTGCTCGGTAAATAATACTTTGATTTCTTATTCAAAAAAACTGACTTTATAGATTTGTTTTTGGGATTTTGTTTTAGATATTGATTCAGGTTTTTAGGAGGGTTTACTATGTCCGTGAGAAAAGCTTTTGCATCTCCTAAAATACAAGCTTGAAATCCTGAACGTGTAGCCTGCAAGATATATAAATCATCTCCTCTATAGTGGGGAAATCGACTCTCATCAGGTAAACCAATGACAGAGCATAAATTTGAAGGAAAACCAACACAATATCCAGAAAGGCTATCGACAAAGGTAACTGTGTTAGGTTCTGCTGTTAGAGGAGTTCTATGTAAACAGCCAGTTTTAATTAGAATGTTTACTTTGTTGAGATAACAAGCTGCACCAACGATTGTATGTGAATGATTTTCTAAAAACTCAACTAGAGTATTGAGAGTATATTTTTGGGGTAAGCAATCGTCATTTAACCAGATAATATAATCAGCTTTCTGAGTCAGAGCATATTTCATCCCCATTTTGATTGCTCCTGTCCACCAGAGATTCCCATCACCATACAAAATTGTGACAATAGGAAATTGAGCTTGGATGGCCTCGGCAGTACCATCAGTAGAACCATCATCGACAACAACCACTGAATATCGATCTAGGTCTCCGTTTTCCTGTAAATGTTTTAGGCAGGTGAGAGTAATTTCCTTGCGATTATGTACAGGGATGATGATATAGACAGCAGGAGGGGGGTCAGGTTGGTCTATTGATGCTTGAAAGTCTAGAGATTGTTGCATCGTTTGAAATATCTTAAAGTAGATTTTGGAAATGATACTGTTATCTTTTACTGGAGATTGTTCTTCTTATAGATTTAGGGTACCCACTATTATCCGTAAAGTTTCTTTGGTGATTAGTTTTTGACGATCGCCTACTGCTTAAAGAACGCTTCGATACAGCCAAAGCTTACCTAGGCAATAACTTTGTGACGGAGAATTTGCTGCGGAATATTAAAAATCTAAGGAGCGATCTAGGACGTCTGCCAAGCGATAAGAACAATCCTTTGGCATATCGATACCTGTTTCAGCGATCGCCTGTAGTCTGGCTTTTTGGTAGGTTTTGAGTAAATAGTCGTCCGCGAGATATCGCTTAAGACTGGGGCTATCGGCTAGATAATCGGCAATATTTGATCGTTCCCGTTGAATTGTCCCCAACCAGCTTCTTGATCGAAGCTCTGGTTGATAATCCCATTTGAGGAGGTGATGGAGAATTAAACGTAGGCTACTTAAAAGGCGATCGCGTTCTCGTTTAGACAAGTCTCGAATCTCTTCTACTAAGTTTTCTAAATCGAGGGCACTGAATTGACCGCTTTCAAGCAATTCGGCCATGGTTTCGGCCCATTGACTAAAGTCTTGTTCATACAGGGTACTCATGGGTCTTGCTGCCGATGGGTGGGTTTGTTGATTTCATTTCGATTATAGTAAGCTGCTGCGGAGATAGGAGGGCGATCGCCTACTATCGCTGTTAGCCTAAGATATCGCTTATTGTCTAGATCCCCCGACAAAACTCATTTTTTATCTATGCAGTTGTCTTTTGGTTGAGGATCTATTGATAGAGTTCAATATAGCGTTGGGCTTGCAGTTTAATGGGATCTTCAGTTACGGCATTGCCGTAACGATTTGAGTTCTGTATTTTCTAGATAATTTTCTGAAATCTGTGTCACTACTTAACAGCCTCCAGATTTAAGCTGACAGGATATGCTCTCCCTGCAATGAGAACAGGACGACCAGACCAATCATCAAAAGATGTCATTTTATCTGTTCCTGGAGTCCACTTTCTTACCATTTTAAAACCTACATCTTTAAGAAGCTGACTTAGATAATTTTCATTAAAAGAACATAGATGAAAATTATATTCATAATCTTGGCCACCCATCAAAATTCGGATGACATCCTCCATATTTCTACCTGTATCTCGGTAAATATTAAGTATTAAATCAAAATCAGGAACCGACAAGCGTAAGATTCCATCTTCTTTTAAAACTCGATGCCATTCTTTTAAGACAATTGGAACCTTATCAATGGGAAAATGCTCTAAACAGTGAGAGGCATAGATTAACTTTACAGATTCATTCTTAAATGGCTTTAAATTATCAATTTTTCGTACGAAATGTATATGAGGTAAATTAAGTGCATCAATATTGATAAACTCAGGATGATTAATTGCTCCACATCCTAAATGTAAATTGATTGCACCATTAGGATGATTAGGAAATTTAGGCCGATGAATTTGTCTTGATATTTTTCCTAGGCCAGAAAAAAAAGAGTCATAGACTGTCTTTAGTTTGATTTTAAAAAGTCTAATGTTATGCTTGTTTTTCTCTTGAAAATCTCTTGGAGTATTCTCAATTAACTGATTGACTATCTTTTTTAAAAAATTATTTAAATTACTCATTTTTTTAGCTCTTTGATTTTTACCTTAAGGTGTTGGGGACTCTTTAGAAAAAATAGTAAGCGATTAAATAGCCAGATAAGCCGTCCCCAATAATGTTGTTTTTGTTTTAATTCCTTTCCATGATGACGAAAATCAAAAGTATAAAAATCAGCTTCTTTATGTTCAACAATAAAAAGAGGGTGCTCAATATTCCATATATTTTGAGTAGGAAGATTGGCAAGAGAACTATGTAAGGAGAGCGTATGAGTTGCATCTTTACGGAAGCCAATATTTTTAATTAGGTTTTGATTTGGAGATATGCTTAAGCCTCCTTGTGACCAACAAGAAAACATCCAGACATAGAACCAAGAATTTGGCTCGCCATCAAAAAAGAGATTGTCAAAAATTCTTCTCCAATGTTGAATTTCTATTAATTCTGATGAGATCTGTTCAAGTAAATTTTCCTGTTTAAATTGAGTCCATTTGTCTTTGTCAAAACTCCAATAGTTCCATGCTCTTTTCCAAGTGGCCCATCCCCAAGGATCATTATATCTGGAGAAATAGTAGCTATAGCTTGTACGTTGGATACCATTTTGAAAATTAGAACCATTAATCACCATAATTCGTTCATCATGGCGATAGTAATCTAATAAGGTTTCACAAAACGAAAAAAAAGAAGGGGCAGGCACACAGTCATCTTCCAAAATAATGGCTTCTTCAACCTGCTCAAAAACCCAAGTAATACCGCTGGAAACTCTTTCTCGGCAACCCAAATTCATATCGGAATAATTACAAAAAACTTCGCAATCCCAATCTACTTGTTTAATTACATCCCGTGCCGCCTGACATTTTTCTTGTTCTTCTGGGGTGCGCGGCCCATCAGCGATGACAAAAAGTTGCTTTGGCTGTGCTTTTCGGATCTCATTAAACACAATCTGTGTCAGATCCGGACGATTAAAGATAATAAAAACAACGGGAGTTTTGAGCATCGTTATGGAGTAGGGAGTCTGTGACCATCGGAAAGGTGCTGCACTATAAAAGTATAAACCTGAGTGACCAAGGCGATCGCCTTTTTTACTTCCCCCTAAAGTCAGAACAAAGTTATTATAATATTCCAGTCAAGGCTAGGCGATCACTATTTTAGTAGTTTGTCATATTCCCCATGGGTACCGATCCAAACCCAGAGATATCCGTCTTCAATTTGGGTGGCGATCTCTCGATAGTTGGCACCAACCCTTACAGACCATACTTTACCAACTTTTTTAAAGTGCAAAGATGGATGAGAAAGATTATCTTTCAACAGTCGAAAATTCTTATCGGCAAGGTCTCGAATTTCAGTAGGCAGATTTGTATAACATTTCCAAAAACTAGAGGATGTTTTGTGCTTCACAAATCAATACTTTCTCCTGCTTGATGTTCAGCCAGCGCAGTTTCAATCAGGAAATCAAGCTTACCAGAGTTGGAATCAGATTCTAGTTTTTGATCCCAAATAGTTTGATCGAACTCAATAAACCATTCACGCAATTGCGCAAATGAATCATAGTCAAGATCAGCGATTTGCTTTTCCAGTAGTTCTATCTTGGTCATAACTTTCTGTAGTTACTTGATACATAATATTAGCAAATAATACGATCGCCTTTTTTGTCCACCTCTAAATCCGGAACAAAATTACTGCATTTGTTCTAGTCAAGGCTAGGCGATCGCCCCTCATTCAAGTAAATATCACTATTGCCCAATTTGAGAGATTTGCGACACACTTAAACTCAGTTCTGGAAAAAGATTTGACCGTAGGGTATCTTGGCCCTGAAACAAGGCAAAAGTGTATTCTCCCTCTACTAGATGATAAATAGAAACAGTCGGCTGTTTGGGACTACCAATATAACGTCTACCCCCCAATCCTAAGTAGTCCACAATCCAATATTCAGCAATGCCTAACTTTTCGTATTCTCCTAATTTCATTAAATAATCATCTTGCCAGTTGGTACTGACGACCTCGATTGCTAATCGAACGGTTTCTCCCTGGGTAATGGTTGACCGCTTTTTCCACATTGGCTCTTTGTCTTGTATGGCAGCGCTATCTAGCACCATCACATCAGGAATATAGGCGGTTTTGCCGGTATCTATCGCTTTAATTAAGCCTTGGCGCGGAACACACAAGGGTAAGCCTAACCGTTTAATTTCAAACCCAATTTCCATTGCCAAAAAACCAGCGACCTGCTCATGGGTTCCGGTAGGCTGCATTTTGACAATCACTCCATTATGTAATTCAAATCGGCCCTCATAACCATCGGGATACCAATCCCAAAATTCCTCTAAGGTCACTAACTTCGGTTCTTGTGGCAAGTCAATATCAATTTTGTCTTTGATAAACATATTTTTGACCTCGGTATAGAGTGCCACAATCTATTTACTACTCTTTTTTATTATAGGCGATCGCCTTTTCTATTCTCTAAATATAGAACACAACTATTACACTTGCTGCGAGTTACTCAGGTGAGGCGATAACTTTCCAGGGATGACAGTAGCTATTAGCTTTACTCGCAATCACCCAGATCTCATTAAAAGCAATCTATTTTACTGATTAATTGTTTTCCAAAAATCTTCTCGTATAAAAAAAACTGTGTTAACTGATTTTGCATAAATATCATAATTTTGTTCTTTAAGGAAACGATAGACTGCTGTCTTTTGGACTTGCTGCAAGGATGATTTAAGAATTTCAACTAAAACTATTTTAGGTCTATACTTTTCCCAATTATTTGACTTCAAAACTTCAAGATCAAGTCCTTCCACATCAATGCTCATAAAATCAATTTCTTGTCTAGAATTTAAATGTTTGTCAAGAATTTCAGAGAGTGGATAACAATCAAGTTTGATTTCTCGAATTGGTTTGACTTTTCTTTCAATCAGTAAGTCTTTAGAAAATGTATTTAAAGCAGGTTCTTCAAATTCAAAATAAGTTAGTTTTTTATATTCTTGTGCAATTGGAATTTCAAGATTGACATCTCTGGATCTAACTTTCTGAAAAAGTTTCATACTTCCTGGTTTTGCATCAATGTTAATCCCATTCCAGCCTTTTTGATAAAAAAGATATGTATTGGAAAATCTCTTGGGATGGTGTGCACCAATATCTATATAAAAACCTGACTTTTTGGGAAATAATCTTAGCAAAACTAAGTCTTCGCCTTCCTGTCCCCAAGAGAGTCTAAAAAAATCATCCCAGGAAAAACAACTTTTCCAAAAGCGTCTGACTTTTTTGAAAAAACGAATCATCCTTAGTATTAACATATTTTTTTAACTATAAAAATCACCATTGATCGTTGGAAACATAATCAAGATCTTCGAGATACTTTTGAGCTAATCTTTTGAAAATTTCTTTTTCTTTTAAGATCATTTCAGATTTCCATCTTGTAGTTTCTTCAAATAGAGGTTGATTAATTTGCCAATTTCTTAACTCCAAATGTTCTTTTCCTTCTTTTGCACCCAGGGGCTTACCGATATTATTTGAATAGTAATATTTAGGTTGTTCATGATAACTTAGTATTTGATCTTCATATTCATATCCAATGAAAATGCAGGCTTCACTTAGTATACCTTTTGGATCTTTGATCAAATCTTCTAGATTGATTGTCATAACTCTTGGATCGTGGACATATTTTTTGAGTTCATCTATAGATTTAGTCCACAATGAAATTGACTCCTGAAAATCTCTTCCGCGATTCCGCAAAGAGCACACTACATCGCGCCCATCTCTAACCATAATAATCACTTTTGCCTTAGGAAAAAAATCAAATATTCTTTCTAGTTGAAATAAATGTACAGGAGTTTTCTCTATCCATTTATTTTTGCCACTTTTTAAGCATGCTTCTTTCCACTTGGAAGATAAACGGTAAACATCTAATTTACTGGCCAATCCTTCACTAAGGGTGTGAAAAACTCTGCTTTCATAAGGCACAGAATATAATTGAGAATGGCTACCAAGAATTGCTAGCATTATCGATGTTCCGCTATGTCCACAGCCAACTATAAATACAGGTTCTTGATCTGATAGAAAAGAAGCATATTTCTCTTGATTTATTAAGAAGTAAAGATTCTCAAAGACTTTTATATATCGTTTAATGTTGCACTTAATAACTTGTCTTATATTTTTAAGATTCATTTCTATTCTGCGTCCCAGTAATACTCTACTAAAAATCTCTGTTCTTTTTTTGGTGGAAGCTTGCCTGTTCCATAAAAGTCACCTTGTAAAACTGTTATCTCTCCAGCTTCCTGCAACCAATCAGTAATTTCTCCCTTTATAGATGAAAAAAGAGAGAATTTATATATCCCCTCTGTCAATGGAAGTTTTGGAATTATGCACTTGATTATTTTATGATTCTTTTTAATTAAAGATTTACAGTTATTTATAATATTACTTGGACAACTAAACAAAAAAGTACCCAGTTGATCTTTGAAGCCGATTGATATAATGTCTGTTTCAAGCTCTATATCCTGCTGGGATTCATATTCTATTTCTATACAAAGTGATTTTCCAGATATTAATAAATTGTCCTGCGCTTCTTTATCTCCGACTAAAAAACGAATATTCAAGAACTTGAATTTTCCGTTACCTTTTCGTTTGGTGATGTTCTGAATATCTAGTGGAGTTCTTCCGGACTGGACAGATTGGATATATTCTTCAATAATGCTTTGAGTGTCTCTAAAATTGAGTAGATTTCCTGTTTCTAAAAGTAGTGAATGACTACATAAATTTTCAACCGCAGCCATATTATGACTCACAAATAAAACCGTTCTTCCTTCCTGCGTTGCCACATCTTCCATCTTTCCCAAACACTTCTTCTGAAAAGCCGTATCCCCCACCGCTAAAACCTCATCCACCACCAAGATCTCCGGTTCCAAGTGCGCCGCCACCGCAAACGCCAACCGCACATACATCCCACTCGAATACCGCTTTACCGGTGTATCCAGAAACCGTTCCACCTCCGCAAATGCCACAATCTCATCAAACTTCTTGCGGATCTCCAGCCGGCTCATCCCCAGGATCGACCCATTCAAATAAATATTTTCCCGTCCTGTTAGCTCCGGATGAAAACCCGTCCCCACCTCCAACAAGCTCGCCACCCGTCCCCGTAACTCAATGCGGCCTGTGGTCGGTTCTGTAATTCGACTGAGGATTTTTAGGAGCGTTGATTTCCCGGCCCCATTGCGGCCAATAATACCAACCACCTCGCCCCGTTTAATCTCGAAGTTAATATCCTTCAGCGCCCAAAATTCTTCCGTTGTGTAACTACGCCGCTGTTCTTTCCCTAGGAGCCGCTTCCCAAAAGATTTGACTCCGTTCGCCACCACATCCCGCAACGCCACATAATTACCACGGTTCGGCTTCCAGCCCCCCGATTGCGCTTGGTGGCCGATGATGTACTTTTTCCCTAAATTTTCAACCCGGATAATGGTGTCCGACATAGAAACCCAGTAACACAACCGACTCTTAAAATAGCCTACCCGATCAGACTCTACAGGCGATCAATTTTAAATCTCAAATTTGCATAATCATCATTTTGGATTAAATAATATCGGCAAAAATACGCTCCATCCGCCGAAAATACCAAACACCACCCGCAAAAATTGCGACCACCAAACCGAAGGACAACAAAAATCCTGGGAGATAAATCTGGGACTCGCCCCCTAGGATTGCCCAGCGAAAACCATCAATGACCGAGACCATCGGGTTAAGAGAATACAATAACCGCCACTGCTCCGGCACAATGCTACTGCTAAAACCCACCGGGGAAATATACAGGCCAAACTGCACAAAAAACGGCACAATGTAGCGAAAATCGCGGTACTGTACATTCAGAGAAGCCAACCACAGTCCTGCTCCCATTGCCGCCATAAAGGCGATCGCCACAAAAATGGGCAACGTTAGAATTCGCCAACTGGGGACAAAGTTATACCAAGCCATCAGCCCCAGCAGGATAAACCCCGAAATGAGAAAGTCCACAAAGCTGACGATCACGGCACTGGTCGGCACAATCAACCGAGGAAAATAAACCTTTGCCAAAAGATTGGAGTTGGTGATTAAGCTGTTACTACATTCAGCAAGGGAACTTGCAAAAAATTGCCACGGTAGCATCGCGGCAAATACCAAAATTGGGTAAGGTGCCCCCTCGGAGGGTAATTTCGCCAGATTACCAAAAACAATCGTAAACACAATCATCGTCAAAAAAGGCCGCAGTAAAGCCCAGAGCACGCCGATCGCCGTTTGTTTGTAGCGCACCAGAATATCCCGCCAGGCCAAAAAATAGAACAATTCTCGATATTGCCAAATATCCTGCCAATACTGTTTTTCCGTTTTGCCCGCTTCAATAACTAGATAGTAATTTCGCATCGATTCCCTGGGAAATGCTATTTCAATAACCTTGCTGCATTTTACGGGTTTACACAATCAGCAGGCGATCGCCACAGTGGTTTTTGTTGCTTATGCAGGCGATGGGCCTTGACGAATTATTAGGATCGGATTTTTGTCAGATGGCAGCCAGTTTTACCCTTAAGTTTGGGATGCCCAAGAGAATGTAGGCAAGACCCAGGATCTTTGGTAGGCTTAGTATCGCTTTAAAACTCTATGCTTTAACTATATATACTAACTATGCGTACTCATTACTGCGGGGATTTGCGCTCCGAGCACATTGACCAGACCGTAACCCTGTATGGCTGGGTCGATCGCCGTCGGGATCATGGTGGCGTAATTTTTATTGATCTACGCGATCGCACGGGCATTGTCCAGATTGTCAGTGACCCCCAGCGAACCCCAGATTCCTACAATGATGCCGATGCTAGCCGTAGTGAGTATGTTGTAAAAATTGTTGGGAAAGTCAGTGCCCGCCAAGAAGGGGCGAAGAATCCCAAATTGCCCACTGGCGAAGTGGAGATCTACGCTGACACCATCGAGATCCTAAATGGCGTCCATAAACAGCTACCGATCCTCGTTTCCAGTAGTGCCGACGGCGATCAAGTCAAAGAAGACCTCCGGCTAAAATATCGCTACCTCGACCTGCGCCGGGAAACCATGGCGAAAAACCTCCAACTGCGCCACACCGTCGTCAAATCGATGCGCCGCTTCCTCGAAGACGATGAAAACTTCATGGAGGTGGAAACGCCAATTTTGACCCGGTCTACCCCCGAAGGGGCACGGGATTATCTGGTGCCGTCCCGGGTGAACCCAGGCGATTGGTATGCCCTGCCCCAGTCCCCGCAGCTCTTTAAACAATTGCTGATGGTGGCCGGCTGCGATCGCTACTATCAAATTGCCCGCTGCTTCCGGGACGAAGACCTCCGGGCCGACCGTCAACCGGAGTTTACCCAGTTGGATATGGAAATGAGCTTCATGTCCTTCGACGAAATCATTGACCTCAACGAACGCCTAATTTGCCGGATTTTTCAGGAGGCCCAGGGCATTGAACTAGAGCGCCCCTTCCCCCGCATCACCTACGCCGAGTCTATGGAAAAATACGGCTGCGATCGCCCCGATACGCGCTTTGGCCTGGAGCTAGTCAACGTCTCTGATATTGTTGCGGACATGGGCTTTAAAGTCTTTTCTGGTGCCGTTAAGAGCGGTGGCCAAGTAAAAGTCCTCCCGATTCCTAACGGAAACGATGCTATTTCCAATGTACGGATCAAGCCCGGTGGCGATCTGTTTAATGCCGCCGTCGAAATGGGAGCCAAAGGGCTTGCCTTTATTCGGGTGCGGGAAGACGGGGCGATCGATACCATCGGCGCGATCAAGGACAATCTCAGTGACGCCCAAAAACAAGAACTCCTCCGTCGTACTGGGGCTGAAGCGGGCACGCTCCTCCTCTTTGGGGCCGGGGCAACGGATATTGTCAATAAGTCCCTAGACCGGGTGCGACAGTTGGTCGGTGCCGAGATGGGCTTGATCAATGAAAATCAGCTCAATTTTGTTTGGGTCACAGATTTTCCGATGTTTGAATATAACAGTGACGAAAAACGCCTCGAAGCCCTGCACCATCCCTTTACTGCACCGAATCCAGAAGATCTAGAGGATCTGGCAACGGCCCGCGCCCTCGCCTACGACATCGTCTTAAATGGCATTGAAATCGGTGGCGGTAGTCTACGGATTTACCAGCGGGAAGTCCAAGAAAAAGTCTTCCAGACCATTGGCTTATCAGAAACCGAGGCCCAAGAAAAATTTGGTTTTCTACTTGAAGCCTTTGAATATGGCACCCCGCCCCATGGCGGCATTGCCTACGGTTTAGATCGTTTGGTGATGCTTATGGCCCAGGAAGATTCGATTCGCGATGTGATTGCCTTCCCGAAAACACAACAGGCAAGCTGTCTGTTAACCGATGCCCCGGCGGGAGTCGATCAAAAGCAACTGAAGGAGCTCTTTGTCGCTTCTACGGCCCCGGAAAAAGACTAGGCCATTGGCTTTCAAGACAACTGAAATTGTTTTCAAAAAGAATAATAGGGGATGATCGTGCAATTTCGGCGATCGCCCCTGTTTTTTTATGCTCTACATCGTTTGGGAAAGGGCGGCTGTTTTCGGCCTCAGGAAAGGGAATGATCTTTGGGGCCAAACATCATGTGAATCGCCATGGTGGGTTTGCCCCGTTTGTGATATTTTTTCGCCCAGTGCCGCATTAATTCATGCAGTTCTGTCTGGGCCTGGGACAAATCGGCGGGGGCAATATCAAGGGATTCAAAAATGCGCATGACGTTGTGTTGTTGCTTTGTCCAGGCATGGCTAAGGCGCAAAAAGTGGGCGGCGTCTTCGAGGAGGGAATGGGGGGCTTTTGTTGGGCTGTCGGGGCCGCCGTAGGTAGAACTCAAAAGGATGTAATAGGGCATCCCCCAGGGATTATCGAGGCGCATAACCGTTTCGGCGTGGAGCAAACGGCGTTTGATATGTTCGGCGAGGGCTTCACTGAGGGGCAATGGGCGATCGCCTGGGATTTTTGCCTGGGCCTGTTGGTGTAAAAAAGCAATGAGATCAGCAAATTCGGCGGAGGAGATCCCCTGAGCCGCTGGGAGATCTGGGGGCAGTTTCGCTTCGAGGTAAGTTTGTTGGTCTTCGCTGAGGCGATCGCCCGTTAACCGGGGTTGGGAGCGATGCCAAGGATACTGCCCTAACCAAACCTGGGGCAATTCAGTGAGGTAAGTGGGTTCCTGGAAAGCCGCATGCTGCAACCGTTGGCCCGCCTGGAGACCCTGCTCAATTTCCTGGACAATGGCCTTGACCCGTTTCGGTTCGATGTGGTGCAAATGCCCAGTCATGCGTAGATTTCCCCCCTGCTCCACATAGGTGGTATAGACCGCACATTTGGCCGCCGTTGCCGCCGCATCCAAAAAAGCCCCATGGCGATAACTGCTTTGCCGGAGCGCAAAAAACGCCAAGGACAACAACACTTGATCAAAGGCACTCGGATTTAGGGCTTGGAGCAGTTCTAGTTCCGGTTGTGCCATCGACGAAAAAGCCCCAGAGGAATTGGTCAATTTTCAGAGTTCCCCAAACGAATCAACTGGCAAGTTAGACAAGAATAATGAAGTTTCGATGATCCCTTTAGGGGCTAAATTCTACTTGGCTTTTGGCCATTGGCTGTGGTTTATCCCCTGAAAATAGGGAAAATCTGACATTTGGCTGAGTTTAATAACCCGTTTTGGCGACGAATCGGCCCCACGAAAATTTAATGGTTATTGACAGGCTAAATGCATCCGCCAATATGCGCAAAGATCAAAATCAAGTTTCCCAAAGACGACGGCGCGGTTTTCCGTTCAAGCGCTGGTGGGCCTCCTGGAGCAGTTGGGGGATGGGCAGTTGGCTGGGGCAACGGGGTAAACAGTCGCCACATTCTGTGCAGGCATTGCCTTTTTTGCCAGGGAACCAATGGCCGGCATTTTCGAGCATCTGGTAGCGGTATTCGCCGTAACTTTGCATATCGTAGGCGATCACCAAATTTCTGAGGCGGAGAATTTCGGGGATCGCAATTGCTTCAGGGCAGGGTAAGCAATCGTAACATTGGTGGCATTCTGTCCCCTGGAGGCGTTGGTGTTGGTGCTGACTCAGGTTGGTGAGGCGCTGTTGTTCCTGGGGGGTGAGGGGCTGGTCTTGGTCAACGAGGGGCCCCAAAACAGCCAATTCAGCGGGATTGGCTGCCCCAAAACTGAGGGTCGTAATCCGGCGATCGCCCAACAAAAAACGGTAGGTGAGTGCTAGGGGCGTGTCCGGTTGGCAGAGGGTCTGGAGGGTCTGGGGTGGGGTAAACAGTTGGCCTCCTTTATCGCCAGGGGAAATGATAAAAATCCCTAAATCCCGTGCCGCAGCAAGGGCGATCGCCTCGGCATTACGCTGAAAAAAATAATAGTAATGGAGGTTAACAAATTCAAAATAGCCCGTTTCGATGGCCATGAGAATTAAAGGCAGGGGGCCGTGGGTCGAAAAACCAAGGTGGCGAAATTTGCCTTGCCGTTGCAATTGTTGGAGCGGCTCCAGACCCGTTTCTAAAAACCACTGGAGATGTTCCGCTGTATTAATCCCGTGGATCGCCAGACAATCTAAATAATCGATACCTAAATTTTCGAGGGAAACCGTGATGGTCTGCTCAATTTCCGCCGCTGTCCCCTTGGGTAATAGTTTGCTCGTGAGAAAAAAATTTGACCGGAGGAGACCCAATTCGCGAAAGGCTTGCCCCAACAAACGCTCGCTCACCCCGTAGCTCGGCGCTGTTTCAAAATGATTAATCCCCAACTGCCAAGCCCGCTGCACCGTTGCCGTCATGGTTGTGCTGCTTTCTAAGGCTCGCATTGTCCCCAGGGAAAAAATTGAGATGTCTAATTCTGTTTTCCCAAACCGTCGGTAACGCATGGTGATCGTGACTGGTGCGGTGCCTAGCCCTCTTCGATGGCCGCCATGAGAGATTCCGTAATATTAACCCCCCGGCGATCGCCCCGTTGTTGGTAGAGATCCCGCGCCATTTCTAGAGCTTCGAGGGCTTCGCGGGAACGTCGCCGCCCCTGGAGGGCCACCGCAAAATTGTAAAAGGCCGCCGGATCCGTGGGGGACAATTCCGTCAGGGCGCGGTAGGCAATAATGGCGTTGATATAATCCTCGGTCTTCATCGCCGCCGATCCATATAAAGCAAAGGCTTCGCGGGATTGGGGATCGACAAAACTAGCCTGCTCATAGGCGGCGATCGCCTGGGGGAATAAATTTTGGGTTTCGTAGATCTTGCCGACCCGAATTTGCATCGCACTGTCGCGGGTGCTGAGGCGGCGGGCTTCTTCCAGGAAGGCGATCGCCTGGTCACGATCATTGAGGCCAAACCACGTCACCGCTGCCTTAATGCGGAGTTCCGCGTCATTGGGTCGTTGGCGCAGCAAATCAGGAAACAGCACTGCCGCCTCTTGGTTCCGTCCTAATTGCAACAAACTGGTTAAACTATTTTGCAGCGCCATGGTGTTGTTGCTGTCTTTAGCCAAAACTTTACGGTACGTGACCAGAGCTTGATCGTAGTCCCCGGCCCGAAATTGCACGGTCGCTAAACCCAGACTGTAGGCCAGGTTATTCGGCTGCAACTGGGTGGCTCGCTGGTAGGCGTTGATGGCACTGCGGTTATCGCCACTTTGGGCCAAATTGAAACCCAGGGCATTGAAAAACTCTGCATTATCATCTTCTAATTCCGTAGCCCGGCGGTAGGCCGTCACCGCCTCTGAATAATTGCCCAGTTGAGAGAGGGCATAACCGAGGGCACCATGGATCCGGGCGTTGTTGGCTTCTAGGGTGAGAGCCTGGCGGTAATGCTGCACTGCTTGGGCAAAATTCCGATTGGTCAGCTGTTCATTTCCCTGTTCGAGGAGGGCATTGAGTTGGGGATTAGCCCAAGTGACTGAAGGAGACAATACACCGAAGGCGATCGCCACACCGCAACCCACTAACCAACGAGAGAAACGAATACCCATAGTGAACGTAACGTTTTTTTTCAAAATGACGCATCCGATTCTAGCACGCCGCAAATTATGCTGTTGTCTGGTGCCTGTTCCCCTAATTTTCAAGGAACTCAAGAAAAAAGAGGCTTAAATTCGCCCCTTGTCTCACCATTTTGCATTGGATCAGGAATATTTGCTGCCACGGAAACGCTTATTCTTCTTCGGTGGTGTGGTGCTCATCCCCGAAACCCATGGAACTCATATCCAGATTTTCCCGGACTTTTTGGGTGACGATCGCCGCAACGTCCGGATTTTCCTCTAGATACTTCACTGCATTATCGCGACCCTGGGCAATGTTATCCCCTTCATAGCTGTACCAGGCACCTTTACGGGTAATAACCCCCGTTTGTTCAGCGAGGTCTAGCATACAGCCCACACGAGAGATTCCTTTCCCAAAGATAATGTCAAATTCGGCAATGCGGAACGGTGGGGCAACTTTATTTTTGGCCACCTTAACCTTGGCGCGGATGCCAAATTCCCCTTCGCTCCCTTTCTTGAGGGTTTGGATGCGTCGGATATCGAGGCGCACGGAAGCATAAAATTTAAGGGCTGTCCCGCCAGTCGTCACCTCTGGATTACCGTAACTAATGCCAATTTTTTGGCGCAATTGATTGAGGAAGATTACTGTACAACCCGAACGCCCCATATTCCCGGCAATTTTACGGAGGGCTTTACTCATGAGACGGGCCTGGAGACCCACCTGCACATCGCCCATTTCTCCTTCGATCTCTGCCCTGGGCACGAGGGCCGCCACCGAGTCAATCACGATTAGATCCACAGCCGCCGAGCGAACCAATTGGTCGGCAATTTCTAAAGCGGATTCGCCGTTATCGGGTTGGGCCACCAGCAGGTTTTCAATATCAACTCCCAAGGCGGCGGAATAGGTGGGATCCAGGGCATGTTCAGCGTCAATAAAAGCAGCGACGCCACCCGCTTTTTGGACTTCGGCGATCGCATGGAGAGCAACCGTCGTTTTCCCAGAACTCTCCGGGCCGTAGATTTCCACAATTCGCCCGCGTGGGAACCCACCCCCCATCGCCTGATCTAGGGTCAAAGCTCCACTGGGGATTGTTTCGACCTTCATCTGGGCGGCATCCCCCAACCGCATAATTGCCCCTTTACCGAAGTTGCGCTCGATTTGGTTGAGCACTAGGTTTAGGGCTTTTTCTTTGTCGGGATTATTGGTGATGGCTGACATGGTTACCTCGATCGCCGTGGCGTAATGGGTCAAAGGTGATTGGGTTTCTGAGTTCAATCGTACTTATGGTATCGCAATTTTTCCGGAAAGCGACCGGAGGATTTTTACAATCCGACAAAAGGCAGATCCAGGCGAGATTTCGGCGACAAACAACCCTCACCGGGATGATTATTTGGGCTGCTGGAAGTGGTAGATAGTCTGGGTTTTGACGGGGGCCGCTTGGATAAAGGTGGGTAGCTGGGGCCAGGTCAAAAATTCACGGTCGAGTTGAATTTGTAACCCTGTCATTGGGTCATCCCCTGTGGCAATCATAAACTCCAATTCCGTGAGATCGTCCCATTGGGCAATGTCACCGAGGAGGGAGGCGATCGCCTGGAGATAAGGATGTTGCGTCGTATCGGTGTACCAATCTGCGCGGGCTAACTTGGCCTGGTCGAAGCCTAGGTGAACGATTAAGGGCGCATTGGAAAAGACTGCACTAGCAACCGGACGCGCTTCCTCTCGCACGAGTAAATGTTGTTTTTGGGTCAAGTGGCGGAGCCGTTCTAAATGTTCATAGCGCTGGGTGACATTATCTTTCCCTTGCCAACGGAGGGCAATGGTCGCTAGGTGGGTTTGCAGGAGCATATGTCCCAACTTTTGGGCCTTGGTATTGAGATAACGGGTATTAAAATCATTACTCTCAATCAGAAGCGGCACCCGATCGACCACCTCTAGGCCGTAGCCCTTCAGGCCCGCAATTTTGCGGGGATTGTTGGTAATTAAACGAATCGCATGGACGCCCAGGTCATTGAGCATTTGTGCCCCCATGCCGTAGTCCCGGAGATCCGCCGGAAAGCCGAGCCGTTCGTTAGCTTCTACTGTATCTAAACCCATATCCTGCAAGGAATAGGCCTTGAGTTTATTAATCAAGCCAATGCCGCGCCCTTCCTGACGTAGATAGACCACCACCCCTTGACCGGCATTTTCGATCATTTTGAGGGCGGCAATCAGTTGCATCCGACAATCACAGCGCAGGGAACCGAGGGCATCCCCCGTCAAGCATTCTGAATGGACGCGCACCATCACAGGCTGGTCGGCAAAATTCTTCGGATCACCCTTCACAATGGCCACGTGCTCTGTGCCATCCATGGTGTTGCGGTAGGCATAGATTTCAAACTGACCAAACTCCGTGGGGAGCTTCGTGACGGTCTCACGGTAAACAAAGCGGTCATTTTCGAGGCGATAGGAAATCAAGTCGGCAATGCTAATAATTTTGAGGTCAAACTTTCGGGCATATTCAATCAGCTCCGGCAGCCGCGCCATGGAGCCATCGTTATTTTGAATTTCGCAAATGACCCCCGCTGGGTACAAACCAGCTAAACGGGACAGATCCACCGCAGCTTCGGTGTGGCCAGCGCGCTTGAGGACACCACCGCTCCGGGCTCGGAGGGGGAAAATATGGCCGGGGCGATTGAGGTCTTCGGGGCGCGAAGTGGGGTCAATGGCTACCTGGATCGTGCGGGAACGGTCTTCGGCAGAAATCCCCGTGGTAACGCCCAGGCGGGGATGGGCATCAATGCTGATCGTAAAGGCGGTTTGGTTGCTGTCGGTATTTTTGTGAACCATCAAAGGCAGATCTAAGGCATCGAGGCGATCGCCAGTCATGGCCAAACAAATCAAGCCCCGTGCTTCCACGGCCATGAAGTTAATCATGTCTGGGGTGGCATGTTGGGCCGCACAGATGATGTCCCCCTCATTTTCACGATTTTCATCGTCTACGACAACGATGGCCCGTCCGGCTTTGATGTCGCCCAATGCCGCTTCAATCGAATCAAACTGCCAAGCTGTATCCACGTATTTTCCGGTCTGCTAAATGTAATGTTTCTTTAATATTTAGTCTCTATTGTAACGTTTTGCCGGGGTCGGTGCGGCCTAGATAATCACTTGGGGATCCTGGTGCTTGGGCTGTTTGAGCACGGGTTTTTGCTGAAGAAGTACCGAGAAAGTGACCGTTGATCCCAGGCCTTCGCCCATACTGTAGAAAGAGATTTTGCCGCCACAGGCTTCGACCAGTTTCTTGGAAATGGCGAGGCCCAACCCCGTACCGCCATATTTGCGGGTATGGCCACCCCGCACCTGGGAAAAATTTTGGAAGAGCTTAGATTGCATATCCAAAGCCACACCAATCCCCGTATCGATCACACTGATTTTGACCATCCCTGGAAATTGTTGATCATCGTGGATGACGGGTTTGAAAACTAGCTCAACATTGATCGTAATACCACCAGCATTGGTGAATTTGATCGCATTGCCCACGAGGTTCAGGAGCACCTGAAAAAGACGCTGGTAGTCGCCGTAGAGGATGATATCGTCGTGGCTTTCGGGCACTAAAATTTCCCAGGTGAGATTTTTGGTTTGTAACTGGGGCCGGGCAAAGTTATTGAGGTTATCGAGCAGTTCCCCTAGGCTAATGGGCTGGAGATCGAGGTCGAGTTTGCCTGATTCAATTTTGGCAATGTCGAGGATATCGTTGATTAGGTTCAGCAGGTGGAGGGCGCTTTCGTGGGCGGCGGCAATGAAATCTAACTCTTCGGCGCGGCCGTCGGCCATTTCATCGAGGACGAGGGTCAGAAAACCGATGATGCCATTGAGGGGGGTGCGGAGTTCGTGGGTGGTATTGGCGAGGAAGTCGTTTTTGAGGCGGGCGGCTTCGGTGGCGGCTTGGTGGAGTTGTTCGAGTTCTTGGTAGAGGGTGGCATGGGCGATCGCCGTTCCCAGTTGTTCGGCGAGCTCCTGGGCAAATTCTTGCTCAACTTCCTGCCAAATCCTGGGGCGATCGCACTGTTGCAGACAGATAAAACCATTGACACTACCTTGGTAGAGGGTAGGCAAGATAAGCACCGCTTGACTGTCGGCCAGGGCCGGGCAAAGGGTTGTTAAAGATTGGGAAACTTGAGTTTGAGAAATTTCTTCGAGGACTGGGCTATCGGGCGATCGCCAACTGGCCCCAAGACAGGAGGGAACCGAGCTGCAACGATATTCTGCTTCGACCTGAAACCGGCTTTGGGTTGCATCGGCGGTTAATAATAAACAGCGACTCACCTGTAAAGTTTTACCTAGGCCATTCATCGCCTCTTGACGAATCACCGTCAGGTCAAAGGTATTGCGGATCTTGCGAGCAATGCGACTGAGGGCTTTTTGGGAGGACAGGGGAGAGAGGGAACTGGGGGCAACGGCCTGGGGGAAACCCACCACCAACAGTTGTTCCGCGCTGATGGCAGTGACGAAAAGCTTGAGGGGAAAAGTCTGGTCGGCCCATTGAAAAGTACCGTCTAGGGTTTCGGGGAGGCCCCCCTGACCCACCCGTTGCAGGGCAGTTGTGTAGATAGCGTTGTCTACCGTGATCCATTGCTGAAAAATTTCTGTTGCCACCATTGCCTGGGGTTGGCAACCAAAGGTTTCTGCCCATTGCCAAAAAAAAGCGGTACAAACCCCCATATTGTCCTGGAGCCAGATAATTTCTGCGTTGAGGGCTTGCCAATAGGCGAAGTGCTGCCGTTGATCTGCTGGTAGTTGAGGCGGAAAACAACCCATGGAGGCATTGAGTGAATATTGTCGAGACTAAGTCCGGGTATTTGATGACTAGCCCAGGCGATCGCAATGGGATCCGCTGCGCGGTGCGCTTTTGGGAAAATCAAACCCTATTGGGGATTTTATCGGACTTTTTCTTGATGGCTGACAAAGGCCCATTATGACTAACAATTTTGGGGGTAAAGGCCAGCTTAACAACAATATACTTACCTTTCTTAATCGTTCCATTCCCCCTTGGGCGGAACTGGAGGATTGCGCCGAAACCGTCGGGTGAGTTCATCATCGCGGACCCGTTCGCCCCGGAGCCACTGCTTAACGGCAGTTTCGATCACTTTGCTGGGGTCGTTAGTAAGATGTTTGATCTGATCGAGGACTTCTGGATCGATGTGAATCGAAATCTGAGTTTTTTCGGGCTGTTTTTGGGGGTCGGTGGGGTGATTTTCCATAGAAATGGCGGCCATTGGATGAGCTACATTCTATCAAAGGGCGTTTGCGTCTCTGTATCAAGGGGCTTGGGTAATTTCCCTAATCGAGGTTGTTATCTTTTGCGCCATCACAAGCTCTCTAAGAGGATGCTAAAGACTTTTAATGTAGGGTCTGCGGAGGCGATCGCCTTTGGTTAAGACCATGATGAAGGATTCATTTAGACAGCCAAAATTGTGACGGTTTCTTGATGGGACTGCCATTTTGTTGCCCAAAAACAAGGAACCCCTCTGGTCTGGGGGACATAGAGGGGCATCTAAACTTATTGAGCTTATTTGGAGGTAATCGGACTACCGGAGAAATTTAATCTCGCTCTGGGGCAGTCGTTAAATTATTTAGGCGATCGCCGCAGCCATGGAGGGCACCAAAATTTCTTTGGGGAAACCGCGATCAAATTCGGTCATTTTACATTCCGTTGCCTGTAGCGCCTGCTGGAGGAATTTCATGGCTTCAACGGGTTTGCCGCGACCACAAAAGAAAAGATCAGCCGCAAAGTACCCATATTCGGGCCAGGTATGAATGGCAATGTGGGACTCAGCAAGGGTTGCGGTGGCTGTTACACCGTGGGGACTGAATTGATGGACACAGAGATCAATTAGAGTCGCTTCTCCGGCGGCGATCGCTTCGATCATGGCCCGACGGATACCTTCGGGATCATTGAGGAGGTTCGCAGGGGAACCCCAACCATCCACCACAAGGTGAGTACCCAATTTTTTCATTCTTTTTATCCTTACACTCCGAGTAAAGGGGATAAACTTTGCGTTCATATCACAAAGAAGATCTCAGTTTCAATGATTTTCTGAGGAAAATAAATCCGTATTTTTACCTAAATTTGGATCGGGGAAATTTTCGCACTGCCCCCAAGGGACAATCAGCAACTTGTTATACTGTGCTGATAAAAACCGTTAACGCCAAAACAAACTACTGATGCAGCCCACCGATTCCAGCAAATTCACCGAACAAGCTTGGGATGCGATCGTCAAGTCACAGGAGATCGCCCGTCGCTACAGACACCAAAATCTTGAGGTGGAACATCTACTCTTGTCATTGCTAGAGCAGGAGCAGGAACAGGGATTGGCCCAAACGATTTTGACCCAGACAGGTGTCGATGGGATCAGGCTCCAGCAGCAGTTAGAACGGTTTGCCCAGCAACAGCCCAAACTAATGCGGGGCGATCAGCTTTATCTCGGTCAAGGTTTAGATGTGATGTTAGATCGGGCCGAAGCCTGTCGTAACAGTTGGCAGGATGATTTTATTTCTGTTGAGCATTTGCTGGTGGGCTTTGCGGAGGATGAGCGGATCGGGCGGCGATCGCTGAAAAGTTTTAACCTCGACCCCCAGGATCTCGAACTGAAGATCAAAGCCCTCAAAGGTAGCCAAAAGGTCACCGCCCAGAACCAAGAGGAAACTGGTAGCGTCTATGGCGGCAGTCCTCTAAGTAAATATGGCCGCGATCTCACCGAACAGGCAAAGGACGGTAAACTCGATCCGGTGATTGGGCGGGATGATGAGATTCGGCGCGTGATTCAGGTACTTTCTCGGCGCTCGAAAAATAATCCAGTTCTCATCGGTGAACCAGGGGTTGGGAAAACGGCGATCGCCGAAGGTTTAGCCCAGCGGATTGTCAATGGCGACGTGCCCGAATCCCTCAAAAATCGGCAGTTGATGTCCCTCGATATGGGTTCCCTCATTGCCGGCGCAAAATACCGGGGCGAATTTGAAGCCCGTCTCCGTTCCGTCCTCAAGGAAGTCACCCAGTCCGACGGACAAATTATTCTCTTTATTGATGAAGTCCACACCGTTGTTGGCGCAGGTTCCGCCAACGGTTCCATGGATGCCGGAAATCTCCTCAAACCGATGTTGGCACGGGGTGAGCTGCGCTGTATTGGGGCGACCACCCTCGACGAATTCCGCAAACATATCGAAAAAGATCCCGCCCTCGAACGGCGTTTCCAGCAGGTACTTGTCCAACAGCCTACCGTCGAAGATACTGTTTCCATTCTGCGGGGCTTGAAGGAACGCTACGAACTGCACCACGGCGTAAACATTACCGACTCCGCCCTCGTTGCTGCTGCGACCCTTTCTAACCGCTACATCACCGACCGTTTTCTCCCCGATAAGGCGATCGATCTCGTAGACGAAGCCGCCGCCAAACTGAAAATGGAGATTACCTCCAAACCCGTTGAACTCGAAGCGATTGATCGTCGCCTAATGCAGCTACAAATGGAGCAGCTTTCCCTCAAAGGTGAAGAACAACTCGGCGCGACTTCCCCGGCCTATCTCGCTTCTAAGGAACGCTTAGACCGCATTGACGAAGAAATTAAAAGCCTTGAAATCCAACAGAAAGACCTTTCTTCCCAGTGGCTCGCCGAGAAAAATCTCATCGATGAAATTAATTCTCTCAAGGAAGAGGAAGAACAACTGCGTCTCCAGGTGGAACAAGCTGAACGCGCCTATGACCTCAACAAAGCGGCTCAATTGAAATATGGTCGTTTAGAAGGGTTACAAGCAGAACTGAGCCAAAAAGAAGTCAAACTGCTGGAAATCCAAGCCGCAGGGGATGCCATGTTACGGGAGCAGGTCACGGAAGCGGATATCGCCGAAATTGTTGCCCGTTGGACAGGGATTCCCGTGAATCGTTTGATGGAATCCGAACGGCAAAAACTGCTGCAACTCGAAGGACATTTGCACGAGCGGGTGATCGGTCAGCAGGAAGCGGTGGAAGCGGTCTCCGCTGCCATTCGTCGCGCCCGGGCTGGGATGAAGGATCCCAGTCGTCCGATTGGCTCGTTTATGTTTATGGGGCCGACGGGGGTCGGGAAAACAGAATTAGCCCGTGCTTTAGCAGCGTTCCTCTTTGATAGTGAAGAGGCGATGGTACGCATTGACATGTCTGAATACATGGAAAAACATGCGGTATCCCGATTAATCGGTGCGCCTCCGGGTTATGTGGGCTACGAAGAAGGAGGGCAACTGTCGGAGGCGGTGCGTCGTCGTCCCTATTCGGTGGTGCTGCTGGATGAGGTGGAAAAAGCCCATAAGGATGTTTTTAATATCCTGTTGCAGGTGCTGGATGATGGCCGGATCACCGATTCCCAAGGCCGGGTGGTAGATTTCCGCAATACGATCATTGTGATGACGAGCAATATCGGTAGTGAATTTATCCTCAGTTTGTCGGGAGATGACGCGAACTACGACAAGATGCGGGACAAAGTGACGGGGGCATTACGAAAAAATTTCCGCCCAGAATTTTTGAACCGGATTGATGAACTGATTATTTTCCACACCCTGAAGCGGGATGAGTTGCGCGAGATTGTCAAACTGCAAATTCATCGCATTGAAAAGCTCCTGGCCGACCAAAAAATTACATTGTCGCTCACGGATGCAGCCCTCGACCATGTAGTAGAAGCAGGCTATGACCCGACCTTTGGGGCAAGACCTTTAAAACGGGCGATTCAACGGGAACTCGAAAACCCGATCGCCAATCGCATTTTAGAAACGGACTTTATGGAAGGCGATCGCATTTTAGTTGATTGCGTCGAGGGTGCCTTGGTTTTTGATCGGCAGCGACCCGAACGAGAAGTGCCAGAGGTGATTGCGGAGACAATGTCAGAGGAGGTGATTTCGGAAGAGGCGATCGCCGCAGCACCGGAAGAACAACCCACAGAATCTGAAGAGGTGTCCGTAACAACAGAAGCAGAAATTCTTCCTGTCGTCGCACCGGATGAAATTGTGGTTGCAGAGGCTGAACTCGATGAACCCGATGATGATTGGGGTGAAGATGAGACGACTGTTTCCTTTGATGCCGAACAGCCCGATGATCAATGGTTTGGGACAGATGAGCCAGAGCAAACAGCTAATGGTTTAGAATCTCCGACCAGAGAAACAAATCCTCCAGCTTATGTTGGTGCTGATTCTGACTCAGAAGAAAATTGGTTAGATTCTATCTAGGTGTTGAGGCAAAAGGATAATGTCAAGCTTGAATTATTCTTGAGCGTTATGTACAAAGAAATACTTTGTAACTTGCTAAAGTTATCCTTTTAAAATTTATAAAACTTCAAAAAAACTGGTATCCATATAGGAGATAATGGGCGAAGAAACACAATGTTTTGAGTGCCGTGATTCCTGATCCCAGTTTATTTCGTAACGAAACAGAAGTCGAAAGTAAATTAATTGTCCATTACTTATTGCCAAAACTAGGTTATCCGCCTAACACTTGGTACCAAGAAGTTGCCTTTGGCAATATTCGTCTTGATTTTATGGCGTTTACCGCGACGGTAATGCCTTTCACTTGGGATAGTAGCTCTCCTCTAAATCTTATTATTGAAGCCAAAAGTCCGAGAGAAAATTTAGATCGTCATGTGCCTCGTCTAAGAACCTATTTGACCAGTTTAAAGTCCCCCTATGGAATATTAACGAATGGCAAAGATTTTCGTATTTACGAACGAGATGGCTCAAAAATAGATCTGTGTTTTCAATGCTCAGGATCAGAAATTAATGCTAACCTAGAAAAAATCAAGTTTTTAGTTGGTCGTGAAAGTTTAAAACCCGTTCCCAGTAGTCGAAAAAAGTCTGAAATTCAACCAGAAAAAAATTTAACCGCGCGAAAAAATCGTATGAAAATCATCGCTGTTTATCACAATAAAGGCGGAGTTGGCAAAACAACAACAGTAGTCAATCTCGCCGCCGCATTGCAGAAGCAAGGCAAACGGATTTTAATTGTTGATTTGGATAGCCAAGCAAATACGACTTCTCAGTACAGGACAAAAACTTGAAAAGGATAGAGGGAGAGGGTTTGATAGGAATTAGAAGATAACCAAGCAAACCCTCATGAGTCAGATTAGCGAAATTCGCGACCAATTGCGACCCCATATTGGATGGCATGGAGCCAGACTCTCCTTCGTTGCGATGTTCCTGATAGCATTATTCCGGGCGAAAACCGTCAATCTCGCCGAACTCGCCACAGTCTGGGGAGG